>CAZRRU010000057.1:0-20675 GCA_964602635.1 uncultured Gemmatimonadota bacterium | reverse complement strand
CAGGTCGGCGCGTGCCGAATCCGGGCCCCAGGCAGCCAGAAGGGCGCGTTCGTCTTCCATGGTCGCGTCCCCGGTGTTGAGGTAGACCAGCGCCCGACCGATGGACACGCGCAACAGGAGGCTGGTCTCGTTGGCCCGCGTCCATCCGTTCGCCGGGGCACTGACGGGGGGCGGCCCGAGGACCCGTATCGCGACGTTGTCCAGGTAGACGACGTCGCCCTGCCCCGCCGGTAGCCACCGGATACGGTCCTCTTCGGTTCGAGCCAGGAACCGGGCGTACGATGCCTTCGGAATCGGGTGACCCGAATCCAGGATGCGGAAGACCGGAACGGCCTCGTGGACGGAGTCGAATCCGCCCACGTGATCGAGATCGGGGTGGGACAGTACGAAGAGGTCGATTCGTCGGGCACCGTAGCGACGGAGGAGAGGAAGCACCACGTCCCGTCCCGCGTCGCGGCTGCCGAATCGGGGTCCGGCGTCGAACATGATCCACCTTCCGCGGGCCGTGCGAAGGACCGCGGCATCCCCCTGGCCCACGTCGAGCGTGCAGATCAGGCTGCGCCCGCCGGGCATCCGGGTCGTGAAGACCGGAGCCGCCAGGATCAGCGCCGCCGAGGCGGCCACTGGGAAAACGACAGCGCGGACCCGACCCCAGCGGAGGAAGCGCAACAATCCCGCCAGCGAAAGGAAAATCGCCATCCACGTGAGGCGGCCCGGCATCCGGGCCGCGTAGTGAGCGCCCGGAACCTCCGAGATCCAACCGGCGAGGGCCATCATCAGGCGGATGACGGTGGCGGCCCCGTCTGCGCTCAACGCGTCGAGGGGGGGCGGCAGGAACAGGGCCATCGCCAGAGCTCCGATGGCAGCTCCCGCCAGGGGCGCGCCCGCCAGGTGCGACACGAGGGCCGCGGGAGCCACGTGCTGAAAGTGAGCCGCGGCGATCGGCGCCGTTGCGAGAAAGGCCCCGGTCCCCCCGGCTATCGCCAGTCCGAGAAACCGAAGTCGCCGGCGAACCCTCCGCGGCAGGGGACGAAGCCGCGCGACCGTGGCCGCAATACGGCCGGCAGGTCGGAAACGGAGGCTCCGCCCCACGGACACGCCGGCACCGAGACCCGCGAATCCGGCGAAAGACAGCTGGAATCCCGGTTCGATGAGGACGAGAGGATCAGCCACGAGGGCTATCAGCGCGGCACCACCCAGCAGGTCCCACGGGCGCGCCGGAAGGCCGCGGACACGGGCCGCCGCCCATCCGGTCAGCAGCAGCGAGGCTCGAACCGCTGAAGGCGGTGCGCCGATGGCCGCCACGTAGACCGCGACGATCGCGGCCGACCAGACGGAGGCGCGGGCGGGTCCCATGAACGTACCGAGCAGCAGGGCGACCGCCGCGCCGATCATCCCGACGTGCAGACCGGAGATGGCCAGGAGGTGGGCCAGGCCCGCCTCGGCAAAACGGGTCCGGACCGCGCCCGGCAGGTCGTCGCGCTCGGCCAGGAGGAGGGCTCGGGCGACGGGACTGACATCCGGCGGAAGCAGGCGACGGAGGCGCTCCGAGGCGTGTGCCCGCGCCGCGTGCAGGATACGCGTTATGGGAGCAGCGGTCGGGGACCCGGGTTTTCGTGTATCCCCGTTCGGCTCTGTCAGCCTTCCTACGGCGATTCCCACCCGACCGGGCCGGCGAGGCCACGAGGAGGGACGCCCGAGACGGACCCACTCACCACGGAGGTGGACCGGGGCCCCGGCTGAAACGGAGCGCGACGTCCCGTTTACACGCACCACCAGCCTTCCGAGGGGACACTTCGTGTTCGCGTCGACGGAGCTGACCGTCGCATCGGTGAGGGTCAGTCGGACGGACGGCCCCGGGCGAGCGCTCTCGCGAGTCGTTCCCCGAACCACGACGGCATCTCCGGTCGCGAGGTCCCGCACGCAGGACCCGGAGGCACGCGCGGAGGTCCAGGAACCGAGCGAAGCTCCCGCCGTGAGACCGGCCGCCAGGACCGCACACACGAGTAGTCCGGGGCGGCGAGGTCCGGTGTGCCGCGGCAGTCGAGCGAAGAACGGAACGGCGGCGAGAGCGAGGAAGACCGGCCAGGCCAGGGTCCCGGCGACCTGTGCGCGCGAACCCGGGAAGCGGAGGCCCAGGGCCACCCCGAGACAGGTGGCCGAGGCGAGGAGGAGGAGAGGCGGGACGCGGCGGGGGCTGGCGTCGGACGCCCGGCTCAGGGCTCCTCTGACGCGCCGCCCAGCGCGTCACGATACCGCCGCAGCATCCGCCGGGTCTTGAGGTCCGCCCTGAGCCCGGCCAGCAACACCATCAGCATACCGACGATCACCGAAGTGAACACCACCACCGGCAGCGAAACCGAGCGGACGGTCACGATCCCGAGGTGGATCGGTACGTGTATGCCTCCGTTCTGCACCGCGAACAGGGCGGCGACCGCGCAAAAGACCGCGACGAGCACCATACGCCAGCCGAGAGAGCTCACAGTACGGCCTCCCCGCTGAAAGTCGGCCCGCTCGTCGAGGTCATCCGGACCATCCGGTAGGAGTTCCTCCACTCCACGGGTCCGGCGAACGCCACGACCTTCCCGGTAGCGGTGCGGCCCAGGATGTCGCCTTCCGAGCGGGCCGGGCGCTCCACCAGGACCTCCTGCTCGGAGCCCACCTCGGTCCCGTTGATCTCGCGCTGGATCGTCCGGTGCAGGGAGATCACCTTGTCCAGCCGTCGTCCCGAGGTGCCCTCGTCCACGAACTCGCCCGTCGGCAGCCGGGTCGCCGGAGTTCCGTCCCGCGGCGAATACCGATACAGGAAAGCGTCGTCGAACCGGACCCTGCCGAGGAGCGCCAGCGTCGCCTCGAAGTCCTCTTCCGTCTCTCCGGGGAATCCCACGATCACGTCCGTGCTGAGCGCGATGCCGGGAACCCGCGCCCTGACACGATCCACGGTGTCGAGGAACTCCCGGGCCGTGTACCGGCGGACCATCCGCTTCAGCACCCGGTCGGACCCGGACTGGACGGGGAGGTGCAGCTGGGGGCACACGGCGGGCTCCTCCGCCATCACGCGGAGCATTTCGTCGGTCACATCGTTCGGGTGGGGCGACGTGAAGCGCACGCGCCTCACCCCGTCGAGGCGGGCCACCGCCCGCAGCAGCCGCGCGAAGTCCCAGTCCCCGTGGCGGTAGGAATTCACGGTCTGGCCCAGGAGGGTCACCTCCGAGTACCCTGCCGCTACCGCGCCCCGCACCTCGCGGAGCACGGCCGCAGGTTCCCGGTTCTTCTCTCCTCCCCGGACGTACGGAACGATGCAGAACGTGCACCGGTGATCGCATCCTCGCTGCACGGTTACCCAGGCGGTCACTCCTCCCCGCCGGATGGCCTCCACTCCCTCGTAGTCTTCCGTCTCGTCCAGGGCCAGCAGGAGCTGGCCGCGCGGAACGGACCCCGTCCGCAGCTCGTCCACCACGTCACCGAGCTTTCGATAGGAGTCGGGGCCGGCCACTACGTCCACGCCTGCAGCCTTGTCGAGCAGGGTCCCGCCGAGGCGCTGCGCCATACAACCGGTGACGGCGAGAACGAGCTCTGGGTTGTTCCGCCGGTGTGCCTGCAGCTGCCCGATTCTTCCCAGGACCCTCGTTTCCGCGTGCTCGCGGATCGCGCAGGTGTTGATCACGATCACATCGGCGCGCCCCGGGTCGTCCACCGTGACGTAGCCGCGGCGGGCGAGGGCTCCGGCCATCAGCTCGGAGTCTCCTATGTTCATCTGACAACCATAGGTCTCGATGAACGCGCGCCGTGTCACCGGCACGGGAGAAGTGCCGACCGCGCGGGCGACGCCCTTGCGCCGCAGTGGGATCAGACCCGTCGACTCAGTCACGAAGTTTCATTCACCCGGAAAATGGTACCCTCGATCAACCGATGTTCAACGGCCTGAACCTACCGGTAGGCGGCGGCACCGGCTACATCGGCCCGCGGACGGACACGGGCTGCTGGACGGGCCGATTGCCCACCCTACCGGTGCCGCGTAGGATCTGGAATGGATGTGAGGCGAGAGTCGTTCAAGTTCGACGGTATCCAGGTGCCGGTGGAAATCCACGGCACGGGGGAGCCTTTCATCTTCCTTCCGGGCCTCGGGGTTCACCCGCGATATTACCGGGAAGGAATGACCCGCCTCGGACGGCACTTCACCGTGTTCGTGCCGGATCTGTCGTTTCGCACGCATGCCGATCTTCCCGCCAGGATCGACGGGTATCGGGAGTTCGCAGAGGCTTTGGCTGGACGTTATGCGCCACAGGCGTTCCGGGCCGGGCATTCGTACGGGGGATTCCTCGCCCTGCTCGGCTCCGTACCCGCGATCGCCCTGTCTCCTCTCATCCCGCTGACGGTCGGCTGGACGAACAAATTCGGGAGGGCGGTGCGCCTGCAGCTCCGGGAGTACCTGGGTCTCGAAGGTCGCCGGGGCGCCGGCTGGGCCTGGAGCATCCTGCGGGACTATGTCGGAGCGGCCGTGCGCCGGCCGGCCAGTCTCTTCCCCACCGTCTCGGAGACGCTCCACTGTATCGCGCACTCCTTCCGGCCAACGGCTCCGCGGGCCCATGTCGTTCTGGCCGACTTCGATCAACTGTACCTGCCGGGAGAATGCGAGGCGTTTCTGGCCCAGTCTAGACGGGATGAGCTCACCGTCCGCCGGGTGCCCCGCGGTCATGGGTGGCCAGTCACGCACCCGGATCTGTTGGAAGCCGAAGTACTGGAGGCGGTAAGGGACGCACGCCGCGTGAAGAAGGCCGCGGTGCGCGCATAGCCCGAGTGCTACATCGAGTTGATTCCCATCGATAAGGAGAAGCGCTGGAAGCTCTCCTCCGTGCCCGTCTCCGGGAATTGACCGCGGCTTCCGATCTCCACGCCGAGGTCCAGCGCGGCCTTTCCACCGGCCAGCCGTATTCCGAGTCCGAACGTGGCCGCCTGCTCAGAGAGTTGCTCGAAAGCGCCACCGTAGAACGGCAGATCGGTGTACCGATAGCCGATTCGCAGCGGCACCGGAATGCTCAGCAGTTTCACCCCGACGAACTCGAGCCCCCCCCCGAGCCACATCACGTCGGCCGACTCGGTGTCCAGGACGCGGAAGTCGGTCTTCGACCATCCCTTCCAGCCTCCACCCACCGCCAGCATGAGCGTCTGCATCAACACGACGCTGCCTCCGGCGGCCACCTCGAGAGGCATCTCGAACTTCTGAGCTCCCAGGGCGATGCCGAACGTGTCCTTCTCGGCCTCGAGTTGCGTGTACGTCGTGACCGCGGCCGACAGGACCGCTCGACGACCGATGTCTCCCGTCACGCCGGCCCGGAACCGCCAGCCGCTGAACGCCCACCTGGCGTCGCCGAGCGCACCGCCGATCTGGTTGGTGGGGTCGCCGATCGCGGGGTCGAAATCCCGTCGAAAGACCTGTCGCAGGCTCCCCGTCATGGCGCTGCCTTCGACGCCGAAACCGATGGCGCCCAGCCGATAGCCCACGCTTACACCAACGGAACTGATACCACCATCATGTTGTCTATTCTCAACATAAGGATAGTCACCGAATTCCGTTTCGAGTGTATCCGCGAGAAGCACATCCCAGTCCTGGTCGAGCTCTGAGTTGATGTTGAGGCCGAAGCGCCATTGTCGGAACGGAAGCACTCCCTGCATCAGGACGAATCGACTCCGCCCCGTCGACTGCTCGCCCTCGACCGTGGTCAGCCCGACCGACTCCGGGGCCAGCGTTCCGCCGATCGCCGGAGTCGAGAACATGGTCAGGTCCGCCGGGTTGCGGGAAGAGAACGACCCGCCGAACAGGCCCAACCCCGTTCCTCCGAGGGCCGCCGATCGTGCGTCCAGTGGCGGAACCGGGTAGCCCAATCCGAGAGCGGTGACCGGCGTCTGCGCGGAGAGGACTCCAGGCAGCAGCGCGAGCCCGATCACGACCGCCCCAGGGATCGACCGCCCGGGCCGAGTTCGACGGCCTCCACCCGCCATCACGGTAGCAGGAACGACGGGTTGGGTGTGAACAGCAGGTGCACAACGGGCCGCAGCCCCGGACCGTCCTCCCGTGAGAAGAACTCCCAGAATCCGAACTGCCGGTTTTCCGGCACAGGGACGATGCCCACTCGCAGTGGAAAGAAGGCCGCCTCCGACGGTATCTGCGTCCACGCCCGAATCAGCGACGTGATGTCGTACTGCATCGAGACGCCTGAGGCCAGCGAGTCGGGATCCAGGGACGCCAGGTCCCCGAGAGTGGAGCCGATGGGAGTCTTCTCTCCGTAGACGAACGGGTCCGCCAGCAGCCTCACGGCCTGAGCCGCCAGGGCTCCGCGCAGCTCGAATGGGGCGTCAGGAGCTCCCGTCGGACGGAACTCCAGCGTGGCCCGGTGGATCGTCGCGCCGCGCAGCTCGATGAAGCCGAGACTGTCGGGCAGCTCGAAGTCCATGTAGTGACGGGCCCCGGGCAGACCGCCGAGCCGCAGACGGGTGGTCGGTTCCGGGGTCGGCGGATCGAAGATGAACGTGGTCGGAACCGCGACACGGCGGAAATTGAGTACCGTGTCGAGTCCTTCCGCGACCGCGTCAGCCACCAGGACTATCGTGTTGACGCGGATTTCGGCTTCCGTTCCCGAGAGAACGATCGCGAACCCCGGTTCCCCATCCGTCTCCCGCCAGGCCTTGAGAAGCGAATCGGGATCCGCGTCGATCGGCAGGAAGACCGTGTCGGGAAGCGCCGTCAGCGAATCCACATCGAAGCTTAGAGAATCGGCCCCCAGGACGCTGAGCAAATCGCCTCCGGGAGTGGACCAGGGTTCTCCCTCGCGGGCATCGAACCACGTCGCCTCGTTCGCGTCGAAGGTCCTCGAAAGCGACCACGCAGCGAGCTCCACGCCCCCGGCCGGAATCTCCGACGCCAGGGTATCGATCGTCAGGCGAATCGCGGCGGACGTGAAGCTGTCGATCGCCACACGCGCCGTGTCCACGAACAGGCTGTCCGGAATCGTGCTGAACCGGCCCAGTGGCCTGGACCGCAGAGTCTCGCTATCGGACGACAGGCTGTACGCCGCCGTGCTCGGCAGGACGAAGCCCCAGTAGGTGGTGTCACGCCACGCCGGAAGCTCCCCCGCCTCCAGCACCACTTCGATCGTCGGAGTCGCGAATCCGGGCGCCGTTTCGGAATTCACGGCAAGGATCGGGTCCTCGGTGCAGGACGCCAGGCCCGGGGCCATGGCGACCAGAAGGGAAACGAGATATCCCCTGCGGATCAAGAGTGCCCCTCAGCACCCGCACCCGGCTCATTCCGCGGCCCCGACACGTGCTCTTCGAGGCGGAATTGCTCGGGCAACAGGTCGGCCAGCGTCCACGTGCGGACCTTTCCGTCCATTCCTTCGCTGATTACCTCGAGGTCGGGACCGAACTCGGACAGAGCCTGGCGGCAAACCCCGCACGGGGGCACGGGCTCGGCCGAAGTGGAGCAGACGTATACCCGCCTCAGTTCCCGCCCCCCCGAGGTCACCGCAGCTCCTATCGCCACGCGCTCGGCGCAAATCGTTACGGAGAACGAGGCGTTTTCGACGTTGCAACCAGCGTGAACGCTGCCTTCGACGGTCTCGACGGCAGCACCCACGCGAAATCCGGAGTAGGGCGAATACGCGCTCTCCATCGCGCGGCGCGCCGTGGCCCTGAGCTCGGCCAGCTTCGTGTCAGATTCCATCCCGTATCGTTTCAAGAGCCTCGAGAACGAGCTGCTCGTCCGGGCCCGTCTCGTCGTGGTCGAGTTCCAGC
Organism: uncultured Gemmatimonadota bacterium; assembly: GCA_964602635.1. GTDB lineage: Bacteria > Gemmatimonadota > Gemmatimonadetes > Palauibacterales > Palauibacteraceae > Benthicola. Next base: position 12,881 of record CAZRRU010000057.1, on the reverse strand, counting down.
CTCGGCAGCCGGGCGCCAAGACCCGTCAGAATCTCGTAGTCTATCGTGTCGCACTGCGTGGCCAGATCGGTCAGCCGGATACGCGCGCCTCCGTCGGAGCCGAGAAGCGTGGCTACGTCGCCCGGCCTGACGTCGTCCCGTCCCGTCACATCCACCACGACGGTGTCCATACACACGACTCCTCGAATCGGTGCACGCACGCCGCGGAGCAAGGCGTGGCCCCGGTTCGACAGATCTCTGCGCAACCCATCTCCGTAGCCGATGCCCAGGGTAGCGAGCCGGGCGTCGTGCGGAGCGATCCAGGTGGCGCCGTAGCTCACCGTCGCACCCGCGGGCACGTCCCGCACCGCCAGCACCCGCGCCCGCACGCTCACCACCGGCGCCGCCTCCGGCTCCCAGTCTCCCCCACCGTACAGGTAGATGCCCGGCCGCACCAGATCGGCTTCCATACCGGTGTGCAGCAGGGCTCCAGCGCTGTTCGCGGCGTGGACAAGCCCCGGGTCCACTCCGGACGCGCGCATCGCCTCCAGGGCGTCCTGCAGGCGGGACCACTGTGTGCCGGTGGCGTCACCCGGCCGATCCGCCGAATGGAAGTGGGACATGGTTCCCACCAGCTTCACCCCACCTCGACCCAGGGCCTCCGCTATCTTCGGCACCCACGAAACCGAGGATTCCCAGCGTACGCCGAGGCGACCCATACCCGTGTCCACCTCGAGGTGCACGGACAGCGGCTCGCCATCCCGCGGCGTCGCGCAAGCGACGAGCGCCTCGATGCCGGGGATCACCGGCTCGAGGCGCTCCTCCACCAGGCTGGCGAGATCGGACGGAAGCGCCGGCTCGAACACGACGATGCGTCCGTCCCAGCCCATCCCGCGCAGCGCTCGACCTTCGGCGGTCGTGGCCACGCCAAAGCCCCACGGATCCAGCGGTCGCAGGGCGCGCACGACACGCTCCATCCCCACGCCGTAGGCATCGGCCTTGACCATGGGGAGGAGGCGACAGCCGTCGCCCACACGATCCGAGATGACCCGGCTATTCCTGCGCAGCGCGCCCAGATCCACTTCTATCCAGGCGCGCTCGGTCGCTTCAATTGGCACGTTTTTCAAGGCGGGCGTAGTATATCCGGCCTATGTCCCCTGAGCAACAGATTCCAGGCCCCGACGGGGCGCGCGCCGAACACCTGGAGCGGTCCCGTCCCGCAGATGCCACTCTGGGCAGGAGTCTCGCCCTCGTCCGGTACCTGCGGGACCACTGCGACTGGGACGCACGGCAGACTCCCGCCAGCCTGCGGCCCTACCTGCTCGAAGAGGCGCACGAGGTAGCCGACGCCGTCCTCACGGGCCAGGATGACGAACTGTGTCGGGAGCTCGGCGACCTGCTCCTCAACGTCGCCTTCCAGATCGTCCTGGCCGAGGAACGCGGCGCGTTCGACACGGCGGCGGTAGTAAGCGGGATGGAGCGCAAGATGCGCGAGCGTCACCCGCACGTGTACGGCGACGCGGAGGAGCCCCCCGACTGGGAACGGATGAAGGCGGCACAGCGCGATCGCGACCGGGCCGGATCCGACTCTGTGGATCCCTTCGACGGTCTTCCCGCCGGCCTCGAACCCCTCAGTCGATCGCTTCGCATGCAGGACAGGGCCGCCGGCTTGAATTTCGATTGGCCAGACGTGTGGGGAGCGTTGGAAAAGCTCGAGGAGGAGGTCCAGGAGCTGCGGGAATCCCTGATGACAGCCCGGTCGGAGCCGGCGGGCATCCCGCGAGACGCGGATCCCGAGGTGGAGGACGAGCTGGGAGACCTGCTGTTCGCGGCCGTGAACGTCGCTCGCCTCGCGGGCATTCACCCGACCACGGCCCTCGAGCGGTCCGCAGCCAAGTTCGGGGGACGGTTCCGGGCCCTCCTCGAACTGGCGGACCAGGAAGGTCTCGATCCGCGCCGCGCGAGCCTCGAGGAACTCGACCGACTATGGGAGCGTGTAAAGGCGGCTGGAATCAGCCGCCCGTGAGCTGCTTGACCTGCTTCTGACCGCTGCGCACCCCTGCCCCCACTACGACGCCGTACACGATGGCCGTGAAGGGCCCCAGGACGGGCAGCAACGCCACCACGGGCGCGGCAACCAGCGCTCCGGCCACCCCCGCGATCCATGGCGCCGCCGGCTTTTGCGCGGTATCCACGAAGCGTAATCGAGTGCGTACAAACTCCCTGACCTTGACGTAGCTGAGGCCCATGCCGGCCCCGGCCGTCGCGAGCATCAATGCGGCTATGAGTTCCATTGTGCCTCCTGTTGGCCTCCCGTACGGGAATCGGCGCGGGTTCGTTTCACCGGGTCCGTTTCCGTCGCCGCCTCCCTAGGGCGTCAGCCGGGTCATCATCCGGGGAAACGCGATCGTCTCTCGCAGGTGTGGAACCCCACAGATCCACCCAACGGTCCGCTCGAGTCCCAGACCAAAACCGCTATGCGGAAAGGTGCCGTATCGCCTTAGATCCAGGTACCAGTCATACGCCTCCTCCGGAAGACCCTCTTCCCGGATGCGCGCCAGGAGCCGGTCGTGGTCGTCTTCCCTCTGGCTCCCGCCGATGATTTCGCCGTAGCCCTCTGGAGCCAGAAGGTCGTTGCACTTCACCGTGCGCGGGTCCTCAGGGTTCTCCTTCATGTAGAACGCCTTCGCCTCACGCGGATAGTCATACACGAACAGCGGCTTCTCGCGCCCCTCGGTCAGCACCGTCTCGTGCTCCGCACCGAGGTCCGCTCCCCACTCGACCTCACTTCCGGAGCCCTTCAGGAACGTCACGGCCTCCGTGTAGCTCATCCGATCGAACGGGGGTGTGACGGCCGCGAGTCGGTCGACGTCGCGCTCGAGCTGCTCCAGCTCGCCTCTTCTTCTCTCCACGACCCGACCCACGACGTAGGAAACGAAGTCCTCCTGGAGCCGCATGTTGCCTTCGGAGTCCAGCCACGCGACCTCGGGCTCGACCATCCAGAACTCCGTCAGGTGCCGCCGAGTCTTCGACTTCTCGGCGCGGAACGTGGGCCCGAAGCAGTAGACCTTCCCGAGCGCGGCGGCCGCCGCTTCGACATACAGCTGGCCGGTCTGTGCCAGGTAGGCCGTACCGAGGTCGAAGTACTCGGTGCTGAACAGGGTGCCGGCGGATTCCCCGATGGCGCCGGTCAGGATCGGAGAGTCCACCAGGACGAAGTCCCGCTCGTAGAAGAAGTCGCGAATGGCCTTCACGATCTCGTCACGCACCCGCATGATCGCCACCTGGCGTCCGTGTCTCAGCCACAGGTGCCGTTGGTTGAGCAGGAAGTCGATTCCGTGCTCCTTCGGCTGGATCGGATACTCGTCGGACGAACCGACCACCTCGAGCGCCCTCGCGGTGATCTCGTAGCCACCGGGCGCACGATCGTCCTTCCGTACGGTACCGGCCACGCGGACGCTGCTCTCGAGGGTCAGGTCAGCCGCAGCCTCCCACGAGCGGTCGTCCACTTCGTTCCGCGCGACCACGACCTGGACCGCGCCCGTGCCGTCGCGCAGCTCCAGAAACGCGATCTTCCCGCTCGATCGAAACCCGGCTACCCAGCCGTGGAGTGTCGCGTCCTCCGCCGCTTTCGAAGCCAGATCGCGAACGCTGGTGCTGGTGATATCCATGTCCGGGCATTCCGTGGTTGGGGTCGGCGCGAAGCGGGAACACTAGAGCGGAGCCAGAAGCGAGTCAACGTCAGCCGACGGCGTACAGCGCGGCCTGGTCGGCGTACCTTTCCTGGAGCACGCGGGCGAATGGGCGGTGCCGGGCGGACGCCAGTTCCGGATCGGCTTCCACCATCGTCCGGGCCCTGTCTCTCGCGTGCTCGAGGAGGGCATAGTCTCGCTCGAGGTCGGCGAAGCGTAGAGCTGGCAATCCGTGCTGCTCGGCCCCGAACAGGTTGCCCTGACCCCGGAGCCGGAGGTCCTGTCGTGCGATCTCGAATCCGTCGTTGGTGCTCGCGAACACCCGCAGGCGCTCTGGCGGCCCGTCTCCCGGGTAGAACGCGACGCAGTAGCTCTGATCGCCTCCTCGCCCAACCCTGCCACGAAGCTGGTGCAGCTGGGCGAGCCCGAATCGGTCGGCGTGCTCGATGAGCATCACGGTCGCGTTCGGCACGTCGATCCCGACTTCGATCACCGTAGTCGCAACCAGTACGTGCGTCTCCCCTGATAGAAACCGGCGCATGATCGCTTCCTTCTCCGTGCCGCTCATTCGACCGTGCAGAAGGTCGAGGCGGAACTCGGGGAACAGGGCGGACAGATCCTTCGCGGCCCGGGTCGCGGCCGCGGCCTCGACGGCGTCCGACTCGTCGATCAGGGGATACACCACGTACGCCTGCCGGCCGCCGGCCAGCTGATCGCGGAGAAACTCGAAGGCCGCCGGACGGTCGGCCGGGCCGCGCACCCCGGTGACCACCGGCTTGCGGCCGGGCGGCATCTGGTCGATCACGCTCAGGTCCAGGTCGCCGTACACCGCGAGGGCGAGCGAGCGGGGAATCGGAGTGGCCGTCATCACGAGCGTATCCGCCGCACCCCCGGCGTCACGGAGGGCCCGCCGCTGCTCCACCCCGAAGCGGTGCTGCTCGTCGATTACCACCAGGCCGGGAGAGCCGAACTCCACTCCCTCCTGGATCAGGGCGTGCGTTCCGACGATCACCGGAGCGCGACCTGAACGAGAGTCCTCCAGTACGGCCTCGCGCCTCTTGCCCGTGACCGATCCCGTGAGGAGCGCCGGTTCCAGTCCGACCGGCTCCAGGAGATCCGTCAGGGTGCGCTGGTGCTGCTCGGCCAACAGCTCGGTGGGCGCCATGATCACCGCCTGCCGTCCGCAGTCAGCGGCGCGTACCATAGCCGCGGCCGCCACCACCGTCTTGCCGCAGCCCACGTCTCCCTGCAGCAACCGGTACATGCGGGATGGGCCCTCCATGTCCGTTCTGATCTCGTGCCACGCCTTCTCCTGGGCCTCCGTCAGCCTATATGGCAGCGACCCGAGGAATCGCCCGGTGAGCGTCGGAGGCGAGTCAAGGGACAGCCCGGCCTCCCGGCTCCGGTACTGGTGACGGGCCCGGGCGTGCAGGAGCTGCAGGAAGAACAACTCCTCGTATGCGAGCCGCCGCATGGCCGGCCCGACCTGAGCAAGTGCCTGCGGCCGGTGCAGCCTCTCCAGAGCCTCGGGAAGCCGCATCAAGCCGACCGCACGCAGCCAGTCGGCCCCGAAGATCTCTTCTTCTCCGGCTTCCTTCAGCAGATCGTCCAGGTTCGCTTCGACGATCCCGCGGATCTGCCTGTGGCTCAGTCCCTCGGTGGCCCGATAGACCGGGAATACGATGCCGGTGCCCGTTTCCCCGTCACTGGCCGAAGCCAGCAGCGTGTGCTCCCGCGGTCGCATCTGCCGACCGTGGTAGAAGCCCACGGTCCCGGAAGCCAGCAGGAGGTCGCCCTTGCGTATCGTATTGTCCAACCACGGCTGCCCGGGCCACGCACATTCGATGAGCCCCGAATCGTCCTTGAGCACGGCATGGAAGATCCGCAGGCGCCGCCGGGTCGGAATCACGCCTTTCGAGACGACTCGGCCGATGATGGTCGCCTCGTCCCCCGTCTTGAGAGTCGAGATGCGGGCGACCGTGGTCGCGTCCTCGTACCGATGGGGCACGTGATACAGGAGATCGCGCGCGGTGCGTACGCCGATGCGGGACAGTTTCTCCGCCCGGCGGGGACCGACGCCTTTCAGATACTGGACCGATCGCTGCAAGTCGCTCGTGTGCGGGGACATGTCAGCCGAGGAGCTTTTCCAGGTAAGTGTCCGCATCGAAGGGCTCGAGATCCGCAGCGCCCTCTCCTGTTCCCAGCCACCGGACCGGAAGACCGAACTGACGACTGACGGCTACGGCCGAACCGCCCCTGGCCGTGCTGTCGTACTTCGTCAGCACGATACCGGTCAGAGGCAGTCCCTGCCCGAACTCCCGGACCTGGTTCAACACGTTCTGCCCCGCCGTCGCGTCCACCACCAGCAGGCGCTCGTGCGGCGCCCCCTCGACCAGACGGCCCGTGACCCGGTCGATCTTCCGAAGCTCTTCCATGAGATTCGTCTGCGTGTGCAGGCGGCCGGCCGTATCCACGATGAGAATGTCGGAATCGCGGGCCACCGCGGACTGGGCGGCGTCGAACGCCACGGCCGCCGGATCGCCGCCAGGCTGCCCGCCCACGAAGCTCGCCCCCAGCCGGTCGGCCCAAATTCGAAGCTGCTCCTGGGCGCCGCTCCTGAACGTGTCGGTGGCAGCCAGCGTCACGTCCAGACCCGAGTCGAGCGCGCGCCGCGCCAACTTCGCTGCCGTAGTCGTCTTCCCCGTCCCGTTCACGCCGAGGACGAGTATCACGAAAGGTCGCGACCCCGTGCCGGTCACGAATTCCGGGGAGCCGGCCGAAGCTTCGGGGCCCGGGCCCCGCGGAGCGGTGAGGATCTCGCGGATACGTCCCGCCAGCAGCTCGCGCAGTTCCGTCTCCGTCTTCACCTTCCCTCTACGTGCCGCAGACTCCAGCTCTTCCACCAGCTCCAGCGAGGCGTCCACACCGAAGTCCGCCTCCAGGAGGACGCGCTCCAGCTCCTCGATCGAATCGTCATCGATTCCCTTCACCAGGACCGACACGTCCGTCAGCGACAGGTCCACGATCCTCTGCCACAAGGATCTGTCACGGCCCTGCCCGCGCAGACTCATTCCCTCTTCGCTCACTCCGCCTCCCGACTCATCTCAATCCCACCTTCCGTCTCCACAGCCATTCGGCGCACAGAAGCACGATAGCGGCCGCGAAGGGCCAGACAGGCGGGTCGCTGCCGGCCCTCCTCCCCTCCCCCGCCACTTCCGCCGGTCGCACGTCGAGCGGCGGACCCACGACGCCCGGGAGTTCCTCCGCTCCGGCGCTCACGTGGAACGGCCGCTGAATGCGGAATGGGACCCCTCGGACACTGCCCGTCGCTTCGAACCGGGCATCTCCCCGCTCCAGCGGCGGGGCGTCGCTCGGCGTCGCCGGACCCGCAGAGCTGTCCGACCATACGACCGCACCCGAGGCATCCTCGAGATGCATGGCAAGATCGCGGACGTCGGGCGCCACGCGCCACCGTATCGAGTCGCCGGTGCGGGGAGATGGGTCCTGCAACTGGACGGGACGCGGGGTCGCGCGCTCCATCAGCCAGCGAGTCATCCCGGCGAACAGCCCGCGATACAGAGCCAGACCCTGATCGCGCCGGGCGGCCCAGCGCCAGGCCCCTTCCCCGTGCACCACGGCCCAGCGCCGGCCATCGGTGGACCCGAGCACGGCGACCGGACGTGCTCCCCCCTGACGGTCGCGGCGCGCCGACAATACCGGGCCGTCGGTACGACCCGCGGAGCCGTACAGGCGGGAAAGCGGGGGCAGGTCCAGAACCTCAGCGCCCAGGAGGTGGCCCGAGACGGGACTCGGGGGAGGCGGCGCCTCCGGGTACCACTCTCCCGGCAGTGCCACCTCCACCGTGACTCCCGTGCCAGGGACCCGGCCTGTCCCCCTCACCAGGTGCATGACCGCCGGACTCCGCCGGACGATCGACTCGATCCACCCCGGGAGCGTTGCCGGATCGCCCTGCACCACGAGAAGCGAGGCCGCTCCCGCCGCCCGGCGCACCGAGGTTTCCGGTATCCCGCCCGCGGGTCGGGCTCCCACCCGGATGTACTCACCCTCGGAGACTCGCAGGAAGACCCTCGCCCCACCCGGCACCGATCTGCCGAGTACCGGCGACAGGTACCTGGCCTCCCAATCGGGGTCCAGGGATATCATCACCGCTCCCGTCGGCTCCGGGGTCACCCCCACCCACGACCGTGCGGCGGCGACACCGTCCCACGGTGGCGACGCCCCCTCGACGCGCACGTCGAGGGTCCGCCATTCCGTGGAATCCGCGAAGCGGCCGACAGGGACCCGGAACGACGCTTCCACCGAGCGGCCGGCGGCCGGAAGCTCGATGGTCGCCGTCGCGCTCACGTCCGTGCCGAAGTCGAGCATCACCCGAGCCGAGTCGCCCGCGCGGGCCGTGGCGACGATCCCGGCCCGGACGTCCAGCGTGTCACCGGCCGTGACCGCGACAGGAGCCGAGAGGCTTCGAATCGCGACGCGCTCCACGGCCTCCGCCACCCGGACCTCCCGGACGCCGATCCCGAGCCGCTCGGCCAGTTGGCGCGCGGTCTCGCGGTCCGCGAGCTCACCGTCGGTGACCACGATCATCGAGTCGGCGCCGGCCGCTCGCGCCGCCTCGAGCGCGTCGACGACCCGTGAGACGCTGCCCGTGGCTCCGAGGTCCTGCAACTCGGCTCGATCGATCCGTGCAGCCGCACTCGCGAACGACCACACCTCTGCGGATCGACGAGAGGAAAGCATCTCCTCCGCCGCCTCCCGCGCCACGTGCAGGCGGGAGACGTCCGCGTTCGAGCCGGCGGGATAGCCCATGCTGCGGGAGATATCCACGAGGATCGCTGTCCGTGGCCCGATCTCGCCACGGCTCGCGAGTGAAGGCATCCACGGAGAGGACAGCAGAAGGAAGAGAGCCGCACCCTTCAGGACAGCCGCCAGGCCACGTCCCCGTACCTTCTCCTCTCGTCGGCCATACCACCACGCGGCGATCGCAGCCGCCACAGCAGCCGCCCCTCCAAAGGCCAGCAGGGGCGTCATGCGCGATGTGCTGGTTCTCGGGTTCTCATGGGAAGGCAGTATAGGCGGGGCCCGCGCCCGGGGGGAGGCGCGCTGCCGCCGGGTCCGGCGGGGTCAGGGTCAGTCGGCCGCCGCCGGTCCGACCGGATCGGAGGTCGGCGTCGGAAGCGCCACGCCGGACAACAGCTCCAGCGCCGCGTCGCGACCGACCTGGAACTCAGCCATGTACTGGTCCTCGAGCGCCGGAGCCGACGGGAGGTTCATGCTCGACGGATTCCGGTGCCCGCCGTTCTGCAGAAACTCGTAGTGGAGGTGGGGCCCCGTGGCCAGCCCCGTCGAACCGACACGGCCGATCACCTGTCCCTGGTCCACCCGTGCGCCTGGCCTGATTCCGGCCGCGATCGAGCTGAGATGGGCATACCGGGTGTTGATGCCGTGCGTGTGCCGGATCTCGACCATTCGCCCGTAGTTCCCCCACCTCCCCGCGCGAGTCACCGTGCCGGTAGCGGTCGCCTTGACCGACGTGCCGTGCGGGGCCCCGTAGTCGGTGCCGCGATGGGCGCGGTATTGCCTGAGCACCGGGTGGTACCTGCGGTTCGAGAACCCGCTCGTGATGCGATACGGGACCGGATACCGGAGAAACACTCCCCGCAGGGCCCCACCCTCCACATCAAAGTAGTTCCTCTGCCCCCCCGGACGCGTGAAAGGAATGGCCGACAGAACGCGGCCGCGGTTTCGGAGCTCGATGGACAGGAACCGGCGGGTGCGGACCGTTCCGTCAGGCCGCAGCTCTCTCTCAATGGCCACTCGGAACGCGTCTCCGCGGCGGATATCCCGGGTGAAGTCGACCTTCCAGGCAAACACGTCCGCCAGGTCGTACACGTATTCCTGGAACTCGCCTTCGCCGAGAAGATCGACTTCTCCGGACAGGTCGGCGTACCACAGACTCGACTCGATCAGTCCCGCCAGGAGCAGCGTGTCCACCCGGATCGGGACGGTGGACACATCGCTCTCCCATCCATCGACGCGAGCCTCCAGCGCGAGCAACGAGTCCTCGTTCAACTGCAGGAGGATCTGCTCGGCTCGCCCGCCCGGCGGGCCCGTGAGCTGGACCACGACACCGGGTCGGAACGTGCGGGGATTCTTGTACTCTCTGACGACCTGGATCAGCTCGTGAATCTCCAGTGGCGAGAAGCCCCGGTCGTCCAGGACTTCGGCCAGCGTCTCCCCACTCTGAAGGGTGTCGTACACGCTCTCGGGAGGTGGCGGAGCGGGGACGAACACCGTTCGGATGTTCTCTGCTTCGGGCCCGGTTCGAGATCGGAGCATGGACCGCAGTCCGAGGCCCACGACAAGCAGAGCTGCGACGGCCATTGCCGAAACGACGAACCGGTTCGCCGGCGTGAACCACGGCTTGCGTGGCCCGCGCCCCTGACGGTTCGGTCCTGGTCTCGCGTCGGTGAATCTCAACTGATCGATTCCTCGCGTTGCCGCATCCTGCCCGGCGTCAGTCCATCTGGCGTCGGATGAACGTCGGGATTTCAAGGTCTTCCACGTGTGATCGGCCCGTGAAAGCGCTTCCGATTTCCGGCAGGCCCGTGGCGATCGGAGTCCGGCTGCCGCCGATGACCGAGACCAACCTCGGCCGCACGACCGGATCGCTGTCCACCGGAACCACCTTGAGTGTCGGGGCCGGCTCGTCTTCGACGCTCTCTCCGAACCCCGTGGCGATCACGGTGACCCGGAGTCTTCCGTCCAGATTCGGGTCGTGGACGGCCCCGAAGATCATCTCGGCGTCGTCGCCGGCCGCCTCCTGTACGATGGAGTTCACCGTGGTCACCTCGTCAATGGCGAGATCCATGCCACCCGAGATGTTCACGAGAACGCCAGTGGCCCCGTTAATCGATAAGCTGTCGAGCAGAGGCGAGCAAATCGCCTGCTGGGCGGCTTCGACGGCCCGGTCCTCTCCCGTCGCCTCTCCGGTCCCCATCAGGGCCGCCCCGCGATTGGACATGACGGTGCGGACATCGGCGAAATCGACGTTCACCTCTCCGGTGACGCTGATCAGGTCCGAGATACCCTGGGTCGCGTGGAGCAGCACTTCGTCGGCCTTCTTGAGAGCGGCCCGAAAGGTCGTCCCCTTCCCGACCACCGACAGGAGCTTCTCGTTTGGAACCACGATCATCGTATCGACGGACCGGCGCAGGTCCCGAAGGCCCATCTCCGCGTGTCGCATTCGCTTCTTGCCCTCGAAGTTGAACGGACGCGTGACGATGGCGATGACGAGCGCGCCCATTTCACTGGCGATCTGCCCGACCCGTGGTGCGGCGCCCGTCCCGGTGCCACCGCCCATGCCGGCCGTCACGAACACCAGATCGGCTCCCTCGAGCGCGCGGCGAACCTCCTCCTCGTTCTCGGCCACCGCCTGCCGGCCCACCTCCGGCCTCGCGCCCGCCCCGAGTCCTCGAGTGAGCTTCCGGCCGATCTGCAGACTCAGGTGCGCCGTACAATTGCTCAGCGCTTGCGCGTCCGTGTTGATCGCGACGAACTCGACACCGTCGAGGTCCTCATCGATCATGCGGTTGACCGCGTTGCCCCCGGCCCCGCCGACGCCCACGACCTTCATGCGGGCGTTCCGCGTCGTCTCACGCTCGAACTCGAATACCATCTGTCCCTCCCGATCCGTGTTGGGGTTCATCTTCGCTCCGATCTCTACTCCGACTCCGACCCGGGCCGCGACTCAGAAGAAGTCGCGCAACCAGTCGGTCAATCGACTCACCGTCCGTAGTGCCAGTCCGCCGCCCGTCTCCTGGGTTCGCATCCGCCCGTACAGCGCCAGACCCGCGGCGGCAGACAGGCGTGGATCGCGCGTGGCCTCCATGACGCCTTCCAGGCCAGCTCCCGGTTGCCCGAGGGCGACGGGCATGTTGAACACCGTCTGAGCCAGCTCGACGATCCCTTCGAGGCTGGACCCACCGCCCGTGAGCACCACGCCGCCCGGCAGCGCGTCCAGCATCTGCTTCTCCTCGAGCGCCTCGTAAACCAGCCCGAGCATCTCGTCCAGGCGCTGCTCGATGATGTGCGCCAGCAGCTCGCGCGAGACCTCCCGCGTGCGACCCGGAGTCGGGCCCGGAATCTCGAGCTGCTCGTCACCGCCGACCCCGCGCGTGCTGGCGCTACCCCTGTCTCTCTTCAGATCCTCTGCCTCGGCCAGCGGAATTCCGAGGCCTTTCACGATGTCGTTCGTGACGGTGAGGCCACCCCAGGGGAAGGTGGCCACCACGTGGATCCGTGAGTCGCGATACACTATCATTTCCGTAGCCACGGCCCCGATTTCGAGCAGGGCGACTCCGGCCTGTCTCTGTTCGTCCGACAGCACGGCGAGGCTTGTTGCGAGCGGAGAGAACACGAGCTCCTCGGTGCGGTAGCCCGCTCGATCGATCGCTTTGCGGAGATTCTGGCAGGCGGTCGATCCGGCCGTGACGACGCATACTTCGGATTCGAGCCGCGTCGCCTCCATGCCGCGCGGATCCTCGATTCCCGCCTGTCCGTCAACCAGATAGTCCTGGGGTATGGCGTGCAGCAGCTCGCGGTCCTGGGGGATCGCGATGGCCCTCGCCACCTCGTGCACGCACTCGAGATCCCGCTGGTCGACTTCGTCCCCGGATACAGCCACGACACCGGACGAAGACCCGACGAGGACGTGATCGCCCGCGATGCCCGCGTACACCACACCCGACTCCATCCCGGCCATTTCCTCGGCTTCTCGCAGAGCTTCGCGCACCGATTCCGTGGCCGCCTCGATATGCGTGACGTTACGGTTGCGCACTCCCTCCGTGTGCGCGATTCCCACGCCCAGCACGCGGGCCGGACCGGTCGTCGCTTCCCACGCGGGGCCCGCCTCTATGAGGACGGCGGTAGTGGCCGTCGAGCCGATGTCGAGGCCGGCGAGGGAACGCGGCGCGCCGATCACGCAGCATCCTCCAGCTGGACCACGATCCGATCGCGGAAGCGGGCGTCAACCGAGACCACACGACCTCGCTCCTCACATTCTCCGATCGCGTCTTCCGCGCGCAGGAAGGCGACTTCCGCACCGTCGATGGGGAGAACGATCCTCTCGACGTGGCTTCCCTCGAGTAGCACGAGCTCGATGGCATCGCCCGCCGAGCGACGGATCTCGGA
>CAZRRU010000056.1:0-5235 GCA_964602635.1 uncultured Gemmatimonadota bacterium | reverse complement strand
GGCTACGCCGAGTTCACCGGCAGCCGGTTCGTGTGGAGCGCCGACGCGGGCCTGCGCTATCGCGGGTGGATGTTCGCCGCCGAGTACGCCCGCGCCGAGTACGATCCTCAGGGCAATGCGGCCGAGGTGACATCCGACGCGTGGTACATCCAGGGCAGGTACAGCCTGTGGGGCGCCTTCGACCTGCTGGCCCGGTACGACTCCTTCAAACCGGCGGTGGGCCTGGGCACCGAGGCGGAGCGCACGCAGTTCCTGGTGTTCGGCCTCAACGTGAACCCCGGGTTCAACGCCAAGATCGGACTTCAGTATTCGATCGGTCTGGAAGACAGCCTGGTGGGGGTGTCGGAGTCCATCGACCGCACCAACGCCGGGCCGGGGCTGGCGGACAATCAGTTCCTCCTGAACCTGCAGCTGGCCTTCTAGGAGGCGTGGGGGCACTGGCCCTGCCGCGGCACTCTTAGAAGTAGAATTGCAGTCGTGCCTTGAACGAATTCTCGTTGCGCAGCAGGTCTGTGGTCGGGCTGGCGATGTCCCAGTTCAGAGCCAGCTTGTTCCTCTTGTAGAAGAAGATCTGCACGCCTGGCGTGAATCCCCACACCTCGTTGCTGCCCAGGTCCGTGTTGCCGTCGGCGTATGACACTCGGAAGATCGGCTCCACGGCCATGTTACCGGATCCCACCGGGAACTTCCACGATACGATCGCTTGCCAGCTGGCGATCTTCGCGAAGTCCTCACCCGACGCGAGATCGATGTCGTCTCCCGCCTGGTTCTGGAACGGGTTGTCTCCGAACACGAAGCCGAGCTGCGCGTGCGGTCCGTCCGTGAAATCGCCCCAGTCCGCGAACAGCTCGTAGTTGTAGTAGTACCTTCCCTGGAGCCCCTCCACTATCGTCTCGTATCCCTGATCCGTTGCCGCAGCCGCAGCCGCGATCTTCAAGTCCTTTGGACCTGCCGCGAGCTTGACCTGTCCGCGACCGACGAACTGCTTCTCGGTGTTCGAGTCCTGGAACTTGAGGTCGGAGTCGCCCGTGAACACACCCGCCCAATAGGAGAACAACCCGTTGTTCGTCGACCCGCTGGCCTCCAGGCCGATATCCCGGTCCGACAGGTTGAACGCCGTCGTGAAGCTCGTGATGTTGGGGGCGAGGAGGTTGTCCAGGCCACGGATCGCGAGCTCCCGTTCCACCGTCAGCGTCTGCGTCGACGAGACGAGCACGAACCCGTCGAACGGCCGCTTGAAGTGTCCGCCCTTGAGCCTGAAGGCCTTGCTGAACGTGAACCGGCCCCAGGCGTCCTTAAGGCCGACCTTGTCGATCTTGTTGAAGTCCGGCTGGATGCGGAAATCGATCATGTCGTTGATCTTGACCGAGAACGTGAGCCGCGCACGGCGCAGAAACAGGTCCGAGCCCGGCACCTGCTCGGCGCAAGCGGAGTTGTCGGCCACCGGGAACTCGCTGCACGAGCTCGTGCTCGCCTGTACCTGCACCCGTCCGTTGACCTTCAGCTCCATTGCACTGGTCTTGACCGTCACCTCGTTGCTGTCCTGCGCACCCAACGGCGCAGCCAAAGCCAGCGTCGCCGTCAGAACGGCCACACCAGAGCCCCGCTTCATGCTTTGCCTCCTGTCGGGTGATCGGCTTGCCAGACACCGGAACGGCGATAGTGGGCTACTCCGACTCGCGGAACCGGTATCCGACCCCACGTACGGTTTCGAGCAGGACTCCGCCACTTCCGAGCTTCGCTCTTAGACGCGCAACGTGCATGTCAACGGTACGCGTCTCGATGCGGGCTTCCGTGTTCCACACGGCCTGAAGCAGCTGCCGACGGGTCTGCACAAGCCCGCGACGTTCGAGGAATACCTTCAGCAAGCGGTGCTCAAGCGGCGTGAGGCTAATCTGGTCGCCGTTCACGAACACCCGCTGAGAGTCCTGATCGATGCGGACTCCGCGGGGCTTCAGGGCACGATCCGGATCCGGCTCATCGTCCACCACGAGGATGCGTTCGTCGGCCACGTCTCGGTCCGGTCAGTCCGCGAGAAGGGCTGAGAGGAACTGACGCAGTGTGGAGGCCGGCAGCTCCGTGGCCCGGCGCACGAGGTCTTCCTCCGACTCCTCGAGCAGGATCGCGTCGGTGTCGTATCGCTCCTCGCCGCGCCTGAAGGAGATGCGGCCCCTGCACAGGTCCGAGGAGGAACGTTCGGCCACGACCACCAGACTCCAGATCTCATCGTGGTCGTGCAGGGTGCCGACTTCGAATTCGCGGGTCGCCTCGTCCCAGATGTGGAGCTGGGGCGGATTGCCGTTGCGCTTGCCCGACTCGTTCACCCTTCCTCTCCCATCTTCCCGTTCCGGTCCTCGCCCTCTGATTCCCACAACCCGAGCAGATGGGGATCGTACCGTTCAGGATCCTCGGTGTACTCCTCGATCCACGTTTCGATATCCGGGAGAGGGACGCTCATTCGCAGCTTGCGGGTCACGAGCTGCATCATGGCCTGGAAGCTGAGGGCGCCGACGGTGAGGTCGGCTTCACGCGCCGCCTCTTCCATGAGTTGATACGTACGGTCGTCCGTGAGAGAGAGAAAAACCTCTGAGATGCGCGCCGAACAGTAGTCCAGATACTTCGCCCGCAAAACAGGGTCCACGTCGGTGCGCCGGGGCGCACCTGCCGAGGTGCCGAGTCGATTCTCGCCTGAATTCTGGCCCACGTTCGGTATCGCCCGCAGCTCGCCTTTGAATCGTCAGTGTTGCTTTGCGGTCCCTATGCGGATGTAGCGCGGGGCGGTAGGAGCGTCAAGCGATGGGCGGCCGGGGTCAGGTCCGGCTCAGGAGTGCGCGAGGGGGGGTGCGAACTCGTCGGAGCGCTGGAGCTCGCGATACACGGCGCGCCGGACAATGCCGTATCGAATGACTCTATTCAGAAACTCGGGATCCCGCTCACTGACTTCCTCTACGGAGTCCGCCACGTCGTTGGGGAGTCGCAGCACCAGTTCGACCGGTCGAGTATTCGACATCTGAGCGCACCTGTGGCTAAAAGTCCGGCGATTACTGAATTAGCAGAACTGATTCCCGCCCGTCTCCGCGTGCGACATGTGTACCCGCGCGCCTCGGGTGGTTCGGTGACTCAACAGTACACCTCGGGCCCCCGCGGAGCAAGTCGAGAAACAGGGAAAAACTCGGAGTCTCGCGACGTTAAGTGACACAATTACAACATGATGAACGAAATGTCGAAAACCTCGCTCTCAGTGTGGATTGTGTGTGAAGATCGCAGTATGGACTGCCGTCGGCAAACGACGGATATCCGCACAACAACGACCAGAACAATACCCGATACCCCGACTTGCCAGCCGGCGTGCGCCGGCGAAGTTTTTCAAAACTTTCAACCCAAGCGATCCCCCAAAACGACTCGTCAGACCTACCTCGACCACTCGTTGTTGGACCGGTCGTAATCCGGGTACACGGCCCTCGGATCCAGGGTGGCGCTCGTGACCTCCCGGCCGGCGGGGACCCGGTACGTGTAGACCGGTCCCAGTTTCCACATTTCGACCGGGAGGCGGATGGTCTCCGCGGCTCCGTTCGTGAATCCGAGCTGAAGCTCCGCGGGCATCACCATGTCGCCCAGGTTTTCGAGCCGGATCTCGGTCACCCCCTCATCGCTCACGGACACACCGGCCACCGCCTGGTCGAGTCGGGCCGTGGAGTAGACCCACCCGCGCCAGAACCAGTCGAGGTTCATGCCCGAGGAGTTCTCCATCGAACGGATGAAGTCCGATGCCGTCGGGTGCTTGAACGCCCAGGCGTGCGTGTACTCCGCGAACGCCCGGTCGAAGCGCGCCTTGCCGAGCACCTCGTATTGCAGGAGGTGCATCATGAGGGCCGGCTTGAAATACGCGGCCCAGAACAGGTCATGCTGCTCATCGGGCGGCAGATACATCGCCTGCTCGGAGCCCTCTATCGCATGGCCCGCCCACAGCTCGAGGGGCTGCGCCGAGATAGCGTCCGCGTACGGCTCGCCCTCGAAGTAGACCTCGACCGATTCGATATTGAGGAACGTGTTGAAGCCCTCGTCCATCCAGGGGTGCAGGCGCTCGTTCGAATTCACGATCATGGGATACCACTCGTGCCCGAACTCGTGCGTCAGCACCCAGTACAGGGCCTCGCGGGTCGTCTCGGTGGGCACGAACGTGATCATCGGGTATTCCATGCCGTCGTTCGGTCCCTCGACGGTAGTGGCGTGCGGCCACGGGTACGGGTACAGCCGTTCGGAGAAGTGCTGGATCGAGACCCACGACATCCGGTTCGCCTCCTCCCACAGGGTGGCCTCCGGTCGGTAGAATGTCTGAATCCGGATGCCGTCGTACGAACTCGCGTCCCACCGGAAGTCGGGCGCCATTGCGAACGCGAAGTCTCGCACGTTCTCGGCGGCGAAACGCCACGTCCTGGTGCCCGAAGCGCGGCGCCCCCGATTCGATCGGGCCTCGGACTCCGTGATGATCGCCACCGCCTCCTCCGAGGCGTCGGCGCGGGCCAGGCGGGATTGCTGCTCGCTCGTGAGAACCGCGTCGGGGTTCACAATCGTGCCGGTGGCAGTCATGACGAAATTGTCAGGAGCCGTGAGGGCTACCGTGAAATCGCCGAACTCCTGGTAGAACTCGCCCGCCCCGAGAAACGGCGTCAGGTTCCAGCCGCTCACGTCGTCGTACACGGCGAGGCGCGGGTACCACTGGGCGACCTGGTACAGGGTGCCATCCCGTCCCGTGCGGCCGTAGCCGTACTCGGGAAGGGCGGTACGCCAGTCGATCTCGATCTCGGTCATGGCCCCAGCGGGCAGCGGGTGAGGGAGTTCGATCCGGGCGATCGTGCCCAGGACTTCGTGCGCCAGGTCGCGGCCGCCACCGGCCACCCGGTCGAGGCTGATGCCGCCTCCATCGCACGTGAAGTCGAACACGGAATCACCGAACAGCAGCGGCGGTACCGCCAGCAGCCGCGACTTGCTATCCGGATCACACAGGTTCGCGTCCAGCTTGAGCCACAGGACGGAGAGGGCGTGTGGCGAGTTGTTGTGGTACCGGATGGCCTCCGACCCGGTCAGCGACTGGGTTACCGGGTCGATGGTCGCCTCGATCCGGTAGTCCACCTGCTGCTGCCAGTAGTCGGGTCCCGGCCGGCCGGCGCCCGTCCGGATCGTGTTCGGCGTCGCGAGGTTCAGGGGCCGGAAGGGCGAGCGGACCTTCCACCC
>CAZRRU010000055.1:0-11373 GCA_964602635.1 uncultured Gemmatimonadota bacterium | reverse complement strand
CTCCAGGCGCGATCTCCGTCGGGCTCAGCGGGATGGGAAGCGCGTTCCTCGTAACGTCCCTCGTCCAAGAGCGTGTTCGCCAATTGAAAATAGTGCCCTGTGTCCTGGCCCGGTATAATGGGCAGCATCATTGGTGCGAGGGCCACGCGACTGGCAACAATCGAGAGCCCGACCACCAGAATGAACGTTCTCCTGTTGACCCCATTCAGGCCCGTCAGCGCGTCGGCGGCCAATCTCGAGAGCCTCGGCGTGAGGGCTATCAAGGCCGCGCATCCTAGAGTCAGTCCTCCGAACACGGTCCGGTGATTGTCCAGAAGCGCAATTCGCAAACGACCGGCTCGGCCGCTCGGTGGCGCCACCGCTGCAAGGAGTTCAGCAAGGAATCCCCTCGGCAACAACGTGATTACCAAACATGCGAACGCAGCGGCCAACAGCACCGCGACCAACGCAGCACGGTCGGGCCGGCCGCGAAGCCACGACCTGACGCCTGCTATCGTTCTCTTGAGGAGCGTCACGCTCGCCGCCTTTCGTCAACTTACCTGGGGAGGGGCACGTCCTCGATCTGAAGCGTGCGCCGGATCCGCCACAGCTCAGGGATGGCCCGCACAAAATCGGACAGGCTGAGTTTCGATCCGACCACATCCGTCCACTCGTCGAGATCGTGCTCGAACACAGCCTCTTCCAGGCCGGGAAGTGATTGCTGGCGCCGGTAGAGGATCATGCGGGCCAGCAATTCCACATCGAAGATCCAGCGCGAGTGAAACGGTTCGCCCAGGACGGACCAAAGCTCCTGTGAAGCCCTGAATAACTTGGCTCCGCACTGCGTGTCATACACAGGGATGCCCAGGCTCAGCGACGCCGCTGTTGCAAAGATGCGACCGGAATAGTGGCGGCTGGCCTTCCGATCGATTCGTCGACCAAGTAGCTGAACTCGGGCTCCCATGACGAGTGCCAGTGCCTCTTGCGACTCCAAGAGAGTGCGCATCTCGAGCACGGCGTCCAGAGGCGTCGCAAGATCGGCGTCGAAGAAGCCCACGAACTGGCAGTCGAAACCGCGGCACTCGAGGAGACCTGTTCGCACAGCCTCCGCCTTGCCCACGTTCTGTTCGAATGAGAGAACCCTGCAGCGCTCACCCCATCGCTCACTCAAGGGTGCGAGAACCGCCGCCGTTGCATCCGTGCTTCCGTCGTCGATCATAACGAAACGAAAATCTGGATTTTCTTCCAGGAAGCTGTGGAACGCTGGCAACTCAAGCCTATCCGCTTCATTGTAGCACGGGATGACGAGTACTGCGTTGCTCATGAGCGCAGATCCATGACTGTCGTTGGTCGAGAACCAGCCGGTCCCGCCCTTTCGAGCAAGACGCGTGCCGACACCTGTCCACAGCCTCTCCGGCAATGCTGTCAGAATAGCTGAATCGGGACCCGCGCCGAGACCGTCACCACACCGGCCGCTGGAGTCTGCCCTCCCGAGCCCGAGATCGCGGTCTGCCACAGAAGAGCCAGGTCGATAGGCACGCCGGACCTGCCGGCGGCGAATAGCCGGGTGGTCCTGTAGTACGCGCCGATCCCCAGCGCGTGTAGGGTCTGGGATGTCTCGATGCCCAGGGGAGTCACATCGACGCCTCCCGTGGTGGCCTCGTACGAGTCGCCCGTCTTGTTCCAGTAGGTATACTCGATCGCGAGTGACATAGCCTCGGCGAGCGCAAAGCGCGGTGAAAGCACGATCTTCAGGAAGTCGCCCAGGTCTCGAGAGACGCTGACCTTCTGCGATGCGTAGCCGTACGGCTGTCCGGGCGGGGCCACACGCCTGACCAGCTCGTCCTTGATTTGGATCCCGTACGTCGCTCCCGCTACGACCCAGAAGCGTTGCCCGAAAGCCACGTCCTGATACAGTTCGAGCTGAAGGTCGGCCTGTCCGTCGCCTATCGGCTGCTGCAGGAATACGTCGGGATCGAGATACGGATCCCTGTCCGGGTCCGAAAGCGGGAATCGATAACGGGCTCCGACGGTGGTTCGGAACCTTATCCCCGGCCGGTCGAGCGGTTCCGGCTCGACGGTGGCAGGCGTCACCGGCTCTGCGTCCTGCGGGCCGCCGGCACCCTCTTCTGCTTCGGCTGCTTCCCCGGCTCCTTCCTCGACCACCTCTTCGACGCCAGCCTCGACCCCCGCCCCTTCCTGGGCTTCCGGTGCCCCCGGATCCGGCTCCGAATCATCCTCGGGGGGAAGGGTGTGCGGAGGGGCCGCCGGCACGGCCGACTCCTCCGGCTGCGGCTTCGGGCGCTCGGGCCACCCGAACGTATCGACCAGCTTGAAACGGGCCCCTACCTCTATCTCGGAAAACGCCCAGCCCCGGGTCACCTTGCCGAGCGGCTGGCCGAGGACCGGATCTCGCTCAAAATAGGCGTTCAGGTCCGAGCGGGTAGCCGAATCGGCCAGACCGAACCCCGGAAGCGCGATTCCGAATCCCTGGAACCCCGTCTCGAAACCGCCGTAGTAACTGGTGATCTGCTGGCCGGATGAGCTGCCGGACGTGAACAGGTACTCCTGACCCGAGATTCGTGACTCCAGGGCCCCCTGGAAGGCCTCGGTGTCCGACAGGAGCTGCACGGCGGCGGCCTGGTCGTCCGGCGAGAGAGTCCCCCCATCGACGAGCGCCTGGAGCTGGGCCTGAGCGGCGTCCAGGTCGGAGAAGAACGTGCCTGGATCGGCCAGCGCCGTCTCGGCCCGCAGGATGTCCGCGGCAGCGGAATCGAACACGAACCCGGTCTCCACCTCCGTCTTGACCAGGGGAGCCAGGACCTCGATCGAAGCGAATCCGCCGATTCCGAATTGCAGGGAGAGCGGGATCCGGCGGACGAACACGTCGATGGATCCGAAGTCTAGATCACCCATAGCCAGGTCGCTTCCCGTAAGAGGCGTGAAGCCCAGGGCATCGGCATCCCGGTTCACCACCTCCAGCATCGGGTCGAGGCCCGGAAACAACCGCGCCGCGACGCTTCCGTCGTAGTCTGCGTACAGTGGCTCGCGGCTTCCATCGTCCACTGCGGGGCTGTTCTCCGCGAACTGCTCGTTCCAGTTGTAGAACTGGGGTGCGATCTCGATCCACAGGGATCCGGCCTGCGGAATGCGGGCGTCCCGGTCCCTCACCTGCCCCCGGGCGGCCGAGGGCACGAGGAGCAGAGAAGCTGCCAGCACGCAGGCCAGTGGGATCCAGCGGGCATGGGCAAGCGGAGCCGCGCTCCGGGACATGGAGATCTCCGGTATGGTGAAACCGCGCCGCAGGGGCGGCGAGCGAGGACCGGAGTATAGACGCGTGCTGCGGGCGCGCACAAGCGAACTCGGACTCTGGCCACCGATAGCGGAAGCGGCTAGTTTCCGCGCCCCGGAACCAGAAAGTGTTTCGGCGTGGCGTCGTGGCCGAGTGGCTAGGCAGGGGCCTGCAAAGCCCCCTACTCCGGTTCGAATCCGGACGACGCCTTTTGCTCCCGGATCTTCCGGGAGGCGCCCTCACGACAGACTTCAGAGACCAGGCGGCGGCGCGCTCCACGCTCCTGCGCCAGCCCGAAGCAGGGAGGTGAGGTGACCGACTCGACTCCGGACGCGGGCCGCGTCCTCTCCGTGGACCGCGTTCTCTTCGTGCTCCTCCTTAGCGTACCGGCGACCCTGACGATGGTCTGGGGATTCGGGCTGCACGGCACGCCGGTGTTCATCGCAGCCGCCGTGTCCATCATCCCGTTGGCCGGCTACATGGGACGTGCCACGGAGCGTCTATCCGAGCACCTCGGTGCGGGCTGGGGAGGCTTCCTCAACGCCACCTTCGGCAACGCCGCGGAGATGATCATAGCGATCATGGCCCTGCGGGCCGGGCTGATGGACGTGGTAAAGGCCTCCCTCACGGGCTCGATCATAGGCAATCTCCTGCTCGTCCTCGGCCTCAGCATCCTGGTCGGTGGGCTGAAGTTCCCGCCCATCCAGCGCTTCAACCGGACGGCGGCGAGCATGGGAGCGACGATGCTTCTGCTCGCGGCGATCGGTCTCGTACTTCCCGCGATCTTTCATCAGGTCGTGGGCGAGGGTGCCGTCGGGCTCGAGCGTGGCCTCAGCCTCGACATCTCGATCGTGTTGATGGTGACCTACGTGCTTGGCCTCGTATTCAGTTTCCGGACGCACTCGCACCTGTATCTCGGGACCGGGGCAGCCATGGACCACGGGTCGGCGGACGGGGATCCCCCGCCGCCGGGGGGCGCCGCTCGCGCACTCGGACTGCTTCTGCTGTCCGCCGCGGCCGTCGGCGTCATGTCGGAGTTGATGGTCGGCGCTTTGGAGGAGGCCGCTCACGACCTGGGCATGAACCAGGTCTTCGTGGGGGTGATCCTGGTCGCCCTGGTCGGCAACGCGGCCGAGCATTCCACGGCGGTCCTCATGGCCGCGAAGAACAAGATGGACCTGGCCGTGAACATAGCAGTCGGATCGTCCATCCAGATCGCGATGTTCGTGGCCCCGCTCCTCGTATTCCTCAGCTACGCGATCGGTCCGGCTCCCATGGATCTGCACTTTACGTCGCTGGAGGTGGTGGCCGTCGTACTGTCGACCGGTGTCATGGCGCTCGTCTCGCTCGACGGAGAGTCACACTGGATGGAGGGGGTCCAGCTCCTGGCCGTCTACGTCATGCTGGGCCTGGCTTTCTTTTTCCTACCCATTTGAGGAGGGAGGGTCGTCGTCGGCGGAGCGGATGGGCAACCTCTCCCGTCGACTCCGAGTCTAAGTGAGCGACGGCTGGCACGCGCACCCAGCGCCGGCCGGGAGGCGGGTGTTGTCAGTATGATGCAACCGAACCGCACTCTTTCCAGAAGATTCTGCGCCTCAGGGTGTATACCGTACAACAGGCTCGAACTCTGAACCCGGACGCGTTTCCATGAAGTCGCGCTACCTAGTCACGATCCTGGTGTTCGCCGTCGCAGCCGCCGCCCTTGGCGGTATCTACCTGCGCCTCAAGCAGAACAGTGAAGAGACGTCGGAGGACTCGGAGAGCGCGACCGTGGATTCGGCTCGCGCCGAGGCCCAGAGCACGGCCGCGGCCACCGCGTTTGCCACGGGCATCGCCGTCCCGGTGGAAGGGGCTGCCGTCGAGCGCGGGACCTTCGTCCTGTGGGTCAACGCCGAGGGGCAGGCCGCGGCTCTGCGTACCGCTCCCCTGCACGCCCAGGTCGGCGGACCGGTGATCGAGGTCCTGGCGCGCGAGGGAAGATGGGTGTCGGCCGGCGACGTAATCGCTCGAATCGATCCCATCGAGTACGAGATCAGCCGCAAAGAGGCCCAGGGGGCTCTGGAGCAAGCGGAGGCCTCGTACCAGGACCTGACGCTCGGCGACGAGACCATCGAGGACCCGGAGGTGCTGGAAGTGCGGCAGACCCAGGCCCGGATCCGTAGCGGTCTTGCGGGGGCGGAGGCTCGGTTGGAGCAGGCCGAGTACAACCTGGAGAAGACGGTGATCCGGGCACCGTACGCTGGCCGGATCGCCAATCTGGTGGTGGACGTGGGAACGCGCCTCTCCCCGAACGACTCGATCGCCACGGTGGTCGACCTGTCCAGCGTGGACGTGGACGTCCAGGTGCTCGAGAGCGAGATCGCCGCACTCGAGGTGGGGCGTGATGCCAGCGTGACCTTTACCGCCTTCCCGGGCGAGCAACTCCAGGCCGTGGTCGTCACGGTGAATCCCGTGGTGGATCCGGTGAGCCACGTAGGGCGCGCGACGGTGCGGCTTCGGAATCCCGGCGCCCGCATTCTCCCCGGCATGCATGCCAACGTCAGGATTGCCGGCAGACTGTTCGAGGACCGCATCTCGGTGCCCAAGGAGGCCATCGTCGAACGCAGCCGTCGCGAGGTGGTGTTCGTCTTCGAACCAGAGTCGGAGGGGGCGACCACGGGTCGCGCTAAATGGCGCTACGTGACCACCGGACTCGAGAACGAGGAGGCCATCGAGGTCGTGCCCTCCGAGGCTACGGACGAGCTTGCCGAAGGAGAGATCGTCCTGGTGGGCGGTCATACCACGCTGACCCACGATGCCATGGTGCGGTTGACTGAGCCGGAAGGCGGTGCGGGGGGCGCCCCGTGAGCCGGCGCCGGCCGCTCGCAGCGTCAGGCGCCGCCCTGGCCTGCATTCTGGCCCTCACGACGCCCGCCGGGTCGCAGCAGGTGGTGCCGCTCGAGGAGGCGCTTCGGACGGCCCTCACGCTCAACCCGAACATCGAATCGTCGGCCGCCGCTGCCGCCGCGGCTACGTCATCGCGTTGGGCTGACTGGGGAGCCTTCCTGCCCACCGTCGATCTGCGAGGCTCCCTGTCCGAGACCGATTTCACGACCGTGACGTTCGTAGACCCGACGGGCGTGTCGCAGGAGCTCGAGGATCCGATCACGTCCACACGGAAGAGCAGCTCGGGATCGCTCACGTTCGGGCTCTCACTTCTCAGTCCGGAGCGCATTTCCAACGTCAAGGCGGGGGATGCCCGAGAGAGCGCGGCCGACTACCGACTGACGGCGGCTGAGCGCACCGTGATCCGGGAGGTCAAGAGCTCCTACTTCGAGGCCCTCAAACAGCAGAAGCTCCTTGACGTGTCGGGGCGGCAACTGGAGGCGCGCCGGCAGGACTTCGAGGTCACGGAGCAGCGGTACCGGATCGCGGCCGCCTCGCGGAGCGACCTCCTGGGGGCCGAGATCGATCTGAGCGACGCCGAGCTCAGGGTGCTGGATTCGGAGGCCGCGCTTTCGAGAGCCCTGCGGCAGCTGCAGGTCACGCTCGGCGTGCCGGTCACGAACACGGACCCGGGATCGCTGGAGCTCGTGGACGTGGACAGGGTGCCGGACGCGGTTCCCCTGGATGCCGACGCCATGGTCTCGTCCGCTCTCGTGGCCAATCCCAACTTGCTGGCTCTGCAGCAGGACCAGCGGGCGGCCTCGGCCGATCTGTGGTCGGCGAAATCGACCTACCTGCCCCGTATCGACATCGGGTACACCTTCGGCCGGAGCAAGGAGCTCGGCCGGGACGAGAGCCTGTTCGACTTCGACCCGGCCAACACGTCCGGCGGATTCGTCATCCAGGGATCCTGGAGCGTGTTCTCCGGGTTCACTCGCAAGCGCCAGACGGCGCAGGCGGATCGTGCGCGGCGCCAGGCCACGGCCCAGCTCACGGCGGAACAGCTGCAGCTCGAGAAGGACGTGCGGGACCTGGTGAAGGAGCTCAAGCGGCGCAGCGAGCGACTGCGAATCCTCGAGCGCAACGTCGCGCTGGCCGGAGAGCGCCTCGATCTCGCGCGCGAGCAGTATCGCCTCGGCAGCATTCCGTACTTCAACCTGCAGCAGGCGATCGACCGGCTCACCCTGACGGAGCAGTCGCTGTTCCAGGAGCGCTACGACTACCTGATCGGGTGGGCCAGCCTGGAAGAAAGAGTTGGCGGAGACCTCGGCAGGGGAGAGGGCTGATGGCGCTGTCCGACCTGTCGATCCGGCGTCCCGTAGCGACGGCCATGCTGTACCTGGCGGTCGGGGTGCTCGGCGTCGTTTCGTTCGCTCGCCTCCCGATCGACCTGTTGCCGGACGTCTCGTTTCCCACCCTCTCGGTGTGGACGACCTATCCGGATGCCGGTCCGGCAGAAGTCGAGCGATTCGTCACCGAGCCCGTCGAGGCTGTCGTCAGCCGGGTTCCGGCGGTCCACTCGGTCGATTCGAGATCGCGCGAAGGACAATCGCTCGTACGGCTGCAGTTCCACTGGGGGACGGACATGGAGTTCGCGATGCTCCACGTCCGAGAGAGACTGGACAACCTGGTCGGAAGTCTCCCGGAGAGTTCCGAGCGGCCGGTGATCCTCACGTCGGATCCGACGAACGATCCCATCATTTCTCTCGCGATCACGGGCGCTGACCTGGCGGAGCTCAGGGATCTGTCGGACGCCGTGTTCAAACGCCGGCTCGAGCAGCTGGACGGCGTGGCGATGGCGGCGATCACCGGTGGGCCGATAAGCGAGATCCAGGTGGAGGTCGATTTCAATCGCCTGGCACTGAACGACGTGACGATCACCCAGGTCACGGAGGCCCTGGATCGGGCCAACTACAGCGCACCCGGCGGCAGCATCCGCCGCGGCCGGTTCCGGTACAGTCTGCGCACGCTGGGTGAGTTTCAGAGTATTGAGGAACTCGAGGACGTGGTGGTGGGTCGTCCGCTGGGCGGGGGAGTGGTGCGCCTGCGTGACGTGGCGCGGATCTTCGAGGGAGAGGCGGAGCGTGAGACGGTGGCCCGGTTCAACGGCGAGCCGGCGATCGGTCTCCTCGTGTACAAGGAGTCGGGCTCCAACACGGTCCGGGTAGCGGACCAGGTGAACGAGGTATTGGCCCAGCTCCAGGAGGAATTTCCGGAGGTCGGGATCGAGGTGGCCGCCAGCCAGGCCACGTTCATCTCCGACGCCATCTCGAACGTGGTTCAGGCTCTTCTGTTCGGGGGCGTGCTGGCCTTTCTGGTCCTGTTCCTGTTTCTCCGTGACCCGCGCTACCCGGTGGCGATCGGGCTGGCGATACCGATCTCCGTCATGGCGGCCTTTGCTCTGTGTTACCTGGCCGATGTAAGCCTCAACGTGATGTCGCTGGGAGGCCTGGCGCTCGGGGTCGGGATGCTGGTGGACAACTCCATCGTCGTGCTGGAGAACGTGTTCCGGCACAGGGAAGAGGAAGGGCTCGACTCCGCCGTCTCGGCCTCGGTGGGAGCCAACGAAGTGGCGGGAGCCATCACGGCATCGACTCTCACGACCATCGCCGTCTTCGGCCCCGTACTGTACGTGAAGGGCGTGGCCGGCGCGCTGTTCACGGATCTCAGCCTGGCCGTGGCGTTCTCGCTGCTCGCCTCGCTTCTCGTGGCGCTCACACTTCTGCCGGTCATGGCTGCCCGGGTCGGTCGGCAGAAAGCGACCTTACCGGAAAGGGCCACCGCGAGCGACAGCCAGGGCGCGGGCTGGCTACCGATACGCCTGGCCCGGAAGGCCGGGCGCGGAATCGGCCTGGGCCTGCGTTTCATAGCGGATTCGGTGCGCATCACGTTCGCGGACCTGTTCCGGACCATCGGTCGGGTCCTGCGATTCATCTTCCGGCCCCTGCTCGATGCCTTCGACCGGGGGTTCAGCGCGTTCACGGCCCGGTACGAGCGGTCTCTGGAATGGGCGCTCGAGCACCGGGGCCAGGTCCTTGTCATCGCCTTCGGGGCCCTCGCCGTCGCGCTGGCCGGAAGCAGCTTTCTGCCGCGAGGCCTGATGCCCGAGGTGGACGAGGGTGCCTTCCGCGTCGAGCTGAACCTCCCCGTCGGAACGCCCCTGGAGATCACCGCCGATGCGGCTACTCGGCTGGAGACGGGGCTCCTGGAGATCGACGGAGTCGAGGCCGTCTTCAGCCGCGTAGGACGGGCGCGTGAGGCGGAGCTGGCGACCCGCGAGCTCACCGGCCTGAACAACGCGGCCCTCGATGTCCGGCTCGAAGAAGGAGCACGGCGAGTCACGGACGTGGTGGACGAGTTCCGGACCGTGGTCGCCGGTAGCGGAATCGATCCGCAGGCGGTCTCGGTCGAGACGGGACGCGCGACCTCGTTGGGGCGGGCGATCGGACTCGGCGATGCGGATGTCGCGGTGAAGGTAAGGGGCCAGGAGCTGGACAGCCTGGTGGCCGTGGCTGACGAAGTCCTCGTTCGCATTCGCGACCTTCCGAGGATCGCGGACGCCAGAATCGATCTCCAGCTAACGCAGCCGGAGCTCGAGATCGAGGTGAACCGGGCAGCGGCGGCCCGGTACGGGCTTTCCGTCACCCAGGTCGCCGATGCCATCGAGGCCTACCTCAGGGGGGCCGAGACGGACCGGCCGTATACCGAGTTCTCCGAGAAGATCGACATCCGGGTCCGCCTCCCCGAGGGGGAAAGGCAGGCGCTGGCCGACGTGATGACCCTTACCCTGGACGGCGTTCCGATCCGGGAGCTCGTCACGGCGCGAGAGGGCTATGGACCGGTCGAAATCCGGCGCAGTGAGCAGAATCGTACGGTGCAGGTGCTGGCTGACGTGCGCGGAGGAGGCATCGCGTCGGCGGTGGAATCCATCGAGGCAGCGGTGGCGGACGTGCGGCTTCCGGCGCTGACGGCGCTCAGGGTGGGCGGGGAGAACGAGGAGATGAGAGAGAGCTTCCGCTCGCTGCTGTTCGCTTTTGGACTCGCGCTGTTCCTCGTGTTCCTGATCATGGCGGCGAAGTTCGAGTCTCTGATCCAGCCGATCGTCGTCCTCGTCTCGGTGCCGCTCGCGGCGATCGGTGCCGTGGTCGCGCTCGCCCTGGCCGGCGACGGTCTGAACGCCATGAGTGGGATCGGCCTGGTGATCCTCATCGGAATCGTGGTGAACGACGCCATCATCAAGGTGGACTTCATCAATCAGAAGAGAGATGAGGGAGCCACGAAGAGACACGCGATCCTCGAGGCGGGACGGCTGCGGCTGCGTCCGATCGTCATGACCACGATCACGACCGTGTTCGGACTCCTCCCGATGGCCTTGGGGTGGGGTGCCGGCGCGGATCTCCGGGCGCCGCTGGCCGTGGCGGTGATCGGCGGCCTGATCTCGGCCACGTTCCTCACGCTCATCGTGGTACCGGTGGTGTATTCTCTCCTGGTGTCACCCGCCGAATCAGTACGGGCGGCGAGGCCGTCCGGTTCCGGAAGGTACGCCTCCCCCCACCCGCTTTCCGACACCGCGCTGGGGCCGGCGTTGACGGACAGTTGATGATGAAGAGAGAGGTTGTGGACGCCCGCCTCCGAGTGGGCGCCGAGGAGGGAGGGGTAGAGTGATCGATCTGTCCATCAAGCGGCCGGTCGCCACCGCTGCGATCTACGTGGCGCTCGTGGCTCTGGGGGCGTACAGCTTCCGGCTGATACCGGTAGAGCTTCTGCCTGACGTGGACTATCCGAGGCTGACCGTCAACGCTTCGTGGGGGGGAGCTTCGCCGGAGGCGATGGAGGCCTTCGTTACTTCGCCGCTGGAGGCGGCGGCCCAGCAGGTCAAAGGGGTGCGGAAGATCACCTCCACCTCGAGAGCCGACCCCCGCGGGATGGGCTCGAGCACCGAGATCGACATCGAGTTCGACCGCGATGCGCGCATGGACTTCGCTCAGCTCGATCTCAGCGAGCGCTTCGCCGCCCTGCGAGAGGAACTTCCTCCGGCCGTGTACCCGGAGATCCAGCCCTACGTGCCGCGGGAGTTCTCCGATGAAGAGCAGCGTTTCCTCAGCTATCAGCTGCACGGACCGTATACGTTCAGCCGGCTCGCCGAGGTGGCAGAGGAGCAGATCGAGCCCGTCCTG
>CAZRRU010000054.1:0-5134 GCA_964602635.1 uncultured Gemmatimonadota bacterium | reverse complement strand
GGATGGGGGGGGCAGGGGGGGGGCGGGGCCGGGACGGAGGGGGGGTGCAGGGGGATGGGGGGGTGGGCCTGGGACACCTGGCTCAGCACGTGACGCCGGAGTCGGTGCGAGAGCGGCAGCCGCTGGTGGCGGGAGACGTGGTGGTGGTGGCGGACGCCCGGATCGACAACCGGAAGGAGTTGGGTGGGTGGTTGGGGGTGGAAGCGGGGGATTGGACGGATGTGGAGTTGATCCTGGCGGCGTACCGGGCGTGGGGGGTTGAATGCGCGGCGCGCCTGGTGGGAGACTTCGCGTTCGTGGTGTGGGACGGGGGCCGCGAGCGGCTGTTCGGGGCCCGCGATGCGCTGGGGATGCGATCCCTGGTGTACCGGGCGGAAGCGGGGCGTACG
The DNA here is from genome assembly GCA_964602635.1 of uncultured Gemmatimonadota bacterium. Taxonomy (GTDB): domain Bacteria; phylum Gemmatimonadota; class Gemmatimonadetes; order Palauibacterales; family Palauibacteraceae; genus Benthicola. The sequence continues at coordinate 4,745 of CAZRRU010000054.1, read as the reverse complement.
CTGTTCGCGACGGAAGTGAAGCAAATTCTGGCAGTACCCGGGGTTCCGGCGCGGATATTCGAGCCGGCGGTGGGGGTGTACCTGTCGGGGCCGTACATGCCGCCGGAGTGGACGTTCTACGAGGGGATCGAGCGTCTGGGGCCGGCGCACGCGCTGGTGGTGGAGGGGGGAGAGAAGCGGGTATGGCGGTACTGGGACGTGGACCCGGGACACCGGATCCGGTACCGGCGGGGGGAAGAGTACGCGGAGCACTTTCTGGAAGTGTTCCGGGAAGCGGTACGGGCGCGGCTTCGGAGCGTACACCCGGTGGGACTGCTGCTGAGCGGGGGCGTGGACTCGGGGAGCGTGGCGGCGGTAGCGGGTTCGCTGATGCGGTCGGGCGAGGCGGAGTGTCCCGAGTTCCGGGCGTACAGCTTCGCGTTCGAGGAACTGGTGCAGTGCGACGAGCGGGCGGTGAGTGGGCCGCTGGCCGAGCACTGGGGGATTCCAGTGACCGATGTACCGGCAGACGACCTGTGGCCGCTGAAGGACTATCCGGATCACGGGCCGGACCGGGACGACCCCTACCTGTTCGTGTACCAGCCGCTGCTGGACGCCTGCCTGGACGCGGCCCGCGCCGACGGCTGCTCCCTCGTCCTCTCCGGTGATCGCGGCGACCTGATCGCCGGCGAGCCGATCTACGATCTCACGGCCCTCCTGTGGCGCGGCCACTGGACGACTCTCCTTCGCGAGATGCGGACTCTTGCCGGCTGGCAGGAGAGCACCCTGCGGACGATCGCGTCGAGACAGCTGTGGCGGCCCCTGCGGCAGGAGATGTGGCCGCGGGATCGAGCCCCCCGGCTGCGACGGCTCGCAGGCCGATGGAGAGGAAGGTCGCGACAGACCTCCGATTCCGGACAGCCGTCCTGGCTTCTGGACCACTGGAACGGCTTGGATCGAGCCGCGACACGAGCGCGGTCCGAGCGTACATTACCGGGTCTCCGGATCGGAGCTCGGCAAAGGTACCGATCCGTGTTCTCTCCGATGCACATGTGGGGAGTCGGCTGGTCAGAACGCATGAGCGCCCTGCGGGGGGTCGGCTTCTCCGACGCCTGGAGCGACCGTCGTCTCGTCGAGTTCGTCCTGGCGGTTCCACAACGCGCACTGAACAGGGTGGGGGACGAGAAGAGACTCGTCCGCCGCGCCGTGGAGCCGCTGCTGCCCCCCGATGTTCGGCAGGGCATGACGAAGACGGACCCGTATCCACTCTATAACCGGGCGTTGCGAGCCCGAGCCGCCCCAACAATCGAATACCTTCTTTCCGGCTCACGAGCCGCATCCCGGGAATGGCTCGATGGCGAGGCTCTCGAGCGTCACTATAGGGCTGTCGTGGACGGGGCTGCTGAGCACCACAGTCTGTGGTGGGCCATCAGCACCGAGGCCTGGGTGCGCGCGTTTCACGAGCCGGTGCTTACGGGCGAAGACGTGGTTTGAGGGCGAGTGGCACGATCGATGCGATTCCGACACCATGAATTGACGATCCAGGGCATTCAATACTACTGCAGAGGAACCGTTGAACGGACTTACGGAAGAGACGCGGCTGCGGCTCGCTGACGAGAACGTGTGGTCCGGGCTCGGGGACGCGGTCGTAATCCTGGACCTGGCCTCCAGCTCTTATCTCAGCCTCGACGACGTCGGAGCCGCCGTATGGGGTTCGTTGGCCGAGCCGTGCACCGTCGGCGAGCTGGAAGCCGGTCTCGCGGCCGTCTATGACGTAGATCCGGCGAAACTGAGGAAGGATCTGAGGGCTTTTCTCGCAGATCTCGTGGACCGCGGACTCGTTGTGCTCGATGAGGAAGACACTCAAGCGGTTCCGTGATCGGGCGCCCGAAGAAAGGCGTGCGGTTACGCGTGCGGGCCTGCTGATCGCCGCCATTCAGACGGCGCTCGCTGTGCTGCCGTTTCGACAGGTGATGCGAGGCGTCTACCGGTTGGCCAGGCCGCGCTCGGCCCCCGGCGCGACCGACGCAGAATCCGCGCAATTCAACAGAGAACTCGCGGTATGGGCCGTCGAGGCTGCCGGGCGGAGACTGCTGTCTCGGAACCCGTGTCTCCCGAAGGCGCTCGCCGTTCTGATCCTCTTCCGAAGAGCGGGTGAGGATGCGGAATTGCACCTTGGTGTCGCCCGCGAGGCAGATGGCCCTGTGCGGGCACATGCCTGGATCGAGAGCCGGGGGATCGTGGTGATCGGAGGAGACGTGTCGATCGAGAGCTACACGCAACTGCCCGGGCTCGATCAGAAGTTCCCGGGATTCGGGAAGAGAACTCCGTGACGACGAGGCGATCCGCATCCATCAGGCATCGGCTGGCCGTGTCGATGCGCCTTCGGCGGCCGCTCGGACTGGTCTGGCAGAGCGCGCCAGGCTGGACCGTGTTCAGCATCATGCTGGTCTTCGTTCAGGCGGCGCTCCCGCTGGCCGCCCTCTACGTGATGAAGCTGATCGTCGACGCCGTCGCCAGCGGGCTGACGGGAGGCGCCAGCCCTTCGTTCGCGTCCGTACTCTGGTTGGTTGGTCTCGCCGTCGTGATCGGTCTCGTCGCGGCCGGGGCGCGCTCGTTGGCGAGTCTCGCGACGGAGGCCCAGAACCAGGCCGTGACGGACCACATGTTCGGAGTCCTGCATCGAAAGTCGATCGACGTCGACCTCGAGTACTACGAAGATCCGCGCTATCACGACACGCTCCACCGAGCCCAGCTCGAGGCGCCGTACCGTCCCCAGAAGATCCTTCATTCCGTGACACAGGTGGTGCAGAGCGCCGCGACCCTCGGTGGCCTCATCGTCCTCCTGGCGACGGCGCACTGGATTCTACCGCTGTTGCTGATGGTGGTAGTAATCCCGGCGTACGGCGTCCGCGTGCGGCACTCCGATCGGAAGTACGACTGGCAGCGCAGGAGAGCGGAAACGCAGCGCCGGACCATGTACCTGGACCGGTTGCTGGTGCACGAGGACCACGCCAAGGAAGTACGGATCTTCGGTCTAGGGTCAGAGTTGATTCGGCGTTTCGGAGAGCTCCGGGACAAGCTGCGTTTCGAGAGCCTGCAGCTGGAGCGGATACGTACGCGCGGCGATGTCCTTGCCCAGGTGCCAGCGGCCGCTGCAGCCTTCGCCTCGTACGCTCTCATCGTCCACCGCACCCTGTCAGGAGCGTTGACCGTCGGAGATCTCGTAATGTACCTCGGGGCGGTGCAGCGTGGGCTGAGCCAGGTTCAGGCGGTATTCGGAGGGTTGGGCAGCCTGTACGAGAACAACCTGTTCCTCTCGACCCTTGACGACTTCCTGACGCTCGACGAAACGCTCGAGGAGCCGGACTCGCCGCGACCACTGCCGAAAACAGTCGGCCAGGGTTTCGCGCTCGAGCGAGTCCGCTTCCGATATCCCACGCGCGAACTCGACTTGCTCGATGGGGTGGATCTGCACGTCGGGCCCGGCGAGATGGTAGCTCTGATCGGCGCGAACGGTTCCGGAAAGACGACCATCGCCAAGCTCCTCTGCCGCCTCTACGACCCCGACGAAGGACGGGTGGCACTCGATGGGACCGACGTCCGGGAGTTTGCGAAGGAGGGGTACAGGTCGGAAGTGGCGGCCATTTTTCAGGACTTCGTTCGTTACCAGGCCTCTGCGCGCGACAACATCGCTTTCGGAGATGTGAGGTCGGATCCCTTGTCGGAACGGGTCGTGGAGGCAGCACGACGGTCCAGTGCCCACTCAGTGATCGAGCGACTTCCACATGGGTATGCGACCACCCTCGGAAACTGGTTCGAGGACGGCGTGGAGCTCAGCACCGGCGAATGGCAGAAGATCGCTCTCGCTAGAGCGTTCGCGAGCCCTGCCCGGCTCCTTATCCTCGATGAGCCTACCAGCGCGCTGGACGCAGAGTCGGAAATCCAGGTGTTCGAGCGGGTCCGTCAGATAGCCCGGGATCGCGCCGTGCTCGCGATCAGCCATCGGTTTTCCACCGTTCGCATGGCCGACAGAATCTACGTGCTCGACGCCGGCCGAATTCTGGAATCCGGAACTCACGAACAGCTCATGGCATTGGAGGGTCGATACGCACGGCTGTTTCGACTGCAGGCATCAACTTTTGTGGACGGGCCTGGAGCGATCTCCGAGCCGACACCGGACGAGGTCCAGTGAACTCACCCACCGCAAGCGGCGGTTCAAGTGTGATCGATAGGTCGCGCGAGATCGAGGTGTTCCAGCTGGCGGCGCGCACTGATCTGAGCGAGTCTGGCGGACAGAGCCTGGACGACCTGATGACAGGCACCATCGACTGGGACTATATCCTGTCGGTCGGAGGCCTTCATGGCGTTCTCCCTCTGATGCAGGTCCACTTGGGCCAGCGTGAGGAGGTACCGGCGGCAGTTCGCCAGGCCCTTCAGGGGCGCTGTGAGCGGGTGGTCCGATCCAACCTGTACATGTCTTCCCAGTTGGTCGAGATCGCGGACGCTCTGGACGGAGCCGGCGTTTCCAACCTGGCGCTCAAGGGACCGGCCGTCGCCGCGACGCTGTATGGCAACCTGTTCCTGCGCGAGTTCGGAGACATCGACATCCTCGTGAGATCGAGGGACATTCCGCATGCGACAAGGGTCGTTGAATCTCTCGGATTCGTGCCATGGCAAAGCCTGTCCGGCGCGCAGGAGGAGTTGTTGCCGCACGTCGAGTACTCCCGGACTTTCACGCGGCCGTCGGACGACCTCGACCTCGA
>CAZRRU010000053.1:0-5440 GCA_964602635.1 uncultured Gemmatimonadota bacterium | reverse complement strand
CGCGTCGTCCTGGGAGGCCTGCGAGACGGTGAATTCGAGGGCCGCACGTCGGCCGTCACCGTGTACCAGCTGCTCGTCGAGCCCTATCGGTCGGGGCACGAGCAGACTGCGGAGCGAGTGGAGATGCTGATGGCGGCCCTGCCCGGGCTGGAGATCGTACCGGTTTCACCGACGATCGCTCGACAGGCGGCACAGGTGAAGGCCCAGATCGGCGGCGGCCTCACGCGGGCCATCCAGATCGCCACCGCCCTGGCCGGCGACGCGGAGATCTACGTCACGCAGCGATCGGCCCTCAGGCGGATCGCCGGACTGCGGGTGGCTCAGCTCGACGCGCACCGACAGGACGCGCAGGCCCCACCCGTTAACGCCTAGTCGGCGAACTCGACCTCGACCGGCCCAGGTACGAGACCGGCCTCGACGCCCCGCTCCAGAAACAGCCGCACGGCCTCACGTCCGTCCGGACCGTAGTCGAGAGTCCGGCGGTTCACGTACATTCCCACGAAGTCGTCGGCTGTCCGCCGATCGAGTCCCCTGGCGAACCCCATCGCGTAGTCCATCGCCTGTTCACGGTTGTCCAGGGAGAACGCGATGCTTCGCCGAAGGTAGTCTGACACCCGCGGGATGAGATCGGCCCCCAAGTCCCGCCGGATTACGTTACCGCCGAGCGGAAGAGGCAGTCCGGTCTCTTCCTTCCACCACTTCCCCAGGTCCTCCAGGAGAACCAGGCCGTCGTCGCCGTATGTAAGCTGACCTTCGTGGATGACCAGACCGACGTCGACTTCTCCGTCGCGGACGGCCTCCAGGATGGTGTCGAACGGCATGACCACGGTGCGGGCCGCGGGCTCCCACAGCTTGAGGGCCAGGTAAGCGGAAGTCAGCTCTCCGGGCACTGCGATGACAGTGGAGCGGAGCTCGGCCCGGTCCATGGCCTCACGGCTGACGAGTCGGGGGCCGTAGCCCTCGCCCATGCTGGCCCCGTGCGGCAGGAGGATGTAGCGATCGGTCAGGTACGCATACGCGTGAATGGACACCGCCGTGACCTCGAGCTCGCCCCGCATGGCCCGCTCGTTGAGTTCCTGAATTCCCTGGAGCTCGTGCTCGAATCCCAGCTCCGCCGTGTCGATGGCGCCGGAAGCCAGGCCGTAGAACATGAAGGCATCGTCCGAGTCCGGACTATGTGCGACGTGTATGATTCGCCGGGAATCCCGGTCAGACTCTGTCGTATTCATGGCGCCCGAAGGTATGCCGCCCCACCGGCCGCGGCAAACGCCGGTCGAGATGCGGGCGCCCAGCCCCGGTCCGAGTTCAGAGAGGTCGGAAGAGCAAGCCTGACGGGATCTTCGGTTCGAAGTACGTGGACTTGGGAGGAAGTCGGCCACCGCACGCCGCCGTGGCCCACACGTCCTCCAGGGACACCGGCGGCAGGACGAATCCGCACCCGCTGTCCGAAACGGCCGCCGCTGCGTCCGGTCCTCGCGAATACGACAGGAGCCCTTCATGAGATGCCTGATCTGCGTCGAGGCCGTACAGGGCGCCCAGCACCAGCTCGTCGAACACCACGGGAGCCAGTCTGGTGCGCTCGGGAGGAACACCGGCCGCGCGGAGCGCCGTGGGTCGGGCTACGGCCAGCCACGCCCGATCACCTCCGGCTGGCCACACGACGAACGAGCCGCCTCCGGCTGCTGCCACCCGCTCCTCCGCCTCCAGTGGCGACATCGGAGGGAGCTCCTCGAGAAGGAATGAATGCTCCAGCGCGGAGATCCAGTCGAAGGTCCCGTCTGAACCGGCCGGTGGCTTGGAGAGAGTGCGGTGCGTGGGGCGCACCACTAGCCCCGGATCCTTCTGACTCACCACACAAACCAGCAAATATGCAGCCTTTACGTTGTCACCAAGCAATTCTGTAGCGACTAACGCCGTCTCGTATCGGTGGTGGCCATCCGCGATCAGGAGTGGCTGTGCCCCGGCCGCGGAGAGAAGTGACTCGCCGCGATCTCCGGTCACCACCCAAAGAGAGTGCCGGGTCCCATCCGGGGTGACCCCGTGCACGTGCGGAGCCGCCGCGAGCACTTCCCGCTCCAGGTGGTAGAGAGCCGAGTCTCCATCTCGGGCCACCATGAATATGGGCGAGAGCTGCGTTTCGGTGGCGAGAGTGAGCGCGAGGCGGTCCTCTTTCGGGCCCGAGTGGGTACGCTCGTGTGGCAGAACCTGGCCTCGATCGAACGGACTGAGACGAATGGCGGCGAACACGGCCAGACGCTCGGCTGGCTGACCGTCGGCTTGGAATTCCTGTCGATACAGGTACACCGAAGGCTCCGGATCGACGGCGAGAACCTTCTCGATCTTCCACCGGTTAAGCGTATCAGCCGCAATGGAATAGCGTTCATCGACCGAACCGTCGGGCAAGATCAACCGCACACAGTTATGCTCGCTTCGGCCCTTCAAGTCCGCGAGGCCGGTGGCGTCGATTACGTCGTACGGCGGGGCGAGCAGGAGCGAAAGATCGCCGGCCAAGGGGGTGAAGCGGAGCGCGGAGAACGGGGTAAGCTCAGGCACGGTTTCCGTCCGGGTTTCTCGGGTTGGTTGCACCGTCTAGCTTGAGATGCAAGCATTGCCGGCAAGGGGGCGTGGAGCAAGAGCCCTTTCGGGGGTGGTGCGCGGCGCACGATACCGGAGCCGCGGGATCCGAACTGATGGGAGGCCTGGCCAATGCGGCCGATCGAGGGGCTGCTGATCGATCTGGATGGCACCGTGTATCAGGGGCGTGAACTGCTTCCCGGCGCGGCCGAGGCCATCGGTTGCCTGCGTGAGGCCGGCGTGCCGTTCGTGTTCACGACGAACACGAGCCGCATGTCGAGATCCGATATCGCGTCCTCACTGGAATCGATGGGTCTGAAGGTGGAGCCATCGGAGATCTTCAGTGCGCCCGTCGCGGCCGCCCGCTGGCTGAGCGACCAGGGAGTACAGAGGATCCACCTGCTGGTATCCGACTCGACCCGGGAGGACTTCGCGGCTTTCGAGATCACGGAGGAACAGCCCGACGCCGTTCTGGTGGGCGACCTGGGCTCCGGATTCACCTTCGAACGTCTGAACGCGGGCTTCCGGAGCCTGCGGGCCGGGGCCCGGCTGGTGGCCATTCACCGCAACCGTTTCTGGTTGACCGAAAAGGGACCGACGCTGGACGCAGGTCCGTTCGTGGCCGCTCTTGAGTACGCGAGCCGACGCCAGGCGACGCTGGTCGGGAAGCCGTCCGCCGCGTTCTTCGATGCTGCTTCGTCTCTTCTCGGTATCCGCCGGGAAGGGTTGGCTGTCGTAGGCGACGACCTCGAGACGGACGTACGCGGCGGGCACGCGGCCGGACTGACGACGATTCAGGTTCGAACGGGCAAGTTCGATCCGAAACTGCTCGAGGAGTTCGCGCTCGATCAGCACCCTGACCACACCGTAGCCACGCTGGCCGATGTTCCGCCTCTTCTGGTGTGACGCACCGAACCGGCCCAGCTCTTCGGCGGCTGGCGCCTGGCGTCCCCGGGTGCTCCCGCTCCCGGTCGGCCTGGCGATACTGTGCTTCTCGGGGTTGGCACCGGGACAGGAACCGGCCTCCCCGCCGGCGGTGCGGCTTCCCCCGGATCCACCCGAGGTCCACCTCGGCTTTCGTCCGGGAGCTGACTTCGAGGTCGCCGACTGGGGTCAGGTCACCGGGTACGCGGAGATGCTCGCCGAGCAGAGCGCCAGGGTACGCCTCGACACCATCGGTCGCAGCACACTCGACCGACCGATGGTCCTGTTGACCATTACCGATTCCACCAACCAGGAACGACTGGGGGAGATCCGGGCCATACAGGCACGACTCGCGGATCCCCGCCGGATCGATGGCCCGGAGATGCGGGAGTCGTTGATCGGGTCGGGACGCCTGGTCGTTCTGGTCACGTCGGCCATCCATCCCACGGAGGTCGGTGGGTCGCTCGTGCCTTTGAATCTGGCCTATCGGCTGGCCACGACCACGGACCCCGCCCTTCTGAAGGTCCTGCGAGAATGCGTGGTTCTCCTGGTTCCGTCGCTGAACCCGGACGGCGTGGACATCGTGGCGGACTGGTACCGTGAATCGGTGGGCACGCCGTGGGAGGGGTCTCCGCCCCCTCGGCTGTACCATCACTACACCGGTCATGACAACAACCGGGATTGGTATTCCCTGACGCAGGTCGAGACCCGAAACGTGGTGGAGCGGGTGCACAACGTCTGGCACCCGCAGATCGTGCACGACATCCACGAACAAGGTCCGTACGGAAGTCGCTACTTCATCCCCCCGTGGACGGATCCGATTGAACCCAACGTCGATCCTCTGCTCACCGCCGCCACGAATTCGCTGGGCATGGCCATAGCCTGGGACCTCATCCTGCAGGGGAAGAAGGGTGTCGTAGTGAACACCCACTACGACGCGTGGAGTCCCGCGAGAGCGTACGCGCACTACCACGGAAGTGCCCGTATCCTCAGCGAGACTGCCAGCGCCAGGCTCGCGACGCCGATCGAAGTCTCTCCTTCCGAGCTCGGTTCGGCCGGTGGAGAGGGGCCCGCAAGACGGAGCTGGAACAACCCCGTTCCCTGGCAGGGGGGGCGCTGGACCCTGGCCGATATCCTGGACTACATGGAAGCCGGAGCCCTTGCCCTGTTGCGAAGCGCCGCCGGATCCCGGGAGGTCTGGCTGGAGAACTTCGTGTCCGTGGGGGAGCGCGCCGTGCAGGGTTGGCCGGAATGGCCGAGGGCCTGGGTCATTCCGGGTGGCCAGAGAAACGAACCGGCCGTAGCCGAACTCAGTAGAATCCTGCGAACCGCGCAGGTCGAGATCGACATGGCGGTAAGTGATCTCACCCTGGGCGAGTCGACCTGGCCGGCCGGGAGCCTGGTCATCGGCATGCGGCAGCCGTACGCCGCGTTCGCCCAGATGCTGCTGGCCCCGCAGGCCTATCCCGGTGGGCTCGAGCATCCGGGAGGATCGCCGCTCGAACCCTATGACGTCACGGCGCACAACCTCCCGCTGCTCCTGGGCATCCCGGCCGAGCCGACGCGCCGCATGCCGCAGGGCGAACGGGAGCGTATCGAGGGCGAACCGCCCACTCCTGCCCGGCACGTAGAAGGCGTATCAGGCCAGCCGGGGTTGCTCGTGGGGTTGTATCAGCCGTGGGTCCCGGCGACGGACGAGGGCTGGACCCGGTGGTTGTTCGATGGCTACGAGATCCCGTATGCCACTCTGCACGACCAGCAGGTCAGGCAGGGCGACCTGTCGCGCCGGTTTACGAGCATCGTGCTTCCATCCATCGAGCCGGAGGTGCTCGATGAAGGCTGGGAACCGGGGTCTATGCCGGTCGAATACACCGGTGGCCTCGGGTCCGCCGGAGTGCAGGCCCTCCGCTCATTCGTGGAGGCGGGCGGGACGCTGGTGGCC
>CAZRRU010000052.1:0-3905 GCA_964602635.1 uncultured Gemmatimonadota bacterium | reverse complement strand
GTTCGCGATCCGGGTCTCGTTGATGAATACCTTGGCGTGGGCCCCGTCCACCATGATGCGGGCCGTCACCACCTGTTCGCTGATGATCTCGTCCTGGACCGTCGACAGCGGCTGTCGCTCACTCCAGATGCCCGAGCCGCGCCAGTTCCCGAAATTGAAGCTGGTTCCGTCGTAGTTGCTGAAGTTGGCGGGAGCCTCGGCCAGGAGGACCCAGGTACCCTGCTCCGTCGCGGGATCATGCACGTCGAACTCGAAAGTGAACTGCTCGGGCACACCGCCGTCGACCAGGATGGCGAACTGGCTGTTGGCGCCCGTCGTGCGCAGGAGCTGCCGTCCCTCCCACTCAACGATCTCCATGTTGCCGCGGACCCACTCCAGCCGCTGGGGAAAGTCTCCGACGCGATCGGACGAGAAGTCATCCACGAAGAGCACGCGCTCCCCGGGGACGAAGTCGTAGTTCGCCCACACTCCCTCGCCGGGCTTCGTCGGGGCGGCCGCCTCGCCTCCCCCGCCCGCTTGCGCCGCCGCGGCATCGGGGTCCGTGACCGGCCTGCCGTCGTCGTCCGTGATGACGCGACCCTCGCTGTCGATCAAGACAACCGGTTTACCCTCCTTCTCGGCTTCCTCGACGCACCGCGGATCATCGAATGCGCACTGCACGGCCTCTGTGACCATTCGGTCCACCTGGTTCCCGGTCTCACTGACCGCGGCGTCCTTGGCGGCCTTCTTCAGCTGCCCGATCTGGGCATTCGCCGCGTTGGAGACGCACAGAAGCAGAGCGATAGATACGACGAGGATGCGAGTGGGGCTTGAGGCGCTCATTGGTTCTCCTTTACAGGAACTGTCTAAGAGAGCGCCCCAAGCTAAGCAAATTCACGTATCGGTGGCAGGCGTCTACCAGTCGGCCATCATCTCCTCGACCGCGTAACGTGGCCGGATGTCCACGGGCACGGTCTCCGCCAGCCGGTCCAGCGCGCCCTGCATTTCGGGGGGGATCGTGCCATACCGCTCGATGAACGCGCCGGCGCCGTCGTAATCTCCGGTGGCCTGCATCATCAGGTAGACGTGCGCCATCTCGGCGATCGCCACCGGAATCACCTCGAGGTCGGCCGCGAACAGGCCGGTGGCCTCGTCGTACGTGATCGCGCCCCGAGCGCGCAGGAAGTTGAATTGGGTCAGGCAGCCAAGGCCGTGCGCCTCGGTGATCCCGAACCGAACGCACCGGAACATGTCGGCCACGTGGTCGATGTACACTTCCTCGAGGAAGGCCCTATCGTACACGCCTTTCCCGGTCAGCACGCGCAGGCTGTTCGTGCCCACCGCGTCGGCCTTCGCCTCTTCCATCGCCGCATACCGGTCCTTCAGCGCCTGGCGCGTGGTCAGCTCCGGCTGTCCCGTCACGTAGTCCGGGCCCAGGCCGTGCGCCAGCTCGTGCATCAGCACGCGTGTGAAGTAGGGGTCCACGGAGATCCTGGTTGCCTGCTCGGGCACCAGGACCTGCTCGGCGATCGGCTTCAGAATGGTCTCGAACTTCGCGTCGATCACGTTCCTCAGCATCACCTTCTTGGAGCCCTCGCCCTCGCGGACCCGCGGATCGTTGGGCAGGTTGAAGGCGATCGTCTGGATGCCGGCTCTCGTCTCGCCCGCCGCGTAGATCAGGGTCACCACCGAGATCGGCGACATAAACGAGCGATCCAGGTACTTGTGCTGGTCCGGAATGGGAAGCGCGGCCTCCAGGGCCGGGAGGTTGGCTACCAGTTCGGCCAGGCGCTCGCTCTCCGCGGGGTCCTTCAGGCCGATGAACGACTCGTACGAGATCTTGTAGCCGAACAGCTGGTCCTCATAGTTCTCGTACGGTCCGAGAGTGGGCTCGATCAGGTTGTTCGAGAGCCGCATCCAGGCCACTTCGCTGTCATAATAGTCGTCCGACAGGAGCGCCCCGGCCCGCAGCTCGAGGAAGCGCTTGAGGGTCGGATTGTTAGCCCGCTCGGCGGCGGCGAGAAGATTCTCGGCAGCCGCTTCCAGTTGCGCCGAATACGCCTCCCGATACGGCACGGCCGTGAGCCCACCGTCTTCCGTCCGCTCGATGAGCGTGGTCTCGGACTTGAGAACCGCCGCGTTCTCCGGGTGCGCCGCGACCCACTCGTCGAACTCCTCCCGGGTGATGTCCTCGGGATAGAAGCCCCCGCCGTGGGGCTTGTGTCCGACACCCGCGATGAACGGTTCCTCCCCGATGAGGCGGTCCCACGGCCCGTACATGATGTCGTAGTATTCCCGGATGGCGGCCGACTCGGGGTCATCGCCGGAGGGGACCAGCGTCTCCGCGTCGACGTTCCCACGCCATGCCTGGAGCCGGAAGATTTCGTCCAGGTGTCCGGAGGCCTCCACGAGTTCTCGTACCACCCGCCGCTGGTCCGCGTCGAGCAGCGTTTCGTCGAAACCGAGTTTCACCGGCGCGAACTGGTCCACGCGCTTCTGCATGGCTCCCTCGGGCGGATCGGTGGTCGAATCACCCGCGGGCTCGCCGGCACAGCCCAGAGGTAGAAACGCGACCAGGGTCAGGGCCGCGATCGGTATGCTTCCGATGGAACGCATTTCAATCCCTCCAATCGCCGGCCGCCGGGTTCCGGCCGGCCGCCTTCATTCTCTCGCGCTTCACCGCCGTGGTCACGAACAGGGCGAAGCCGCCCCACACGAACACGAGGACCGCGATCATCGTGATGATTCCCTGTGTAGTCACAACGCCTCCTCGGTTCGATGACCGGCGTAAGATAGCCGGATTCTAAGTTAACCTCGGCGGTGCGTCGAGCCGGCGGCCGGGACCGGGCCGCATGATTATTCGTTGCCATGTGACCCCGACGCCTTTCGTGCCGTCCTTTCAGGCAACCGAGGCTGTTTCATGACGACATTGGCTGGACGGAGGAGTGAATGAACCCGGCGCTTCGCGCACGGAATCGTTTCGGTATGGGAGCGGTCATCGGCGACACGGACCTGGCCGATCCGCGCGGTTGGCTGCGGGAGCAGGTCGGCCCAAGAACGGCACTCCTGCGAGCCCGTGACCTGCCCACGCCGACCGATATCGGGGAAGCGAATCGTGCGCTGATCGCCGCGCAGAGACCTCGCGACCAGGACGCGATTCGGGCAGCGCGTGAAAAGTTCCGGGTGATCGCCCGTGCCGAGGCAGGCGCCGCTCTCCGGGCCCGCGTCGGCTCGGACGTGCCGTTCGCCGAATGGCTGGTGGCCTTCTGGTCGAACCACCTCTGTGTCTCGGCTCCGGCCAGGCCCCCGGTGGCCACGCTCGCCGGGCTGTACGAACGTCAGGTCATCCGCCCACACGTGTTCGGGCGCTTCGAAAACATGGTCCTGGCCTCCGCTCGTCACCCCGCGATGCTCGTATACCTGGACAACGCGGTGAGCATCGGTCCCAACTCGGATGCGGCGCGCGGTCTCGCGCGGCGGGGACGGGAGCGGGGCCTGAACGAGAACTATGCCCGCGAGCTTCTCGAGCTGCATACGGTGGGCGTGGACGGCGGCTACGCGCAGGAAGACGTCGAGGCCCTGGCCCGGGTCCTGACCGGATGGACGGTGACTGGATTCGGATTCGCCGACCGCCTCGCGCGGGGACGCCGGGGAGCGGACATGAACCCGACGGACAACGCAGTGGGGTTCGCTTACCACGAGATCTTTCACGAGCCGGGAGACAAGACGGTACTCGGCGTGAAGTACGGCGAAGCGGGCGAAGAGGAAGGCCGGCGAGCGATAGTGGATCTGTGCCGGCACCCTTCCACCGCTCGCTTTCTCTCGACGAAGCTGGTACGCCATTTCGTGGCCGACGATCCCCCGGTCACGGCGGTGGACCGGATCGCCCGTCGGTGGACGGAGACGGACGGCGACCTGGCCGCGGC
>CAZRRU010000051.1:0-13812 GCA_964602635.1 uncultured Gemmatimonadota bacterium | reverse complement strand
CGGTTCGAGATCGACGAGGGCGACGACCAGGGAGCCGCCTTTCGGACGCTGCTCAAGGACGCCGCCCGGTCGCACACCCGGTGCCGTATACGCTACCTCAAGCCCGACGACGCAGAGCCGGGCGAGCGAGACGTCGATCCCTACGCCGTGGTCTACGGCTCGGGCAAGTGGTACGTGATCGGCCACTGCCACCTGAGGGGCGACATTCGGGCCTTCCGCGTGGATCGGCTGCTCGAGGCCGCGGCGGTGAATTCGAGCTACGTCGTGCCCGACGACTTCGATCCGTCCGCCTACGTGACGGGCGGGCGCGTGTTCCGCTCGGATTCCGCGGGTGAAGAGGAAGAAGTCATGGTCCGCTACTCGGCGCGGTCGGCTCCGTGGGTGCGCGAGCACGGACCCGTCGAAGAGCTGGATGACGGGTGCGTTTCGGTGAGCTTCACGACGGCCGACACCGGCTGGGTGGTGCGCCACGCCCTGGGCTACGGGTCGGAGGCGGAGGTCGTGCAGCCGGCGGCGGTGCGGGACATGGTGGTGGGGGCGGTGTTGGCGGTGTCGGCGTGAGCTTTCGGTGGGCGCCCTAAGGTCTTATTCCCTATATTGATCCTACCCTCATCGTTCCTCGGGAGGCGGGATGCCTGACCTTCTGGAACGCCTCAAAGCAGCGCTTGCGAGCCGCTATGCCGTTGATCGAGAGATCGGCCGCGGCAGCATGGCCGTCGTGTTCCTTGCCGAGGACCTGAGACACCACCGACGGGTCGCAATCAAGGTGCTGCACCCGGAGCTGGCGGCTACTCTCGGCGCCGAGCGCTTCCTGCAAGAGATCGATATCGCGGCCCGCCTCGACCACCCTCACATAGTGGCTCTTCACGACTCCGGAGACGCGGACGGCCTGCTCTTCTACGTCATGCCGTACGTGGAGGGCGAATCGTTGAGTGGAAGGCTGAAACGCGAAGGTCAGCTTCCCGTGGACGAGGCTCTGAGGATCGCGGGAGAGGTTTCCGACGCGCTGGCATACGCTCACGAGCACGGAGTCGTTCACCGGGACGTGAAGCCAGGAAACATCCTCGTGTCGGACGGACACGCCCGTATTGCGGACTTCGGGGTGGCTCGTGCCTTAGACGTTGCGGCAAAGGACCGGGCGACGGAAACGGGCCTGGCCGTCGGCACGCCCGTGTACATGGCCCCCGAGCAGGCGAGCGGGCAGGGCAGGGGCGACAAGCGATCGGACGTCTATTCTGTCGGTTGCCTTCTCTACGAGATGCTCGTCGGCGAGCCGCCCTACTCAGGGTTGACTCCGCAGGTTCTTCAGGCGCGCAAGATGACCGAATCCGCGCCGAGGGTTGGCTCGGTCCGCGACACGGTATCTCCAGGCCTCGAGAACGTGGTCGCGAGAGCGCTCGCACGCGTACCCGCCGACAGGTACCAGACGGCATCGGACCTGAAAGACGCGCTGCAGGACCCCGACGCCAGGGCCGAGGGAACCGTCACTGGATCTCAGGTCGCCGCACCCGGCACGAGGAAACGCCGCCGTCGGACGCTGGCAGCGGGCACCGTCGCTGTGCTGGGCCTGATAGCGCTGGGTTATGTCGGATTCGTCATCTTCGGTCTGGGCCACCGGTCTGCAGGTGAAGTGCCAGAGATCCGCTCCCTCGTCGTTCTCCCACTGCAGAACCTGTCCGCCGATCCGGATCAGGAGTTCCTGGTGGATGGAATGACTGACGCGCTCATCGGGGAATTGGCACGGATCGGTGGCCTGGATCGGGTGATCTCACTCACGACGGCGATGCGGTTCAAGGAGACCGCCGAGAGCCTGCCCGAGATCGCCGAGCGTCTGAACGTGGAAGGAGTGATGGAGGGCTCGGTCCGGCGGGATGCGGACGAAGTACAAATCAGACTGCGGCTGTTTCACGGTCCAACCGAACGCCACGTGTGGTCCGAAGACTATGTCGGGGAGCTCGAGGACATGTTCGCGCTCCAGAGGCGCGTGAGCCGGGATGTTGCTGACGAGATTCAGCTCGCGCTCTCGCCGGCGGAAGGCGAGCGGCTTGAGGGAGCGGCCTACTCGCCGGATCCGAAGGCCTATGAAGCCTACCTTAAGGGGCGACACCACTTCGCCCGCTGGAGCCCGGTGGACGCTCCGCGGGCCGTGCTGGCGTACCAGGAGGCCATCGACCTCGATCCATCCTTCGGCCAAGCTTATGCCGCCCTGGCCGAGCTGTGCATTCTCCAGCCGGCCTTCTACCACATCTCGACCTCACTGGATGTCGAGGATTGCGAGGAACTGGCGCATCGGGCTCTCGAGACGGATGAGGGGCTCTCTGATGCACACGCCGCTCTCGGCATGGTGGCGATGACGAGGTGGGACTGGGTTGGCGCGGAAACCTCTTTCCGTCGGGCTATCGAGCTAGATCCCAACGGAGTCACTGCCCACCTCTGGTACGGCTGGTTCCTCTCACAGGTGGAGCGCCCGGACGAGTCGCTCGCTGAGGCGCGGCGCGCCGAGGAATTAGACCCGCTCAATCTCCTCGTGAAGACGATGGTGGCTCAGTCGTTGATGAACGACCACCGATACGCGGAAGGCCTGGAGCAAACGACCGAGGTGCTCGAGCTGGACCCCGACTACGGTGTTGCCCACCTCTACAAGGCTGCGTTCTACGCCCTGAAGGGGATGCCGACTGAGGCCCTGCAATCGGCCCGGCGGTTGGCTGACTGGGCGGGAGAGGATGACTCGATGGCACTGATGCTCACGGCCTGGGGTCACGCACTGGCTGGCGAGGAGGAACGGGCGCTCGAGATCGTCGCACGAATCGACGAGCTTTACGGCGCCGCCGCTCCCGGCGCGGCCACCGTCTACCTTGCCCTGGGCAGAGAAGAAGAGGCCCTCGACTGGCTCGAGAGATCATATCGGGCCCACGTTCGATTACTGCCGAACTGGACCGCGCAACCCAACTTCGATGTCCTTCGGGATCACCCGCGGTTTCGGGCGCTGCGGCGAGGCATGGGGCTGGAGTAGGGAGAGCCTCGCCAGCCGGGTTGAGCGATCGTTGATCCCGGGACCCTAGACCTCGGGTGTGAGCCCGACGTTCTCTAGAACAAGCGGAGGCGGGGCGTTGCTCATCGCCGGGGAGAGACAGGGTGAGATCAGGCGGGCCTGGGAAGAACACTTCGGCGGTTGAGCTGACCAACGTGTCAGCCCGCGGTATGTGGCTGATCGTGGACGGGCGCGAGCTGCACCTGGCCTTCGACGCGTTCCCCTGGTTCCGCCATGCCACGATCGCCCAGCTGTCCCGGATCGAGCGCCGTGCGACAGACCACCTCTGCTGGCCCGACCTCGATGTCGACCTCTCGATCGACTCGATCGACCACCCCGAACGGTATCCGCTGGTGAGCGGTGCGGGCGCCCAGGTGCGCGAGCCGCAGGACCCGGAGCAGGTTTAGTCGCCAGCCTCCAGGCCGGCTCCGTAATCGCTTCATCGATGAAGTCCCGTTGAATGGGGCTCCGATTCTCTGTCAAACACCTTAGATTGGAGAATCGAGATGCTCTGGCAGACGGAAGACGCGATGCGATACCGAGTGCTGATCCAGCAAGACGAAGATGGGATGTACGTGGCGGAGGTCCCGTCTTTGCCCGGGTGCATCTCGCAGGGGGAGACGCGAGAGGAGGCCGTCACGCACGTCCGTGAAGCCATCGCAGCCTATCTAGAAAGCCTGCAGCAGCGCGGTGAACCGATCCCGCCGCCCATCACCGAGGAGATCGTGGAGATTTAGTGGCGCGGCTGCCGGTGGTCTCGGGCCGCCGCGTGGTGCGAGCCCTGGAGAAAGCCGGATACGAACTGGATCGACAGCGCGGCAGTCATATGGTGCTTCGCCACTCTCAACCTCCGCACCGTCAGGAGTTTCGGGATCTGCTC
Source organism: uncultured Gemmatimonadota bacterium (assembly GCA_964602635.1). Lineage (GTDB taxonomy): Bacteria > Gemmatimonadota > Gemmatimonadetes > Palauibacterales > Palauibacteraceae > Benthicola. The sequence continues at coordinate 9,901 of CAZRRU010000051.1, read as the reverse complement.
TAGCCACTGCGGGCGCAGGACGTTTGAGAGGCCCAGCCATATGGACGACGCGAACAGTCAACCCGATCAGCCGCGCTCCGGACCTCCCTCCGAGGAACGGGTCCGACTCGAGCTCGTGTTGTTCGCCGACCTCATCCGACGCCTGGAGAGCGAGGGGCGGCTGGCGGAGGCGCTCCCCTTTATCCTCTCCCGACTCGGCGACCTCAGGCGACTCCTGTTCGACTACGAGGTGCGCGCCACGGAGCGCCTGCTCCCGATCGAGGATCCGCACGAACGCGAGGCGCGCCGCCTGCTCCGCGAGATCGAGGACAGTCACCGGCAGATGACGGACGAGTGGGGCGACTCGTGGACCCCGGACGAGGAAGGGGAGCCGCCCGACGGGTAGCCGGCGCACTGGCGCACCCCCGATGAGGACTCCCCGATGCCAGAAGGGCGGCCCACTTCGGACCGCCCTTCGGTTAGTCTTGCGCTGAGTACGCCGGTTAGTTGTTCTGCGATCCATCACTGACCCACTGGCGCAGGGTCACGACGAAGCCTTCGTCGTCGGGACCGTTCTGGTGGTTTGCCAGCAGCTGATCCTCCAGACTGCCAGCTGGGTCGGCCGCTATCACACCGGCGTAGCTGTCGAGGCTCACGCCGGCGGGGGGGCTTCCACCGCTGTGGCATCGCACGCAGTTGGCCAGGCCCGCCTCGAAGTAAGGTTGGATGTCCACCGCGAACGAAATGCCAGCCGGAGGTGCGGCCTCGACCGTGATGACGACCGCGTCGGTGTCTGTAGCGCCTTCGTTGTCCGTGACGGTCAGAGTGACATTGTGCTCGCCCACTGCGAAGGCCACCGTCGGATTCACGCCGGTAGCGATCTCCGTCACACCCTCGGTCCACGAGTAGCTGACGATCGTACCATCGGAATCGCTGCTGCCCGAGCCGTCGAGCACCAGATCTTCGCCGCCGTTATCGTCCGTGTCCTCGACCGTCTGGTTTGGACCGGCGTCGGCCGTCGGCGGCAGATTCGCGCCAGGCGCATTGACCGTGATCACGACCTCATCCGTGTCGGTAGCGCCATCGTCATCCGCGACCGTCAGGGTGACCGTGTGCTCACCCACGGCGAAGGCCACCGTCGGATTCACACCGGTAGCGATCTCCGCGACGCCCTCGGTCCAGGAATAGCTGACGATCGTGCCGTCCGGATCCATGCTGCCCGAGCCGTCGAGCGCCACGTCCTCGTCACCGCCCTCGTCGGTATCCGTGACCGTATCGTCCGGACCGGCGTCGGCGGTCGGCGGCAGATTCGCCGGCGGATCGACCGGCGGCTCGACCGGCGGCTCGTCACCGGGGCAGTTGGTCCCGTAACCGTCCGCCGGATCTTCCAGGTGGAAGTTGACGCCCAGCTTGACTCGCTTGGGTCCGCCCTCGCCGTCGTCCACCAGCAGGCGCAGCCAGAAGTGACCGTTTCCGATCTTGCCGGCCCAGTCGTCGTCGCCATCCTCGCCATCGTCACCGTCGTCGTCCTCGTCGTCTCTTTCCCCCGCCGCATGCATTGGAAACATGTTTACGGTCACGGGGACGGTTCCGTCGCCGGCCGCGCCGGCAGTCATCAGGCCATCAACTCTCTTCGGGGTCCAGGTGTTGCGGCCGTTGCGCTTCGTGAAGTCCTGATACGTCGCCGATCCCTGGTCGACGGACCAGTTCACGTCCACCATGTAGTCCTCGCCCTCGGTGTAGTCGAACCCGGCCAGGGTGCTCGTCCAGGTGAGGGTGACACCGTTGCTGAGTAGTCTGGACTTCTCGTAGAACACGTCGGGGCAGGTACCCCCATCCGGCGGACCGGACACGTCGAACGACGGGTCGAACTCGATCTCGGCGCTAGATTCCGGACCGTCGGTCGGCACCTCGTCACACGCGGCGAAGCCGAGCGCCAGTACGACCATGCTGCTGACTACGATCTGTTTGAGCATTCCTTACCTCCCAGGGGGGGCTGCCCTTGCGAATTGGTGCCGGTCGCACAGGGCAGGGGCGGACCGACGCACCGGAGATTGGCAAAACGCTTGCCAAGGACGGGGCAGCTGCCGGGAATAGACCAGAGGTTGTCCGTAACACGCTGGGCAAAAAGCAAATAGACGATACGTGCCATCGTCATGCAATTCGCCCGCCGCCGGGCCTTTCGAGCGATCGAGCGAAACATCTTTTGGAAGACGAAACGAAGTATCGGACGGCGCGAGCCACCCGACTGGCTCAACCTCTCCTTGCCCCCCTTACGGGTCCCAGCGATCTTCGGACGGGCGATCCACCCTTTCAATTCACATGTCTCGCGGGTCCGATGACGGAATCGACGCACAGGAACAGTCTGTGGAAGGTGCTCGGCCTATATGGGGCCGCCTCCTGGGTAATGCTGCAGGTGATAGACGTGCTGGCGCAGAACGCAGGCCTTCCGACCTGGGTGTTCACTCTCGCCCTGATCCTGTTGATCGTGGGTCTTCCGATCGTGGGCGCGACGGCCTACCTGCACGGACTCGGGCGCCGGACCGACTCAGAGTCAGCCGAGTCCGCCGCGCCGGGCACGGCCAGCGCCACACGTCAGCTGTTCACCTGGCGCAACGCGATCGGTGGCGGCCTGGCGGCCATGGCCCTGTGGGGGGTTCTCGTTACCGGCTGGCTCCTGGTCGGACCGGGCGCGAGCGGCGGTCAGACAGCCAGTGAAGCGAGCGGAGGTGCTGCCGAAGTTTCCGCCGTGGACAGCCGTTCGGTGGCCGTGCTGCCGTTCACGACGCGAGCCAGGGAAGGGGACGAAGACGCTGCGATTTTCTCCGACGGCATCCACGACGACGTGCTCACGCAGCTCTCAAAGATCGATTCCCTGACCGTGATCTCCCGCACGTCGGTCATGCAGTACGCCGGCACCACCAAACCGATCCCGGAGATCGCGGCCGAGCTTGGCGTGGCGACGATCCTCGAGGGAGGCGTTCAGCGTTCGGGCGATCGTGTGCGGCTCAACGTGCAGTTGATCGAGGCGTCGAGCGACCGGCATCTGTGGGCCGAGACGTACGACGAGGAGCTCACGGCCGCCAACGTGTTCGCGATCCAATCCGATCTGGCGAAGCAGATCGCGGCGGCTTTGAGGGCCACGCTCACTCCGGAAGAGACGGCGCGCATCGAGGCCAGGCCCACGGAGAGCATGGAAGCCCTGGATCTCTATTCCCGGGCCCGCTACGTCGTGTTGTCCGGCGCGGGCCGCGGCGAATCGCTCGAGCAGGCGAGGGATCTCCTTCTGCGGGCGGTGGAGCTGGATCCTGACTACGCGCGGGCGTGGGCCCAGCTCGGTTCGATCTACCTGAGCCTGAAGGACCAGGGGATCCTGCCGGCGGGCGAGGGAAGACGACTGGCCGCGGAGGCGGTGGACCGGTCGCTGAACCTCGACCCCGACCTGTCTGACGCCCACTCGGCGCGCGCTCAGTTTCTGACGAGTGAGCTCAGGTACGAGGAAGCGGAGCGGGAGAACCTGAGGGCCCTGGAGCTCAATCCGGGCTCGGCGGAGGAGCATCGGCGTTACGCCCGCCTCCTCATTCAACTCGACCGTCACGAGCAGGCAGCGGCCGAGGCGCGCCGCGCCGTGGAGTTGGACCCGCTCTCGGTAACGGCCCGGGCCACCCTGGGCGATGTCATGTGGTGGGCCGGCGACTGGGAAGGCACGGTCACGGAATCCAGCAAACTGATCGAGATGGCGCCCGATCTGGCGTACGCTTACTACAACCTCGGCTACGGTCACGCCATGCAGGCTGAGAACGAGCAGGCGATCGAAGCGTTCCGGACGGCGCGTGACCTGGGCCCGACGGACCCGCTGACTCACCTCGGTCTCGCCTGGGCCTGGGCCAAGGCGGATCAGAGAGACTCGGCCCTCGCGGTGCTGGAGGGTGTTCCCGAGGAAGGACCCCTGCTCAAGGAAATCGCGATCGTGTACGGGGAGCTGGGCGAGCTGGATACGGCTTACGATTACCTGTACCGCGCTGCCGAAGTCGATCCGGGCAGTATCGGCACGCTCCGCACCGACCACTCGGCGGACCCGCTCAAGGCCGATCCCCGCTACGCCGAGCTGCTGGGTCGGGTAGGGCTCGAGGAGTAAGACAGGCCCTGGCCCCACTCTTGCCCCCATCCCTCAGCTCGCGCGCGCAACAACCGGCCCGGACGCCACGTCTCGACACGCCCAGTCCCGGCTTACGCGCCGCGAGTGTCGTGGGATGGGTGGCCAGGCGGATCTGCCTGACGTCTTGCCGCTATCTCACCCGCAGGACTAATCTTAGCGTTCAGGCGGCCATTCGAAGCGACAGCTGGGAGATACGCGTGCGCCCGACCCGTGTAAGCACTTCGCGCACTTTCGCTTGCGGACTGAGCTTCTTGCTCGGATCTGTGGTAGTCCTGCCGACATTTGCCACTCCGCTTGCAGCTCAACAGGACTCGGACGCTCCGACCCTCACGCCGGGCCGCGTCCTCACCCTCGTAAAGGGCGACCGCGCGGCCGAGGTCCGGGAGCCCTTCCGGGCCATCGTCGTCGAGGACGGACGCCTCTTCCTCACGGACACCCGCAAGGGCGACGTGCTGTGGTTCGACGAGAACCTGGTCTGGAAGGGCAGCCTGGCGGCCCTGCACCCCGCGCGGGCTCTGGGGAGTCCGGTGCGAACGGTAGCGGACTCCCGCGGCCGCATCTACGTGGCGGACTCCGAGAACCGGCGCATCCACTGGTTCATCGACGACCAGTTCGGCGGCTCGTGGAACGGGCGCGGCAAAGATCCGGGCCGGTTCGACTCGCTGGATGACATCGCCGTCGACTCGGACGACATGGTGTGGGCCGCGGACGGCGACCGCGGCGTCATCAACGTGTTCACTCCGGACGGCCTGCTCGAACGCGTGATCACCGGTTTCACGGGCGCGGGTTTCGCGAAACCGACGTTGATCGCGGTGGATCGGGCCCGCGGCGTGTACGTGTACGATGCCGACCGCAGGACGGTGTTCGCGGGCGACATGGACGGCACGCACCGCTGGACGTTCGACCTCACGCAGCGGCTGGGGGGGAAGAAGCTCCTCGATCTGCAGGTCGATCCCACGGGCGCGGTGTTCCTCGTCCTCGATGACAAGTCGCGCGTGGTGGTCGTGGAGCCGTCGGGCGAGCTGAGGGGCGAGATCTTCGGTCCATCCGGCCGCCCCGCGCGGTACGAGAAGCTCACCGGGCTCTCGTTCTCGCCCTCCCGGGGCGTCATGACGGTCGTGGATCAGAAGGACCTGCTTGTGCAGGAGATCAGGATCGCGTGGCCGGACGCGTCGGCGTTCCTCGAGCCCGAGCCTCGCCCCTTCGCGGCCTTCGTGATCGACACGATCCAGGGCCAGGTCCTGGCCGTGGCCCCGGCACCAGAAGGCGGTGAAGCTGTCGAGCGCTGGCTGGCGCGGAACGCCGCCGGCCTTTTTGTCCTCGATCCGGCGGGCGAGCGGGTGGGCCAGGTGGTGCTCTCCGAGCTGCCGAGACCGCTGGTCACGGCAGGCACCGGAGACGGCTTCGTGCTGGTCGGTGCGGATCGGCGCATGCGGGTATTGTCGCGCGACGGCCAGGTGGTGACGTCGCTGCCGTCGGCCACGGCCGGTGGAGAGCTCCGGCGCCCCGCGGCCCTGGCGTGGCGGGCCAGCGACGGGGCGATCGCCGTGTATGACCGGGACGACGACGAGATCCAGATCCTCTCCTCCGAGGGGGCATTCCTGCAGCGCGTGGGCCGGAAGGGCACGGGCCAGGGTGAGATCTCGAAGGCCGTCAGCCTCACGTTCGACGATGCCGGGCACCTGTTCGTGGTGGACCTCGACGGTTCGCGCCTGCAGGAGTTCGACGAGCACGGGATCTTCGTGAGCGCTGCGTCTCCAGTCACGATCAACCGGGGCGGCGGCAACGTGGCCCTCGGGGTGGGCGCGGACACGTGGGGGCGCACGTTCGTCCTGGACCGGGCGACGGGAACCGCCGCCCAGATCGGCTCGGACGGGGTGGAGTGCCAGGTAGGGTCGCCGTGGGTCACGAGCCCGGTGACCGGCCTCGCGGTGACGCCGGGGGGCGACATGCTCATCGGCGGCGGGGAGGAGATCTCGTTCCGTACCGTGCGCTTCCGCTGTCTCGGTCCGCCGCCGACCCCTCGCGGACTCCGCCTCACGTTCGATACGGGCCCCGAGGGCGGCGCAATGCTGACGTGGGTCCCGAGCACTCCCGGCGCCGCGTCCTTCGAGGTGTTCCGGCGCCAGGACGGCGGGGAGGCCGAGCAGGTGTCGACCTCGTCCGGCGCTTCCGCACTCATCCCCAGGCAGGTGTGGGGCACGCGGCCGGGCGAGCTGTTCATCCGTGGCGTTAGCGATCGCGGCGTCGCGGGCCCGCCCTCGACATCGGTGGCTGACCGGCTGACCCCAGCCCTTCGCTCACTCGCATCGGGCGACGACGTCCCGACGGCCGAGTCGCTTCTGCGCGAGGAGCTGGCCGTCGCCCACGAGGAAGGGCGGGAGGACGTAGTGTCTCTGCGGGCCGTCTTCCTCCAGTCCATCATCGCGCAGGGCGAGTACGACCGGGCTCGCTCAGAGCTCGAGACCTTCGAGGCCACGCTCGATCCGGAGCGGGCGGCGCAGCTCCGCCTCGACATCGCCCGGGCCGCCGTGTCCGGGTCGATCCGGGCCGGAGCCGGCGAGACCGCCGTTCTGTGGCTGCGCCCGATCGGCGACATGGCTCCCGAGACGCTGAGCCCAGTGGAGCAGCTGGCGCTGGACCTCGACGGAGCGGGAGACACGGACCTCGCGGCCGAGATGATGGCGCGCCACGGGTACGAGGCCGGCCTCGATGGGGTGGATCTCACCCTGGCCCTGGCGGCGGTTCAGGTCGACGCGGACCGGCCCGAGCAGGCGATGACCACGCTGGTGGAGGCATCGCGGGAGGTCAGCGGACCGGGTCTGCAGCGTCAGCTCGACCGGGGGATCTTCGAGCTCGCCGCCAACGTCACGGATGGCCTGCTGTACGGTTCGATCGTTGGACGGCAGGACCTGACGGCGGAGCAGCAGGTGGACGTGGTGCTCCGGGACCTGGAGTTGTACGCGGCCGACGCCACCGGAAGCTCGGCCGAGGAGTGGGAGCTCCGCCTCGGCGCGCTGGCCGCCAAGCCCCGCATCCACCGCGCCGTCGAGCTCGAGGGAAGCGATTTCGACGCTGCCCGCGAGCTGTACGAGGTGATCCTGGTGGAAACTCCGTTCCTTCTCCAGGAGGACGAGATCCGGGTGCGCGGTAGACTCGGGGCCCTGGCCCTCGCCGAGGGAAGGGAAGAAGACGCCCGCGCGGCGTTCGCCGGTGTGCTAGAGATCTCGCCCGGCTGGATTCCCTCGGAAGATGACTTCAGCCCCAGCGTCCGCTCTTTTGTGGCGGCCATGCAGGCCGAGGCGAGTGAGGCCGCGGAGGCCGCCGAGCCATCCCCGGACGGAGGGACGCCATGACCGACCGCACGACCGGCCCCGACGGGGCTCCGGTACCGCCCGTGCAGCCCGAGCCCGTGTTCACGGCACGGCGGCGGGGCGGGGGCCCGACTCGAGGCGCGGTCCTGGGCAGCGTCATCGCGCTCTTCATGATCGGCGCGGCCGTCGGGGCGTGGCTTCAGTGGGGCGGCTCGGATGCCCCGCCGGTGGCCGACGTGACCGCCGATTCGGTGCAGATGGAGGCGAGCGCGCCTCCAGCCGACACGGCGCCTCCACTACCGCCGCCGGTTCGCCTCTCGGTAGCGGTCGAGCCGGCCGCGGCCACGGTCACCATCGACGACTCGATCACCGCCATCCCGGACTCGGGTCTGGCCCTGGCCGCCGGTCCGCACGCGGTTCACGCCGAGGCGGCGGGCTACCTGCCACTCGACACGCTGGTCGAGCTGGCATCCGACCTGTCGCTCAGCCTGGCGCTGAAGCGCGCCCCGCCGACCACGGGGGCAATACAGGTAAGCGCTAACCTGCCCGGCCGCGTCCTGGTGGACGGACGGGATCGGGGGGCGGCTCCGACGACCGCGGGGCGGATGCGCCCGGGCTCGCACGCCGTACGCTTCGTTCCGGATGGGGCTCCCGGACTGGCCGAGGAACGGGCGGTGACGGTGCGGGCTGGCCAGTCCTCCAGCGCTGCGTTCGACATCACGGACGCGCTGATCTCGGTCGGCGTCAGGAGTCCGCGCTGGGCGACGATCTACTCTGGCGAGGTCAAGATCGGCGACACTCCGCTGATCGAGCACAGGCTGCCTGCCCGCGTGTACACCCTCCGCGTGGCGCGCGAAGGCTACGTGGAGCAGGAGCGCCTGGTGCAGCTGAGTCCGGGCCAGAGCTTCGAGTGGGTGGACGTGGTGCTCGAGCCCGAGGGTCCGTAGCCCGACGCGTCGATCCCCGAACCGCTGCCTTAGGTCCGGCACTGCCGGGCCATACCTTGCCCTCCACCTTCCGAGGGCAGAGTTTGCGGTTCGCCCTGACCCCGCCAGGGAGTTGTTTGCATGCCGAATTCGGTCCGTTCGGACCACATATCGCTGCCTGGCTCGTCCGGCACGGCGCACGCCTTCGAGGTGTCCCGCTGGGCGAAGACGCACGCGGAGGTTCCCGCCGTGTACGCTCTCCTGAGCTACCACGGCGGTGACGCATCGCACGGCCCGACCGTGCTGTACGTGGGCGAGGCCGAGAACCTCGATGCTGAGCTGTCAGTGCACCGCACTTACCCCTGCATGGAGACGTTCGTCGATGCCGTGGGCAGCCTTCCGGCGGCGACGGCACTCGAACGCGCCGAGATCAGGCACGACCTGATTTCAGCCCACAAGCCGCCGTGCGAAACATGCTGGCCTCCAATTCCCGCCGAGCCCGGGGGCCCCGCTCCGTATCCCGATCGGGCGGTGGGCGGTTGCCTGGCGCAGCTGGCGCTGCTGGATCTCCGTCTGGAGCACGCGGTGCGGCAGCGACGGGTCATCCGGTTCGTGCACGAGCGCAGACACTGTGAGGTGGAGGCGCACGCCTACGGTATCCAGGCCGACGGGCGGACGGTGCTCTTCGCGTATCAGACGAGCTTCGGGGCCGGGGGCGGCAGCATCAACCCGTGGAAGACGTTCCGGTTGTCGGAGATCCACGGGCTCGTGATCACCGACCGGCCGTGTGGTGGGGCGCGCCCGTACGCGGAGAACCCGATCGCGGTCACCTTCACCCAGAGCGAGGCGGTGGCCCTCCGGGCAGCCGATGCGAGGGAGCCGGACGACACCACACCCGAGGCCCTCCGGGAACTGCGCCGGAAGGTGGCGGGAGCCGTTCGGCAACTGCGCGCCCAGGCGTTCGAGCTGCGCCGCATCGAGGCCGATTGCGCTCGCCTCGAGGTTCGACTGGGGCGTTCGGATGCTTCCCCGGAGCTGGCCTCGACGCTCGCCGCCATCCAGGCGGCGCTGCCCCAGGTGGAGCAGGGCCTGCTCAATCTCATTCCCGAGGTGGCGGAATTGCAGCGACGGTTGCCATCGATCGCCGGATAGGGAAGCCCATAGACCTTCCGCTCCTGTTTCACGCCCTGCGGTTTGCCGCCGACCACCACCGCCACGACAGGCGGAAGGGTGTCGATGCGTCGCCCTACATCAATCATCCGATCGCCGTCGCTTCCGAGCTGGTCGATGTCGGGGTCGAGGACCCGGAAGTGCTGGCGGCGGCGCTATTGCACGATACGGTCGAAGACACGACCGCCACGCCGGAAGAGATCGAAGCCGAGTTCGGACTGCGTGTGAGAACGCTCGTGGACGCCGTGACCGACGACCAGAGCCTTCGCTCGCGCGAGCGCAAGCGGCTGCAGGTGGTGCACGCGCCCGGCCTCGATCCGGACGCCAAGCTGATCAAGCTCGCTGACAAGATC
>CAZRRU010000050.1:0-32660 GCA_964602635.1 uncultured Gemmatimonadota bacterium | reverse complement strand
CGACGCCGCGCTGGCAGCTGTGAGTTAGTTGCACCGCCACGATCACTGGCCTTCCATTCCGGGCAACGGTTCCAGCATGCTCTCGTCCCAATCCCACACGTCGGGCTCTCCGGTCGGAACCGGGGGCGACTGATCGAGGGGCTGCACCAGTCTCGGGGTCACGAGGACCAGAAGCTCGCTCTTGTTCTGACGGAGCTCCTTGGAGCGGAACAGGCTTCCAAGAACCGGGATGTCGCCGAGGACCGGGATCTTGTCGATGTCCTCGAGGATCGTGTTGTCGATCAAGCCCGCGATCGCGAAGGTCTGCCCATCCGCCAGCTCGATCTCAGTCTCCGCCTTGCGGGTCAGAATCGATGGAATGTTGAACCCTTGCAGCGTCAGTCCATTGGCGAAATCGAGGGTGGACACCTCGGGTGCGACGTGCAGGCGAATATTGCCGCTCGACTGAATCGTCGGAGTGAAGTTCAGTTTGATTCCGTATTCCCGGAACTGAATCGTCACGGCGCCGACGTTGGCTCCTCCCTGGACGACCGGATACGGGAACTCGCCGCCGGCCAGGAAAGAAGCTTCCTCTCCGTGCACGGCCAGGAGATTGGGCTCGGCGAGGCTGCGAAACAGCCCGTTCGACTTGAGCGCCTGTATGAACGCCCCGATGCCGTTCTCATGGTCGATCAGGAAGATGTTGAGAGCGTCGGAGAACGTCTGCGTCACGTTCGTCCCCCCTTCACCCAGCGGCAACCGTCCGGTGGGCGCGCTCGGTCGGCCGGTCGATATGCCGCCGGAGTAGTCCTCTCCGACTCGGAACAGGTTGATGCCGGCCTTCTCGATGGCCGTCCGGCTCACCTCGGCGAATCGGACCTGGAGAAGGACCTGCCCCGGATCTGGAACGCTGATGTGATTGACGATCGAAGGATCGTCCGCGGGCACACCGAGGAAGCCTCCGGTAATCGCGAGGATCCGCTCGGCCGTGGGCTCCTGACCCACTCGACCCGACAGGATGACCGATCCGCCCGTCGAGAGCACGGCGATCGAGTCGTCGGGAAAAAGACTCTGCAGGTCCTCCTGCAGGCTCCCAACGTCCGGCGAGACGTGCACCTGATACATGCGCCGTCCGCCCGAGTTGTCCCACAGCAGCAGAGTGGTCGTGCCGCTCCTCTTTCCGTTCACGACGATCTCCTGCGAGGAGACCGGTACGGCGTCCGCAACCTCGGGGTCGGCGATCGAAATGCGCCGGATGATGACCGGGTGCGAGACGACGTGCGAGTTGCCCAGCGCCAGGTCGATGACTCCGCTCGAAGTGACGCTGCTGGATACCGCGTCCTGCGCCGGTGCGGGTCGGGCGATGGCGAGGCACGCCAGAACGGCCAGGGCCAGGCCACTCACCGGCGCCACGCGGCGGTGAATTCGGGTCCAAGTGCTGACTGCGTTCATCGTGAGCCGCCCTCGTCAAGAGTTTCCGTTTCTACCTGGTTGCCTCGCCAGACCTCAATCTGCCGGGTTGGCGTCGAGGGAGGCGGTGTTGCTCGGCGCGGGGCCGAGGACCTCACGACCCGCCGCTGCGATGGGACCAGACTGTTGAGTCTCGCGCCCTCGGTGGACACGGAATCGACATCGAGCGTGTTACGCAGGGCCAGCTGGATCCTGCCGCGTGTCGAGGCCAGGACCAGCTCTTCCGCTTCATCCGGCGACACCAGCACCGTAATCACGGTCACCTGAATCGGTTCGCCGTTCTCGGCCTGCTCGATCACCTGCCCGGAGGTGAGCACGGGCACGTTCTGCAGAATCAGCTTGGTCACCGGGTTGTCCGCCTGGTCGAGCGTCACCAGGACGTCCACCCGGGTGCCGGGCATAACGAACCCGGCAATGCTGATCACGTCGTCGACGCGAACGCTGACTCCTCGCATCCCCTCCGGGATCACGATCGGCAGGCCGCCACCGGCTTCCTTGACCGCGATCTTGCTGGAGATAAGGGGCTCATTGAGGACGACGCGCGTGATCACTCCTCTCCCGAGCACCTCCTCGACAGACGAGCTGTAGCCCTCGGGGAGGAGGCCGCCCGGCCACCCCACGAGCTTCACGTCCTCAGCAGTGAGCACCGTACCGAGAGACAGATCGCGCGCTGCGACCACAACCTCAGTCTCGCTGACTTCGACAGTACGGATCGGACTCTCGGGCTGGCGCAGGTAGTTCAACGCCAGCCAGGCGGCGGCAAGCCCTGACAGAAGAGCCAGTGCCATCACGATGAACAGCCGTCGACTACGCATGGCCAGTTATCCTGTTTCTCGACATGATTATCAGGCTCGCACAGTTAGAGCGTCTACCAGAGAAGGCCGATTACGGCGCCGACCGCTATCGCGACGCCATACGGAACTGTAACGGCGTCCCGGGTCTCGAGCGTTGGCACGGCATCCACCTCACCTCCGCTGATCGCCTTCAAAGCCAGGCCCCTCACGACCGTGACGGTCCCCGACAGACTCGAGCCGAGGCGTTTGCGTCGAAAGGAAACCGCTAGGGCGAGCACGCCGCCCACCAGGGCGGTCGCGAGCAGAGCGACGAAAGTGCTGTAAGGTCCAAGAAAGGCGCCCACCGCAGTAAGCAGCTTTACGTCGCCACCACCCATTCCCTTGAGCATGAACAGCGGAAAGGCCAGGAGGAACGCCAGAAGGGCACCGAGAAGGCCGCCGACGAGAGCGTCGACGCCACCAGTAGTCAGGCGCAACACCAGGGCGACGGCCAGGCCGCCTACCGTGATGAAGTTCGGTATTCTACGTGTCCCGACATCGAACGCCGCAGCGAATGCGACGGTCAGGACCAGTCCGACTGCGCTGAGATCCACGGGTGGTCCCCCGAGTTATACGTCTGCTGTTGGTGCTCGGGAGGGCGATCCCCGTGGGGTCCGCCCTCCCGAAGCGAGTTACTTCCCGATTGTTACGGTCCTGCGCTCTGCAGGTTCGTGGCGATGTTCTGAAACACCGTCGCGATCATCGGCCCCAGGATATTCAGGGCTGCGATCACCACGATCGCGATCAGAGCCACGAGCAGGGCGTACTCGACGAGGTCCTGACCGGACTCGTCCGCCCACAAGGCTTTGAAGTGTGCAAGCATGTCTTTTCCTCCCGGCAGACTGCCGTTGATTGAATGCGCGGATCCACGCCGCGCGCGATCGGAAACCGGTTGAGGTTAGGGCGCTGCGCTCTGAAGGTTCGTCGCAACCCCGTTGTAGAACTCGGCGATCGTTGGCCCTAGGAACTCGAGTGCTGCGATCACTACGATGGTGAGGAGCACGAGTAGCAGCGCATACTCAGCGAGGTCCTGACCGGACTCGTCCGTCCAGAGCCTGCGGAGCTGCTTCTTCATGCTTTACTCTCCGGTGTAGTCATCGCGTCCCTGCCCTCCGAGACGTAGCGATCGACCGAGTCCCGCGGACTCAGCGCGATCAGGTCGACATGAACGAATCATGCCAGACCGCGTACTTCGCCTCGCCGAGTCAGCGGGTGTCCAGTCCGCCGTGTATCCGGCAATCCCCGTACCGGCCCGAATCGGGCCACCGGGAAAACCTGTAACGCTTTGTCGTATAACGTAATATCGATCCATGGCGGTTCGGGTCCGCGAGCCCCGGAATACTGTCTATCTGTGCCTAGCGCTTGCAAACTGCACTGCTTCAACGACTCCGAGACTTGGGTGTCGAACACACATCGGGTCGAAAAAAATGTCGCGGTCACGTCACACTTGAACCTGTCATTCGCCTGGTCCGGATCCCGCATTCCATCAGCCGATTGCCCGCGACGCCCATTCCTCCGGGCATAGCGGAGAATCTCGAACCTCCCACCAAGTATATCCGGGGGGCCGGGCTGTTGCACGGGTGCCACAGTTTTGAATATCGCCATGAGGGGGGTGTGCAACGCAAGGGGGGAGCGTCGGCTTGGAGCGCCTGTCGACGGGCAGCGAGCCGGTACGGCGGTTCAGCGTGAGTCGGCACCTTCAGCTGACGATGAGCAGTAGCGAACACTCGTCAGGAGATCCCCGACGAACACGAGTTCGCAGACGTCCCGGTCGCGTCCGTCGACGAAGGGCTCTCTCTGGCTCGACACGAACCACTGGTAGCGCGTCTCGTCGCCGGTCGTGCGCGATCGCCAGAAGCCGTTTCCCGTGCTGCCCTTCCTCTTCGGGTTGGTGATGACGTCCCTGTGTTCCAGACTCATGCCCGAAACGAACACGGCTTCCTTGATGGCGTCGGCGATCTCAGGGCTGGTTTCGGGGTGAGCCGCAAGCCACGCCTCGCGGACGTCCGCACCGCTGATGTCCGACTTGGCTCCGCCTGGAGTGCCTGGTAGGTAAGCATGTCCCGCGCATGCAGCGCCTGCGAGTGTCAGCGCTACGGTGAGTGATACCTTTCTGAATGCTCTCATGACCCCTCAACTCGAAGTGTCCAGGTGGCCCGACGGCCCGTTGACGGCAAGGTGGGCCGCCGTCAGGCGACGCGCCAGCGGCCTACCACGGCATGGTGCCGGGACAACTTTCCAAGAGGACGGCCAGGGCGGTTGCCACGCTGACTCCGACCAGGAAGATCTGAGGCAGCCGGTCTCCATGTTTCTGCGCTTCTCGACAATGGGGACACAACCGGGCGTCGTCAGGAATGATGGCTTCACAGTTTCCGCATTGCTTCATGACGCACCTCCCGCTTCGCCGTTCGCTGTGCGCCCCGCCTCCTGAAGGGATACTCCCGTGGCGTCCTCCCCGATCCACCGCACGAACAGCGAGCCGCCCGTGATTATAGTCACGTAGTTCAGGAAGAAGCGCCATACGGCGGTGTATGCCACGAGCAGGCTGTCGGCCAGGAACGGACTCATCAAGGCCGGCGCGAGCATCTCCCCGATCCCGCTTCCACTCGGCGTGGGCATGAAGTAGAGAAGGAACTGAAGCAGGATGTGCAGGGTCACCACGTTCCAGAAACCGGCGTCGACACCGAACCCCCGCAGCACAACCCAGCCGAGCACGAAGCGCGCTCCGAATTGCAGCACGTTCGACAGCACCGCGAGAAACAGCGCCAATTTGCCCTTTCGGGCGTAGATGATCAGGCTGCCATGCAGCTCCTGCAGCACCTTGAGCACCCGGCGCACGCGGACGGAAGGGCCGAACAATCGGAGCAGGAGCAAGCGCGGAAGGCGAGGGGCGGCCGCCAGGAGTATGACAACCACGCCAACGCCGGCGAAGCCGAGGGCCGCCCACTCGAACAGTGTAGCAGCCGAGATGTTCGCCACCGGAAGTCTGATGTCCTCGATCGCTCCTGCCGCGCCGAAGAACCATGCCGCGAACCCGGCCAGGGACAGGAACGTCAGATTGACGATTACGCTGGCGAAATTGGTCGCTACCGTTCGGCCGAGCGACACGCCGCTCCTGACCAGGCCGTACAGGAGGGCGGCGCCGCCTCCCGTGCCCGAAGGCGTGAGATACGCCAGTGCCGAGGACACTCCCCCGATCTTGGCGCACCGCCAGTAAGAGAGGCGAATGCCCAGTGGGCGAGTGAGAAGCCAGATCCTGAGGCCGCTGCCGAACCAGTCCATCGCGGCGAGGGCCAGCGCGGGAAGGGCCCACCGTACATCGAAGCTGCGGAAGCCCTCGATGCTCCCGCGCAGGTCGTGCGTGATCAGAAACAGGGCCCCGAAGCCCATGAGGGTCGCGATGACGAACACGGTGATTCCGGCCCGCACGGCGCCAGGCGGAAGCCGAAAGCCTGAATCGGGGCGCGTTGGCGGCTGCTCGGGCATGCGGGCTCGGATCCTGGGACGTTGTTGCCGGACGGGTCCGTGGAGCCGCACCAACCGGGCGATCTCCGTCGGTGCTGGCAAGCGTTCGTCAGCTCAGATAGCATAATATGGCATGAGCTATCCGATGGGGAGCGCACGGGCTCCGGGTGACGAGGGCCCCACGCGGCTTTCGCGAAGAGAGAGGGCAGGCCGGTGAGGCGATACTCAGCTTACGATCCACCCGAGTACGTGGACTGGGGTGCATCCCCGCAGGTGATGGAGGAATACCGGAAGAGAATCGAAGATCAGCCGGATCGAGCCTCGGTCGTGAGAGACCTGGACGATGCGACTCTGCTCGGTCTGTATCGCGGACTTCTCCGCTTTCGTCTTCATGACATCGCGCTCAAGCGCTGGGTCAAGCGTGGCGTGATCTCGAAGGCGTGGCTCGGGACCGGAGAAGAAGCGGTGACGGTCGGAGCAGTCCACGCACTGAGACGCCACCCGGGTGGGGATATCGTAGCGCCCATGATCCGAAATGCAGGGGCGTGTCACGAGATGGGCATTCCGATGGCCGACGTCCTGAAGTCCTATCTGGGGACGACCGACGCGCCCACGCGTGGGCGCGACCTGCATCTCGGCGACTCTACCCGGGGAGTCGTGGCGCCGATCAGCATGGTCGGGTCGGTATCCACCGTGGTGAACGGGTACGCGCTGGCCTTCAAACTGCGGTCCGAGGACCGGGTGGCCATGACCTGGATAGGGGACGGATCGACCAAAACAGGCGAAGTCCACGAGGCCCTGAACTTCGCTGCCGTTCAGAGTCTTCCGGTGGTGTTCGTGATTCAGAACAACCAGGTCGCTCTGGGCACCGGCCTTCGCCAGCACCACCGGGCGGCGGATTTCACCGGTTGGGGGGCCGCGTACGGGATGGCCGCCTTTGCGGTGGACGGGAACAACGTTCTCGACGTGCATGCAGCGACGCGGGGGGCGGTCGCCAGGTGCCGTGACGGGCGGGGGCCCGTGATGATACTGGCCGAGACCTTCCGGATGGGAGGACACGCTACGCACGACGAGCGGGAAGCCAGGCGAATGTTGGACCCGCAACTCTTCGAGACCTGGGGCCGTCGAGACCCGATCGGCATGTACGAGGAGTACCTGGCGGGGCTCGGCAGACACTTGATTCCGACGGACGGCCAGGTGGCGGGTACGGGTGCAGATGCGCGAGAGTGGAACGAGGCTGTCATGCTTCGAATCGAGACCGAAACGCTGCAACATGTGGACACGGCGGCGGAGGAGGCGCTCCAGAGCCTGGAGACGTCGATTCCGGTCGCGGGTCCCGGCGAGGTCCTCGACTGCTACGCCTGAAGTCGGGTCCGGGCTTCTTCGATCAGGCCTCCGAGGGTGGAGCCGTCCTCGGGGAGCGTCGCATAGGCGAGCCTGCGGAACCAGGGACCCATGTTCTCGGCCCGCAGGGCCTTCAGGACGCGGCTGGCCACCCTTCGTGTGGCGCCCGGGCCTCCTTCCGGGACACCGATCAGGATCAGGTCATCAACGTAGCGGGCGATCAGGTCGTATTCGCGGAGCTCCGCTCGCGCTGTCGCCACCGCGCGCTGCAGCCCGGCGAGGTCGGGAGGCGAAATCTCCAGGATGAGCAGTCCGAAGCGGCGCCCGTACCTCCGGCAGCGCTTGAGCTCCCCCTCGGCAAGCTCGTCGAAGCCCTCCCGGTTGTAAACGCCGGTGAACGGGTCCCGGTAGGGCAGGTAATGGACTCCATCCGTAAGCTGGCGACCGACACGGAGCGATCGCCGGAATCGTGACTCTCCAACCCGTCCGCGCAGCTCCCGCAGTCCCGCGGCCGCTTCCGCTGCCACCCGGAAGCTCTCGTGCAGGAGGCGCACCCGGTCGGTGCTGGGCGCCCGGCGCACCTGATTCCAATCTGCCTGCAAGCGCCACAGCATGCCTTCCAGCTCGGCTGCGAGCCCTTCTATCGTGAGTTCGGGGTTTCCACGTTCGATGTCCGAAGTAGTCTGACCAGCCGGACTGGCGGTGACCGATCCGCCGAGGGCGACGATCAATGTCGCCGATCGGTCGGCAAGGCTCTCGAGCACTGAAACCAGGCTCTCCAGGTCTTCCGTTTCCTCGGCGTCGAGGACGTCCTTCCACCGGCGGGCTGCCTCCCAGACCTTTGCATCGAGATCCCGGCTGGCTGCCACGACCTCTCTGGGAGCAGGGCGATCCCGGGGAGGCTCGCCTGGACCGGGACGCGCGACTTCGGGTGCGGAAGACGCGTCAGCCCGCTCCAGACTGACGCCCAACTGTTCGAGCGCGTCCGAAAAGTGACGAGAGCGCCGGCGGACATCGGACAACGTCTCCGGGGAGGGCTGATCTCGAAAGGATCGCCAGTCCTCCCGCAGGTGGCGAAGCTGCCGCTCGAGGCCGCGCAACCGAGCCAGCAACCTGAATCCGTCCGTGGTTTCGTTCATCTAGCCGGGCTTCCCGGTGAAGCGTAGTGCAACTGAACGGCGCATAATAGACCGGACGCACGCCCGGATCGGACGTACGCAGCGGACGCGGGACTCGCAGTGCATTCTCCGTGCCCCGATCGCCAACATCGAGCGCTGCCGGTTGACGTTCCGCGGCCTGCATGTAGCTTGCGCGACTCACGCAGCGGCTTCAACGGCATCGGACTCCGACTTTGCTTCGAATCACCTTTCTCGGCACTTCCTCCTCGCGTCCCACGGTGCGACGCAACGTGTCCGGCATCGCCGTCCAGAGGGAAGGGGAGCTGTTTCTGTTCGATTGCGGCGAGGGGACCCAGCGCCAGATGATGCGATTCGGCGTCGGTTTCAGTGTGCGAGAGATCTTCATCAGTCATCTGCACGCCGACCACTACCTGGGCTTGCCCGGTCTCCTGAGGACCATGAGCCTTCAGGGTCGGGAGGAGGACCTGGTGGTGTGGGGAGGGGTGGGCAGCGAGGGTCGGCTACGGGACACGGTCGAGCTGGGGGGAGATCGGCTGCAGTTTTCCGTTTCGGTTCGAGAACTTCCGGCCCGGGAAGCGGTGCGGTACGAAGGCTTCGAGATTCGGGCCTTTCCGGTCGAACACACCCCATCGTCCGTAGGATTCGCTCTCGTCGAAGACGACCGACTCGGCCGTTTCGATGTGGACCTGGCCCGCCGACTCGGAGTGCCGGAAGGTCCCGCTTTCGGGAAGCTTCACCGGGGAGAGGATGTGCCGGTGGATGACGGGGGCGTGGTGAAGGCCTCACAGGTGGTTGGGCCGACCCGACCGGGGCGGACCATGGTCTATTCCGGAGACACACGGCCGTGTGAAGCGACGGTGAGGGCGGCCCGCGGGGCGAATCTGCTGATTCACGAGGCCACTTTCTCGGAGGAGGAGGCCGAGAGAGCGAGAGAGACCAGGCACTCGACCGCACGAGAGGCGGCGACCGTCGCGGAGCGGGCGGGCGTGGGGAGCCTGCTGCTTACTCACTTCAGCGCCCGGCACTCGGAGCAGGCCCACAGGCTCGTTAGGGAAGCGGAGGGTATTCGCAGGGCCATGGCGGCCGAGGACGGACTGAGCCTGGAAGTGCCGTTTGGGGAGGAGACGGTGGGGGGTAGCTCGGATTGATCGACATACGCGTCCCGGGGGACAAATCGATCGCGCACCGGTTCCTGGTTCTTGCAGCTCTTGCTGACGGCGATTCCGTCGTGTCCGGAATGCCCGCATCCCTTGATGTAAGGAGCACCGCCGCGTGCCTCAGAGCGCTGGGGGGCGCCGTGGAGGACCGGGGCGCGGGTCATGTCGCGATCAAGGGCTCGACGGGGTGGCGGTCCCCGACCTCGAGCCTCGACTGCGGCAACAGCGCTACGGCCGCACGGCTTCTGACCGGCCTGGTGGCGGGTCTCGGAGTGGACGCGGAGTTGCACGGCGACGCGTCGTTGAGTCGCAGACCGATGGACCGGGTGGTGTATCCACTGCAGGCCATGGGCGCTCGGATCCAGTATGTGGACGGGCCCGATCGCCTGCCCATTCGAATCGAGGGCCGGGCAAGCGGGGGATTGCGTGCCCTGCGCTATCGGCCCCGGATCTCGTCTGCCCAGGTTCGCGCGGCACTCTTGCTCGCAGGGCTCACGTCGCGCACGGACGTCGAGATCCTGGACCGCCTCCGGCCCCGGGATCACACGGAGAGGATCCTCCGATCGCAGGGCGCTCCCATCATTTCGGAGCGGGAAGGGGAGGGCGAGCGCGTCCGATTCCCTGCGTCCAGCTGGAGTGGGCGGTTGAAGCCGCTCGTTGCCTCCGTACCGGGCGACCTCTCTTCGGCGGCCTTCCTTGTCGTGGCAGGCTTGCTGTCGGCTAGGGATCTGACGCTCCGCGGAGTAGGGCTGAACCCGACGCGAAGCGGGTTTCTGAATGTTCTGTCGGAAATGGGCGCTGAGGTGAGGACGGTGCAAACGGAGGTCCAGGCGGGGGAGCCCGCGGGGGACATCTCGGTGAGCGGATCCGCCCTGCTCCCCTTCTCGATAGAAGAAACGCTCGTACCGCGGCTCGTCGATGAGATTCCGGCCCTGGCGGTACTGGCGAGCCGGACCCAGGGGGTATCGGTGGTCCGCGGGGCGGGAGATCTGCGCGTGAAAGAAAGCGACCGGCTGGCCCTCCTCGCATCCAATCTGAGGACGCTAGGCGTTCGCTGCGAGGAATTGACTGACGGTCTGAGGGTGCACGGCTCCCATGCGCCGGTCGCCGGTTCCGTTCGCACCGGGGGTGACCACCGCATCGCCATGGCGTTCGGGGCACTGGGGGCGGCTCCCGGGTGTCACGTCACCGTGGACGATCCCCAATGCGTAGATGTATCATTCCCGGGCTACTGGGAGGCTCTGAAGCAGGTGACGACTGGAGAAGATCCGCGGTGAGCGGAATCACGATCGCGATCGACGGGCCGGCTGCGTCGGGCAAGAGCACTACCGCTTCCCGGGTGGCACGGGCTCTCGGGTACTGTCATCTCAACTCCGGCCTCGTATACCGGGCGATCACATGGGCGGCGCTGGAGGGGGGCTGGCCTTCGGACGAAGAGGATTTCGACCAACATCTGGCGGAGCTGGAGATCGAGCTTGAAAGAGCGGGCTCTGGATACCGGGTCCTTGTAGATCGAGCGGATCCCGGGCTCAATCTGGTGTCCCCGGGAACCTCGGCCCGGGTGTCGGAGATATCCGCTCGGCAAGCGGTTCGAGATAGAGTGCTGAGCCTCATCAAGGCAACCGGCGGCCGCGGTGGCGTCGTGTGCGATGGACGGGACATCGGCACCGTGGTGTTCCCCGACGCGGAGTTGAAGGTGTTTCTGGTCGCGTCGGCCGAGGAACGGGGGCGGCGGCGACTTCTCGAGCGGGGTCGGGAGCCCACGGAAGAGGCGGTGCGCGCAGAAGCCGCCAGGCTTTCTACCAGAGATACGCTGGATTCGAGTCGTGCAGCGGCTCCACTGCGTCGAGCGGCGGATGCGATCGAGATGGACACCACGGAGATGAGCGCCACTGAGGTCGTTGGTCGCATCGTGTCGTTGGCGCGCGACCGGGAGTCGGCCGTTGGTTGACTCAATCCCAAGCCGGATCTAGTTTTCTGTGCTATTGTCCGTCTATCGAGAACCATGACTTCAACCCCTGAGCGCGCCCATCGAGGGATCGAACGGCAGGATGAGCGGTTTCGCTTTCCTGCTTGCTTGTTTTTGAGATCCGGGGCGGACGCCAAACCCGAATGGTACACACCGAATGAGTACGAAGGACGAGCAGGTCACCGCCAACGAAAGCCCGGTTGAAGAACTGGGCGACACTCTCCCGACCGATCCGCCGCTTGATGGCCAGCCGCTCGAGGAGCTCGCGGCAGACGAATCCGCAGTGATCCCCGAGGAGCCGGACGTGACCATCGACGTCGAGGCAGAGGCCCCCACTGCAGAGGAAGAGGCGGCGGTCGAAGCAGGCGCCGAATCTTCTGAAGGCACGATCTCGGTCGAGCCTGCAGCCGTCGAGGAGGAGAGTCCGGCGATCCCACCTTCCGCGGACGACGAGTCGAGCGACCCAGAGGAAGGCTGGACGACGTTGGCCTACGGCATGGCCGAAGGAATGTCGGTGGACATGCTGGAGGGCGGGGAGTACTCGTCCGAAGAATTCGACGAGATGATGGCTCTGTACGAGGACACGCTGAGCGAGATCGCGGAGGGCGAGATCGTGAAGGCGACGGTCCTGCGAAAGACGGAGTCGGCGGTGATCCTGGACGTCGGATTCAAGTCGGAGGGCTTGATCCCCCTCGAGGAGTTTCGGGATCCCGAGACAATCGAGGCCGGCGATGAGGTCGAGGTCTTCCTCGAAAGCCTGGAAGACCAGGAAGGGGTCGTGGTCCTCTCGAAGAAGAAGGCGGACTTCCTTCGAGTCTGGGAGAAGATCAAGGAGGCCTACGACAACGATCGCACCGTCCCGGGCATTCTGAAACGCAAGATCAAGGGTGGGGTCACGGTGGACCTGATGGGGGTAGACGCGTTCCTGCCTGGATCGCAAATCGCTCTCCGCAGAGTCCCGAACGTGGACGAGCTGATCGGCCAGGAATACGACTTCAAGATCCTCAAGCTCAACAAGCGACGCCGCAATATCGTCGTCAGCCGCAGGGTGATCCTGGAAGATGAGCGGGCGACGAAGCGCGAGTCGCTCAAGACGGAGCTCCAGGTCGGCCAGGTGAGGACGGGGGTCGTCAAGAACATCACAGACTTCGGCGCATTCATCGACCTCGGCGGCATGGACGGTCTCCTGCACATAACGGACATGTCGTGGGGGCGCATCGGCCATCCGTCAGAGCTGTGCCAGATCGGGGACGATCTGGAGGTCAAGATCCTCGACATAGACTGGGACCGCGAGCGCATCTCGCTCGGTCTCAAGCAGCTGCAGGCGTATCCCTGGGAAGATGTCGCTGCCAAGTACCCGGTGGGCAGCCGGGTTCGTGGCCGGGTGGTTTCGATCACCAACTACGGCTCCTTCATCGAGTTGGAGAAAGGCGTAGAAGGTCTCGTGCACATCTCCGAGATGAGCTGGACGCGCAACGTTCGGCACCCGTCGCAGCTCGCCTCGATCAACGATGAGATCGAGTGCGTCGTGCTTCGTGTTGACGAGGAGGAGAAGAAGATCTCGCTCGGTATGAAGCAGACGGAGGAGGACCCGTGGCTCGCTCTTCCAGCCAAGTATCCGCCGGGATCGAAGATCACGGGGGTGGTCCGGAACCTCACCTCCTTCGGCGCATTCGTCGAGGTCGAGCTAGGTATCGACGGGTTGGTGCACATCTCGGACATGAGCTGGACCCGAAGGGTGCAGCATCCTTCCGAAGTCGTGCGAAAGGGCGAGGAAGTCGAAGTCGTGATCCTCAGTATCGACCCGGATCAGAAACGGATTTCACTGGGGCTCAAGCAGGTCGATGATGATCCCTGGTACGAGCTCGCCCAGCGGTTCGAGCCCGGAACCGATACTGAAGGACATGTCGTCCGCCTTCTCGATAAGGGTCTGGTCGTAGATCTGGGGGATGATGTCGAGGGCTTTGTCCCGATCTCACAGCTCGGAGTGGAGGAAGAGCTCGGAGAGCCGGCAGACCTTTTCGTGGAGGGCGACCGTCTCGAACTCAAGGTGCTCGAGTCCGATCCCATTAACCGGCGGATCGTGTTGTCCGTGACGGCTGCGCCGGGGGTGGAGGAGCGAGCGGCGGCGAAGGCGGCGGAGCCCGACCCGGTCCCGGATTCTGAGGAGACTGCGGCCTCGGGGGAAGCTCCTTCCGAAGACGGTATCGAAGCCGAAGTCGAGGAGGCGGTCGAGGAAGCAGCGGTAGAAGCCGAAGCCGAAGTCGAGGAGGCTTCTGGCGCCGAAAAGCCGGCGGAGGACGACGAGGACAAGAAGTCCTGATAGGCGACTCTCCGCGGTGAGAGTACAATTGCCTCGCAGGGGGCCCGGCGAGTGGCGTCGGGCCCCCTGCGTCGTATCTACGGGAGGTAGGATGCGCAGGTGGGTCTTCATGACGGCGGTGATGGCGGCTGGTTGTGCCAGCGGGCATGGCGCGCTTGCGCCGCCCGAACCGGAGCCACCTGAGCCGGAAGTCGCGCGGGAGCGAACTCTGAACGTTGCTCCGTTGGAGGACGCCCGCGCCGCGCTGGACGACGGCGACCGGGGAGGTGCGGCTGTAATCGCCGATTCACTGTGGAGCGCCTGGCTGGGGATCGAGGAGCTCGATCCCGGAAGCGCCGAGGACCTCACGGACCTCCTGGATTCCGTTGGAGCAGAGGACCGGGCTGCGCAGGTTCTCGTGCGGGCACCGTTCGAACTCGACGGTGGAGACCGAAAGACGTTACGTCGTTTCGCTGAGCAACTCTCGATCAGTGAGCTGAGGGAACTCCTGGACAGCGCGGACGCCCGGGAAGAGGCGAGATTGATCGTAGGTGCGGAGTTGGCCCGGGCGTTGGCCGTCGCGGACCATCCGGACAGCGCTCGAATGCTGGCGGAGCAGGTACTGGAGGGGTCGCCCGACGGAGCGGAGCGAGACAAGGCGGAAGATGTGCTCGACGGGCGGGTAGAGAGTGCTGACGAGCCTGTTCGGATAGGGCTGGTTCTTCCGGTGACGGGCCGCTTCGCGACGGTCGGAGAGCAGGCTCTCGAAGGTGCCATGCTCGCCCTGGAGCGACACGAGACGGATCCCAGCCGACCGGCAGTCGAGTTGATCGTCCTGGATGACAGCTCGCGCGTGGACACCGGGATCGAGCACGTCGAGGCTCTGGAGAAGAGAGACGTGGTGGCGGTACTCGGCCCCATCCGCAGCGAAGCGTTGGTGTCAGCGGCCATCCGTCGTGACAGGGACGACCTGTTTCTGATCAGCCCGACGGCGACGGGCGGGCAGGGGCTCGAGCCCGACGTCTACAGTCTGTGGGACAAGGACCGCCGGGAGGCTGACGTCGCGACTGCCGTCGTCTCCTGGATGGCCGAGTACCTGAGCCTCCGTGATTTTGGTGTGCTCTACCCGATTGGCTGGTCGCCCAGGTCGTTGCAGGCGCTTCGGCTGGAAGCGGAGGCCTGGGGCGGGAGCGTCCTCGCTTCAGAGGCCTACGTCCCGGACTCCACGACGTTCGCTGTACAGATCACGGCCCTGGCGGCGGCGGAGCCCGAGGCCGTCATCGTGTTTTCCGATGGACCGAGGACGGTGCTACAGATAGCCCCCCAGCTGGTGTACTACGGCCTGCGTCGGTGGGTAACGGCAGGCGACGCTAACTGGTCGGATCCCTCCGTGCTCCGGCGGCTCGAACCGAGCTACGCTGACCACCGACTCGTGGGGACGTACCTGGACCAGATGAGCCCGGGCACGCCGTGGCAGGAATTTAAGGCCGCTTACGAGGCAACATATCGGAAATCACTTCCCGACAATATGTTCGCTGCCTTAGGATTCGACGCGATGAACCTGATTCTGGCGGGCGTCCCCGAGGCAGAGCCGGACCGTCGCGGCTCCATCGGACGAGCCGTTCGGCGGGGCGTGCACCTCGGGGCCACGGGCGACTTGAGTGTGGACCTCAGGACTGGAGCACTCCGGCGCGAAGTGTTCGTGCGCCTCATCGAGGACGGTGAGCTGCGGGTCCCGGACGCGGGAGAGATGCTCCAGTGGGCCGAGGAGCAGCGGGAGCTCGAGGAATTCCTCAAGGAGCTGGAAGAGGAAAAGGAGAAAGGTGAGGCCAGGCAGTGAGCGCGCGTGACAAATTGCGGCAGCTCGAGGAGCTGCGCAGCCGGACTCTGGAAGGTGGGGGACCGGAACGACTGGCGCGACAGCACGAACGGGGGAAGCTCGGTGCGAGGGAACGGCTCGATGTACTGCTCGACGACGGGTCCTTCGTCGAGCTGGACCGGTTCGTGGAACATCGTAGCGTAGACTTCGGCCTCGCCGAGCAGCGAATTCCGGGCGATGGTGTCGTCACTGGGTACGGGCGTATCGATGGGCGAACGGTGTACGTGTTCAGCCAGGACTTCACGGTGTTTGGTGGATCTCTCTCGGAGGCACATGCCGAGAAGATCTGCAAGGTCGTCGATCTGGCCACGCAGAACGGTGCTCCCGTCGTAGGCCTCAACGATTCCGGGGGCGCCCGGATCCAGGAGGGAGTGGCGTCCCTCGGCGGCTACGCGGAGCTCTTTCTGCGCAACACGTTGGCCTCGGGGGTCGTCCCGCAGATCAGCGTGATCCTGGGTGCGTGCGCCGGAGGCGCCGTGTACTCGCCCGCCATCACGGACTTCGTGTTCATGGTTCAGGGGATCAGTCACATGTTCGTCACGGGCCCCAACGTGGTGAAGACGGTGACACACGAGGACGTGACTTTCGAGGAACTGGGCGGTGCGGGAGTGCACAGCACTCGCTCCGGGGTAGCGCATTTTTCGCACGCGACTGAGATCGAGAGCCTTCAGGCCGTAAGGCGCCTGCTCGGATTCCTCCCTTCCAACAACTCGGAAGACCCTCCCGTGCACGACTCCGAGGATCCTCCGGGTAGGGCTGACGAAGAGCTGCTGGATGTGATTCCCGATCTTCCCGCGCAGCCCTACGATATGCATGATGTGATCGGCCGGATCGTGGACGAGGGCGACTTTCTGGAAGTTCACTCCGGCTTCGCCCGCAATCTGCTCGTAGGGTTCGCTCGCCTGGGGGGCTTCCCGGTCGGAATCCTCGCGAACCAGCCGGCGGTGCTGGCGGGCGTGCTGGACATCGACGCCAGCCGTAAGGGGGCTCGGTTCGTTCGGTTCTGCGACGCTTTCAACCTGCCTCTCGTCACTTTCGAGGACGTGCCGGGCTTTCTGCCGGGCGTGGCGCAAGAGCACGGGGGCATCATCCAGCACGGAGCCAAACTCCTGTACGCGTATTGCGAGAGCACGGTTCCGAAGCTCACGGTAATTACGCGGAAGGCCTATGGTGGGGCCTACGACGTGATGTCCTCCAAGCACATCCGGGGCGATCTGAACTTCGCCTGGCCGACGGCTGAGCTGGCCGTCATGGGGCCGAAGGGCGCGGTGGAGATATTGTATCGGCGGGAGTTGGCCGACGCCGCCGACCGTGAAGCCCGCATCTCGGAATTGGAAAGCGAATTCCGGGAGCGGTTCGCGCACCCGTACCTGGCCGCGAAACGGGGCTTTCTCGATGACGTCATCGATCCGCGCGAGACCCGGGCACGACTCGTTTCGGGGCTGGAGCTACTTCGCAACAAGCGACAGCGGAACCCGCCACGGAAGCACGGCAATATTCCCCTGTGAGGTCCCGTCGTGTTCGATAAGATCCTCATAGCCAATCGGGGCGAGATAGCCGTTCGGGTGATTCGGGCGTGTCAGGAAATGGGAGTTCGCACCGTTGCCGTGTATTCGGACGCGGATCGGCTGTCGCCGCACGTCCTCATCGCTGGGGAAGCCGTAGCGATAGGGCCGTCGCCCGCCTCAGAGAGCTACTTGCGGTCAGAAGTGATCGTTCGCGCTGCCCTGGAGACGGGGGCCCAGGCCATACACCCCGGCTACGGTTTCATGGCTGAAAGCCCGGCGTTCGCCCGGAGCGTGGCAGAGGCGGGACTCGTTTTCGTAGGGCCGTCTCCCGAAGCGATCGCCGAGATGGGAGATAAGACGGCGGCTCGAGCGAGAATGATCGAGGCTGGAGTTCCGGTCATACCCGGCTCGGAGGCCATCCACAGCGTGGAGCAGGGGGAGCGCGAGGGGGACCGGATCGGCTGGCCGGTTCTGCTCAAGGCGGCCGCAGGAGGGGGCGGAAAAGGAATGCGCGTGATCGACTCGGCCGCCGATCTTCCGCGAGCGCTCACGGCGGCGAGCCGGGAGGCGGGTCAGGCGTTCGGCGACTCCAGGGTCTACCTGGAGAAGTACCTTGCCGACCCCCGTCATATCGAAATCCAGGTGCTGGCGGATGCCCACGGCAGGGTGATCCACCTCGGTGAACGGGAGTGCTCGATACAGCGGCGGCACCAGAAGCTGATCGAGGAGTCTCCCTCCCCGGCGGTTGACGCGGACCTGCGCCGCCGCATGGGCGACGTGGCCGTCGCGGCGGCAGAAGCAGTCGAGTATGTAGGGGCAGGAACCGTCGAATTCCTGTATCAGGGGGGGGAGTTCTACTTCCTCGAGATGAATACGCGCATCCAGGTCGAGCACCCGGTGACCGAGTTCGTCACGGGGGTGGATCTGGTCCGGGAGCAGATCCGCGTGGCCGCGGGCCTGCCCCTATCGGTTGAAACGCGTGCCGACTGGCCGGTCGGACATTCCATCGAGTGTCGGATCAGCGGCGAGGATCCTTTCAACAGCTTCCTCCCTTCCAGTGGCAGGGTGCAGGCGCTCGAGGTGCCGTGCGGACCAGGAGTGCGCTGGGACGGAGGCATCATCGAGCACTCCGAGGTCGGTCTTCACTACGATCCGCTGCTCGGCAAGCTGATCGTCCACGCTCCGACCCGGGATCAAGCCATTCTGAGGATGCGACGGGCGCTGCGGGAGCTCCAGATCGAGGGAATCCGTACCACACAACCGTTTCATCTGGCCGTGCTGGACGAGTCGGACTTCAAGGCCGGGAACATTTCCGTCCGATACGTGGATCGGCACCCCGAATTGCTAGAGGTGGCAGAGGACGACTGGCACGCCTGGGCCGCCTCGGTCGCCGCGACGCTGCTCGAGCACCGGGCGCGAAACGGGGGCCCCGTTCTCGTTCCGGGACACCGGCTCGAAGATCGGGGTGCTGAGATCAGCGAGTGGCGCCGCCAATTCAGGTCGATCGAATGAGCGGGGTGATGGGGACGGATCGAACGGCAGTCCCGGCCGAGGCTGTGGAGCGGGGTACGACGGTGATCGAGGTGGAGCGAATTGCCGCCGGTGGTGATGGAGTGGGCAGGGAAGAGTCCGGTCGGGTCGTCTTCGTTCCAAGCACCGCGCCGGGGGATGTGGTCAGGGTGGAGATCGTCCAGGCCAAGCCACGCTGGGCGAAAGGACGCGTCCGCGAGTTCGTCACGCGCGGGACGGGACGGCGAGCGCCTCCCTGCCCGGCGTACGATGAATGCGGCGGCTGTCGTCTCCAGCACCTGGGGCCATCCGGACAGCGGCAGGTCAAGCAGGGCCTGGTTCAGGAGGCTCTCAGTCGGATCGGCGGCTTCACCGCTACAGTGCCCGATCTGGTCGGCGCGCCGAGCGAGTTCGGGTATCGGAATCGCGTCACGTTCTCCTTCGGAACGAAGGCGGGTAGCGTACTCGCAGGCTACCGGAGGATGGACGATCCAGCGGCCGTAGCCGATGTAGCGGAGTGCCTTCTCGCCGAAGCTCCGATCCGGTCAGCGTGGTGCGCGGTCCGGGAGGCTTGGAAGCGGGGAATCTGCGATCCACCCTGCGGTCCGAACGCGCGCCTGACGCTTCGGGCGGCGAGCGACGGGGCGGTGGACCTCTTGTTTCTCGGTGGAGAGGCCCTGCGTCCCGATACTTGCCGCACCCTGGTCGAGCGAGTGCCCGAAGTGGTCGCCGGCCACCAGGCCCTCCCCGGCCGCCCTCCCCGGTGTCTGGCTGGTTCACAGACCTTGAGGGATCGCTGGCAGGACATCGAGTTCGATCTCCCCGCTGGCGTGTTCCTCCAGGTGAACCGCGAAGTGTCGGCCCAGATGGATCGCTGGCTGGAAGAGCGGGTCGGAGATCTGGTCGGACAGCGCGTTCTGGATCTGTATGCCGGAGTCGGGGCGCGCGCCATTCGGTGGGCGAGGCGTGGGGCCCAGGTCACGGCGTGCGAGGTCTCCCGACGCGCCGTCTCGGCATGCAGGAGGGCGGCGTCCCAGTCGGGTGTTCATCTGGACGTGGAGGCCGCGCGGGTAGAAAGCAGAATCGACGGCCTCCTCCCGGCCGACCTGATCGTCGTGAACCCGCCCCGCGGGGGGCTGTCTCGTCGCGTGGCCGAGGCTCTGGTCTCCGGATCCGCGGGTCGTCTGGCTTACGTGAGTTGCGATCCGGCGACGTTGGCCCGGGACCTGGGAAGGCTGGAGGCTGCCTGGGATCTCGCGGAAGTGCAGCCGTTCGATGCCTTTCCGCAGACTGCACATGTGGAGACGATCGCGTGGATGCACCGACGCTGAGCAATCGGAGGAGATCGTGAGCTCGGACAGGGCCATTCGCTACTTCGCGCACATCGGCGACGGCACTCGGGAAGTGGTCATCGGCGATTCCGGCCTGACCGTGGACGGCGAGGCGCTGCACGCTGACATTTCGACTCTGCCCGGCTCGGATCGCCAGCACTTGCGCCTGGATGGCAGATCGCTCTCCCTGTTCGCCCGCCGCCGGGAATCCTGCTGGGTGATCGAATTGGAGGGGAGACTGTTCGAGGTCGTAGTCGAGGACGAGCGGACACGACACATCCGGGAGCTCGCCTCCCATGTCGCTCCGGTGGAGACCCGCCGTGACCTCGTGGCTCCGATGCCCGGACTCATCGTTCGAATCGAGGTGGTCGAAGGCCAGGAGGTGGAAAAGGGGGACGGGCTCGTGGTCATGGAGGCGATGAAGATGGAGAACGAGTTGCGGGCGGCCGCCCCCGGGCGCGTGGAGTCGATAGAAGTGAGGCCCGGCCAGGCCGTCGAGCGAGATACGGTGCTGCTGAGACTGGAGCAGAGGTGAGCCATGTCCGATGAGACGGGCCCGCGCACGACCTCGGGCATCCACATCCATCGCGTCTACGACTCGGGGGATGGAACACGGGGCTCGGGGCCGGGAGAACCCGGTCAGTGGCCGTTCACACGCGGAGTATACACCGACATGTACCGGGGCCGCCCGTGGACGATGAGGCAATACGCGGGTTTCGGCACGGCAGAGGAAACGAACGAGCGCTTCCGCTATCTGCTCGACTCCGGACAGACGGGTTTGTCCGTAGCGTTCGATCTGCCGACGCAGATGGGGATGGACTCGGACGACCCTCGGGCCGAAGGGGAGGTCGGCCGTGTAGGCGTGGCGATCGACACGCTCGACGACCTGGAGCGGCTCTTTTCGGACATTCCGCTGGAGCGCGTATCGACGTCCATGACCATCAACTCGACGGCGGCCATTCTGCTTGCCATGTACGTGGCCGTGGCGGACGGAAAGGGCGTGCCGCGGTCAAGTCTCTCCGGGACCGTTCAGAACGACATGCTCAAAGAGTTCATCGCTCGGGGCACGTACATCTCCCCGATCGAGCCGAGTCTTCGCCTCGTTACGGACATCTTCGCCTACTGCTCCCAAGAACTGCCCCGCTGGAACAGCATCTCGATCAGCGGCTATCACATGCGCGAGGCGGGGGCCACGGCCGCCCAGGAGATCGCCTTCACGCTTGCCAATGGCCTGGAATACGTCCGGTGTGCGATCGCCGGTGGGCTGTCGGTGGATCAGTTCGCACCCCGGCTGAGTTTCTTCTTTGCCGCCCACAACAACCTGTTCGAGGAAGCCGCGAAGTTCAGGGCCGCGAGGAGACTGTGGGCACGGCTCATGCGCGAGGAATTCGGCGGTTCGGACCGCAGTTGTCGCCTCCGGTTCCACACCCAGACAGGCGGGTCCACTCTTACCGCGCAGCAACCACTGAACAACGTGGTTCGAGTGACCATCCAGGCCCTGGCGGCGGTCCTGGGAGGGACTCAGTCCTTGCATACCAACAGTTTCGACGAGGCTCTGGCGCTGCCCGGAGCCGAAGCGGCGCGACTGGCCCTCCGAACGCAGCAGGTTCTGGCAGAAGAATCGGGAATCCGGGACACGGTGGACCCGCTCGCGGGCTCGTACTACGTGGAGAGCCTCACGGACCAGCTCGAAGAGCTCGCGCGAGGCTATCTGGAGAACATCGAGCAGGCGGGAGGGGCCGCCGCCGCGGTCCCCTTCATGACGGAGGAGATCCACCGATCCGCCTACGCGTGGCAACTCGAAGTCGAGGGCGGTGGCGCGCGCGTGGTGGGGGTGAACGTGTACCAGGATGACGAGTCGGCGATCTCTTTGACGCACCCCGATTTCGCCGACTTGCAGAGATCGCAGCAACGGCGCCTCGAGGAGGTTCGTGAAGCGCGCGATTCGACCGTCGTCGACCGGACGTTGGACGAAGTAACGCGGGTGGCGGCGGAGGGAGCAAACCTCTTGCCTGCCATGATCGAAGCGGTCAAAGTCAGGGCCACCCTGGGCGAGATCAGTCATCGCCTGGAGCAGTTGTGGGGTACGTACCGGCCTGTTTGAGCCGGGATCGCAGCGGAAAGGAACTCATGCCGACGTACGAGTACGAGTGTAGGGACTGCAGCCATGCGTTCGAGAGGTTCCAGGGGATCAATGAAGATCCGTTAACGCAGTGCCCTGAATGCGGTGGGAAGGTCAGGCGCCTCATTTCCAGCGGGGGAGGGCTCGTCTTCAAGGGACCCGGCTTCTACGCCACCGACTATCGGAGCGGCGCCCGAGGCGAGACGAAGGACTCCCGCGAGAAGGGCTCCAGCGGTGCCGGCGCGGGCGAATCAGGGAAGGGCAGCCAAGATGGCGGCGACTGACATCCGAAGCGCTCCTGCCCGAGCCCTCGCCCAAGCTCTCCGGGAGGCAGCCCTCGCCATGGGCGCCCCGGAAGATTTTCTGCCACAGGTGGACCAGCCGGCGGACCCCTCGCACGGTGATTTCGCATCAAACGCTGCCCTGGTGCTGTCGGGGCGATTGGGCCGTCCGCCAAGAGACCTCGCGGCAGAGCTCGCGGAACGGGTGGATCTCTCGGCGACCGGGATTTCAGCGCCGGTGGTGGCGGGACCCGGCTTTCTCAATTTCAGTTTGTCCCACGGGGTGTTGCGGGACGGTCTTCGATCGGTCCTGCAGCAGGGACCAGGCTGGGGCCGCTCAGCGGCGGAAGAACCGCTGCGGTACAACGTGGAGTTCGTATCGGCCAATCCCACGGGTCCGCTTCACGTGGCGCACGGAAGGGGCGCGGCGATCGGGGATGCCTCGGCCTCCCTGCTGGAGTGGACCGGACACGAGGTGACCCGGGAGTTCTACGTCAACGACGCCGGGCGGCAGATCGAGCTGCTCGGCGAGTCGGTTGACACCCGATGGCGACAGGAGGCAGGGGAGGACCTGGAAATGCCTCAGGGGGGCTACCAGGGAGACTACATCCGGGATATCGCTAGAGGCCTGGCCGAAGAACACGGAGATGTCGAGCTCTCGGCGATGGATCGTCCGGCTCGCCTGCGCCTGTTCAGAGAGCGGGCGGCCGCGCTGCTGAAGGCGGAGCAGAAAAGAGACCTGGCCGAGTTTGGCGTGCGCATGGATGGGTGGTTCGACGAGTCGTCACTGTTCTCGGCCGGTGACGTGGAGGACCTGCTCGAACGCCTCACCCTCTCCGGGAGGGCGTATCGGGACGACGGAGCTCTCTGGTTCCGGACAGCGGATCTGGGCGACGAGAAGGACAGGGTCCTGGTCAAGAGCGACGGATCACACACGTACTTCGTTTCCGATATCGCCTATCACCTCGACAAGGCGTCGCGTGGGTTCGACAGGGCCATCGATGTGTGGGGTGCGGACCACCACGGGCACGTTCCCCGTATGCAAGCGGCGTTGAGTTCCCTGGGCCTGGTGGACGGCTTCCTCGAGGTCCTGTTGATTCAGCTCGTGACGGTCATGCGGGGTGGACAGGAAGTGAGGATGTCGAAGCGTGCCGGACAGTTCGTGACCCTGCGTGATCTCGTCGAGGAGACCGGACCGGACGTGGCTCGCTACTTCTTCCTCATGCGCCGCGCGGAAGTGCCGATGACCTTCGACCTCGACCTCGCCCTGGACACTTCCGATGCGAATCCGGTGTACAAGGTACAGTACGCTCACGCTCGGATGTGCAGCGTGTTCCGACGAGGACAGGTAGATCCGGAGGAGATCAGTCCAAGCGATGACGATCTGTCTCTGCTCGATTCCGGAACCGAGCGCCAGGTGCTCTTGGCGGTGCTGCGGTTTCCAGAGCGGGTGCGAGCGGCGGCCCGCTCGAGGGCACCGTACCAGATCTGCAACTACCTCGAAGAGCTGGCCGGCCTCGTAAACGCCTGGTACCACGAAGGGAACCTGGACCCGGAGCGCCGGGTGTTGGCCGACGGGCCGAGCCGTCCTGCCCGACTGGCCCTGGCGCGGTCCGTCCAGCTTACCCTGGGGTCGGGCCTCAGACTGCTCGGGATCTCGGCGCCGGAGAGGCTCGAAAGAGAGAGCGAGTGAAGTCCGGACAGGATCAGTTCAGCTATGCGGACGCGGGTGTGGATATCGCGGCCGCTGAGAGTCTCACCAGACGCCTTGCCGATCTCGTCGCCTCCACCCGATCGGATAAGGTTCGAGGTGCGTTCGGCTCCTTCGGCGGTCGTTTCAAGCTCCAGGGCGACCCGGAGCTGGTCGCGAGCGCGGACGGGGTGGGGACCAAGGTGCTGGTTGCCAGGATGGCCGGGCGACACGACACCGTCGGAGAGGACCTGGTCAACCACTGCGTAAATGATATCCTAGCCGAGGGCGCGGTGCCGCTGGTGTTCCTCGACTACTTCGCCTGTGGACGCCTCGAGGCGGACGTGGCATACGACGTCATCTCCGGTATCGCACGCGGGTGTCGTGCGAACAACTGCGCCCTGTTGGGCGGAGAAACGGCAGAGATGCCGGGCGTGTACGATCCGGGAGATTACGATCTCGCCGGCTTCATCGTCGGCCGCGTCGGCCTGCCGGTTCCCGGGCGGCTGGCAGTTTCGGCTGGAGATGTACTGATCGCGCTTCCTTCCTCCGGTCTGCACACGAACGGCTATAGCCTCGCACGCGCCATCCTGTTCGACCGGCTGGGGCTCGACATCGAGGACGTGTACCCGGGAGCGGACGAGTCGGTCGCCGACGTCCTGCTCAGGGTCCATCGATCCTATCTGGCCCCTCTCACCGTCCCGTGTGAGAGAGGCGCGATCCGGGCCATCGCCCACATCACGGGGGGAGGCATTCCGGGCAATCTCTCGAGGGTTCTGCCGGCTGACTGCGATGCCCGTGTCGATATATCGGCTTGGGCGCCGGGGCCGGTATTCGACCTGCTCGCGCGCGAAAGCGGATTGGAGGCGGAGGATCTGTACGGGACCTTCAACATGGGCGTAGGCATGATCGTGGTCGTGTCGGCCTCTGAGGCCGAGAGTGTCCTCCGGGAGCTCGGGTGCGTGGGGGTGGACGCTTTCGTATGCGGCGAAGTCACGGTCGGAGGCGGTCGAGTGATCCTGGAGCGGACGGTATGACAGGAGACGGTCCGGAGGGATCGGACGGGGCCTTCATGGATCGAGCTCTCACGCTCGCGCTCGAGGGTTGGGGGCACGTATCCCCCAATCCGCTGGTGGGTGCGGTGGTCGTGTCCGGAGATCGTGTGATCGGAGAAGGCTTCCACGCCCGCTATGGCACCAGGCATGCCGAGGTCGTAGCGCTAGAACAGGCGGGCGAGGGTGCGGCTGGCGCGACCCTGTACGTCAATCTGGAGCCGTGTGCGCACCACGGTGCGACGCCCCCGTGCACCCAGGCGATCCAACAGGCAGGAATCCGTCGTGTCGTGTACGCGTGCAGGGACCCTGATCGGCTCGCAGCAGGGGGGGGCGAGTGGCTCACGGGGGCGGGTCTCGAAGTCGTCGGCGGAGTTCGAGCCGCTGCGGCGGCCCGCCTCAACGGGCCGTTCATCTGGGACAGGCTGGGCTTCGGTCCCTGGGTGTCCCTGAAACTCGGACTGTCGCTGGACGGTCGAATCTCTGCGCGCGCGGGCATGCGCACGGACATCACGGGGCCGCAGGCTGCGGAATTCGTTCATCGGCTCAGGGCTGGCCACGACGCGATCATGGTCGGTGGGAGAACGGCCGTGGTGGACGACCCCCTGCTCACGGTTCGTCTGGCTCCGGGCCCGCGGCTGCCCCCGACGCGGGTAGTCCTCGATCCTGGGCTGGAGCTATCTCCCGACTGCCGGTTGGCCGGTTCCGTGGACGAAGCTCCCGTGGTGGTGTTCTGTCGGGAGAGCGTACCGGCCGGGCGCAGAACGCCGCTGGAGAAACTGGGAGTGGAGGTGGTAGCGGTGCCGGGGGCCGGCGAAGGCCTGGCTCTGGGTGCGGTGTTACAGGATCTGGGCGAGCGTGGGCTCCGCTCCATCATAGCGGAAGGGGGAGGTAGGCTGGCCGCTAGCCTGCTTGCCGACGATCTGGTCCGCAGACAGTACTTGATCTATGCGCCCATCGTCCTCGGTCCACAGGGAGTCCCCTTCATCGGATCCGTCGTGGACGAGGGTTCGTTCGACTGGAGCGTCGTGCGGCGCGGTGCACTGGGAGAGGACACTCTCCTCGAGCTGGAGGACCGACGAGCACGCGAAGTGCTAACGGAGGCTGCCTGATGTTCACCGGGTTGGTAGAGACGATGGGACGCGTGATCCGTCGAGAGGAGTTCGACGAAGGGGTCAGATTCCGCCTCAGTGCGCCGGAGCTTGCCGGCGCCCTGGCGGAGGGGGACAGCTTGTCGATCGATGGTGTCTGCCACACCGTCTTCGACATCGGGGGTGAGGAATTCACGTTCGAATCAGTGCGCACCACACTCTCGCGGACCACGCTCGGCGAGTTCGTGGCGGGCCGGGACGCCAATCTGGAAAGGGCCATCCGCGCCGGCGAGCCAATGGGAGGACACCTCGTGCAGGGGCACGTCGACGGTGTCG
This sequence comes from uncultured Gemmatimonadota bacterium, assembly GCA_964602635.1. Classification (GTDB taxonomy): domain Bacteria; phylum Gemmatimonadota; class Gemmatimonadetes; order Palauibacterales; family Palauibacteraceae; genus Benthicola. Next base: position 6,203 of record CAZRRU010000050.1, on the reverse strand, counting down.
GCGTGATGGTCGAGGTCGAGAAGGCGGGAGAAACGGTGTTCCTCCGGTTCCAGATGCCGGAAGAAATAGCCCGTCTCACGGTGCTATACGGCTCGATCGCCATGGATGGTATCAGTCTCACGGTGAACCGGCTCTTTCAGGACGTCGCGGAAGTGGCGATCATTCCGTATACATGGGATCATACCAACGTTAGTCGTCTTGCCGCGGGATCGCGCGTGAACCTGGAGGCGGACCTCGTGGGGAAGTACGTGGATCAACTGCTGCGTCCGTATCGCGAAGGCGGAACGGTCTGAACGCTCAACCCAGAGGGGGGTCGTACGGTGTTGTCCTCTGACGATAAGAAAGTTCGTGAGGCCATAGAAGTCATTCGGACGGGCGGTCTCGTGATCGTGGCCGATGACGAGGATCGAGAGAACGAAGGTGACCTGGTGTGCGCGGCCGAGCTTGTCACGCCGGAGATCATCAATTTCATGGCGACGCATGGGCGTGGGCTCGTCTGCCTGACGCTGGCGGCCGAGATCGCCGATCGCCTGGACCTGCCCCTCATGTCGGACGGTCGCGGGCACGATCCCAATGGCACCGCCTTCACCGTGTCGATCGACGCCACCCCGGAGCTCGGTGTCTCGACGGGCATTTCGGCAGCCGACAGGGCGCGGACGATCCAGGTGGCCGTGTCGGAGGACGCCAAGCCGTCCGATCTCATACGTCCCGGGCACATTTTCCCGCTGCGAGCCAAGGTAGGGGGAGTTCTGCAGCGGGTGGGCCAGACGGAGGCGTCGATGGATCTCGCCCGATTGGCCGGACTCGCGCCGGCGGGAGTGATCTGCGAGATCCTCAACGAAGACGGCACGATGGCCCGGCGTCCGGAACTCGAGAGCTTCTCTGCCGATCACGGCATGCCCTTCATCACGGTAGCTCAGATCATCTCCTACCGCCTCAAGAACGAGCGCCTGGTGAGCCGGGTCGCGGAGGCGACGCTCCCGACCCGGTACGGCGAGTTCAGAGTGGTAGGGTATTCGAATCTCGTGGACGACAGGGAGCACATCGCGCTCGTGCTGGGTGAGGTGGCGGGAGCGGATGACGTCCTGGTTCGCGTGCACTCGAAGTGTCTGACGGGAGATGTGTTCGGTTCGGCCCGCTGCGATTGCGGATCGCAGTTGGAGGCGGCGCTGCGGCGCGTGTCGGAGGAAGGATGCGGCGTAATCATCTACCTCGACCAGGAGGGTCGTGGCATCGGCCTGCTGAACAAGCTGCGCGCGTACGAGTTGCAGGACCGGGGACACGACACGGTAGAGGCGAACGAGATTCTCGGGTTCCCGCCCGATCTCCGGAACTACGGAATCGGAGCCCAGATCCTCCTCGATCTGGGCCTCAGGCAGATCCGGGCCATGACCAACAATCCGAAGAAGCTCACCGGCCTGGAGGGCTTTGGACTCGAGATCACGGACCGGGTCCCTCTGGAGGTCACGGCGACGGCACTGAATCACGAGTACCTCGAGGCCAAGCGAGACAAGCTGGGCCATCTGCTCGGATCCTGATGTCCCCGACAGAGGGCCCGACGCGGAGGCAGGGCCTTCGGCTCTGCCTGGTCGTGAGTCGCTTCAACGAGCCGGTCACGCGCCGCCTCGAAGAGGGTGCGCGGCGGTGTCTCGAATCCTCGGGCGTTCTGCCTGGCGACATCGACGTACTGCACGTACCGGGCGCGTGGGAGTTGCCTCTGGGAGTCCGTCTGGCTCTGGCGCAAGCTGCCTACGACGGAATTCTGGCGCTGGGATGCGTGATCCGGGGTGAGACCGCGCATTTCGAGTACGTGTCCATGGGCGCGACCGTGGGTCTCGAGGCGCTCGCCCGCGAATCGGGCGTGCCAGTCGGTTTCGGACTGCTGACCACCGATGACGGAGATCAGGCCCTGGCGCGGGCGGGGGGGGAGAAGGGGGACAAGGGCGAGGAGGCCGCGCTCGCGGTGCTTCACATGTGCGATCTCGTCGCGCGGCTCGAATGAGGTCGGTGAATCCCAGGTCCAGGGCTCGAAGTTGGGTGCTCCAGGTCATGTATGGTTGGGACATGGCGGGCGACGGATCGATCCGCGAATGGGCCCGACAGGCGCTGCAGGGAAGAAACGTCAGCCCTCGCTATCGTCCCTATATCGACCAATTGCTCTCGGCGTTGGATCTTGATCTACCCGAATGCGACAGGCGTATAGAGGCGAGCATGCCGAACTGGAGGCTGGATCGCCTCTCCGCGATCGACCGAAACATCCTGCGGATCAGCACGGTCGAGATGATGGCGATGGAGGATGTTCCGCACCGTGTCGCGATCCACGAGGCCATCCGCCTGGCGGAGCGGTACGGCAGTGACGACAGTCCGGGGTTCGTCAACGGCGTGCTCGACGCCGTAGGGCGACAGATCTCACGCTCCTGAAGCGACCGGATTACCGTGCGCATTCTGGTCGTCAACTGGCAGGACCGGCTGAACCCCGAGGCAGGGGGCGCCGAAGTGCACCTGCATGAGATCTTCGGGAGACTGGCTTCACAGGGACACGACGTGTCGCTGCTGGTCTCCGGATGGGACGGCTCGCCTGCCGAGGCTGTGGTGGATGGGATGCGAGTGGTCCGTAGGGGTAGTCGCTACACCTTTCCGCTCCACGTCCGTGAGGGCCTTCGAGCGGTTACGGCGGGACAGGAACCGTTCGACGTCCTGGTGGAGGATATCAACAAACTTCCGCTTTTCACGCCGTTCTGGGCGAATATGCCGGTGGTCGGGCTCGTGCCTCACTTGTTCGGATCTACGGCGTTCCAGCAGGAGAGCTTGCCGGTGGCGGCGACGGTGTGGGTGGCGGAACGGCTGATGCCGGCCGCCTACAGGAACCGGGACTTCGTGGTCATATCGGATAGCACGGCTTCGGATCTGGAGGGTCGGGGGTTTCCGCGAGACCGGATCCACGTCAGCTACCCCGGAATCGACCACAGCGTATTCACTCCGGGATCCGCTGCCGATCGCGCGTCTGGTCCGACGATCGCATACGTTGGAAGATTGCGGCGCTACAAGGGAATCGACCTGGTCCTGAGGGCCGTGGCCGGGCTGCGGGAGGAAGGAATCGAGGTAGACTTCCTCGTGGTCGGTCAGGGTGACGACAAGGCTCGGCTCGAACGCGTGGCGAGTGAGCTCGCGTTGGGGAACCGAGTAGCTTTTCGAGGGTTCGTTTCAGAGGAGGAAAAGGTCAGAATCCTCCGGTCTGCCTGGGTCAACGTTTATCCGTCTCCGAAGGAAGGGTGGGGCATCACCAACGTCGAGGCTGCGGCTTGTGGTACTCCGTCGGTCGCCAGTGATTCACCGGGTCTCCGGGAGTCGGTTCTCGATGGCCAGACGGGTTTCCTGGTTCCGCACGACGACGTGGAAGCCTGGACCTGGGCGCTGCGTCGACTCGTCGAGGACCGGAACCTGCGGGACAGGTTGGGAGCCCGGGCGGCGGAGCACGCCGGGCGGTTCACCTGGGAGGCGACGACAGAGGGGTTGGAGGATATCTTGCGGATGTCAGCTTCACGCTAGAGGAGGGATTCGATGCACATCATCATCTCTGGAAGGCACGTGGAAATCGCGGAGAGCCTGAGAGAGCACATGGAGGATCGATTCAACCGGCTCGCCCGGTTTGATGACAACGTCTCCCGCATCGAAGTGACCCTGTCGGAAGAGAAGAAACGCTGCCTGGCCGAGGCCAACGTCAGTATTCGGCGCGGCACTGGCGTCCACGCCGGGGCACAGGCAGGAGATTTCCGTACTGCCGTGGATCAGCTTTACGAGAAATTGTCCCGACAGCTCAAGAGCCGTCGCGAGAAGGTGCGCGATCGCAAGGCCGCTCCGGAGTTCCAGGTGGGCGCCGCGGAGACCACGGAGTCGTGAGCGTCCTGCACGTCTCAGATCTTCTTGAGCAGCGACAGAAGAGCCTGGACCTGGAGCTGGTCGCGGGGGATGCGGGGCTCTCCAAAGAGATCACCAGTTCGGACATATCCAGTCCAGGACTGGTGCTGGCCGGATTCACGGATCGATTCCCGAGTCGTCGAATGCAGGTGCTGGGAGAGACCGAGATCATGTTCCTGAGGTCCCTGGAGGACGGGGCCAGAAAGGACGTACTCGACGGATTCCTCGGCGGTGAGGTGCCGGTCGTGTTCGTGACCAAGGGCCTGGAGCCCCCGACGGAGCTCTTGAGTCTCGCGGAGGAGCGGTCCGTACCGGTTCTGAAGTCGAATCTCAAGACGGGTGAGTTCTACCGGCGCATCAAGCCGTTTCTGGACGAGGAGTTTGCCCCCACTACGGCCATTCACGGATCCGTCGCGGATGTGTACGGAGTCGGCCTGCTTTTCGTCGGGGCCAGTGGAATCGGTAAGAGCGAATGCGTTCTCGACCTCGTAGAACGAGGCCACAGGCTCGTCGCCGACGACGTGGTCCTGGTGAGGCGTCGCGGGCTCGATGTGCTGATCGGACAGGCGCACGAGCATCAGCAGCACCACATGGAGATTCGAGGAATCGGAATCATCGACGTAAGAGCGCTCTTCGGGGTTCGCGCGGTGCGCCAGCAGAAGCGGATCGAGGTGGTGGTGCAACTGGAGCACTGGCAGGAGAACGTCACCTATGATCGGACCGGGCTCGAGCGCGACACGACCGAAATACTGGGGACTTCGATTCCGCGAGTGGTCATTCCTCTCAACCCGGGGAAGAACATCACCGTGATCGCCGAAGTCGTCGCGATGAACCACCTCCTGCGGTACGCTGGTGTCGATAGCGCGCGGATGTTCGAGCAGAATCTTCGTCTGCTGATGCAGCCGGTGAGGGACTATCTCGAGGAGGACTATGAGTGAGGTTCGGGGAGTCGTGGTCGCACACGGCAACCTGGCCCGATGCCTCGTCGAGACGGTCGAGTCCATTTCCGGCGTCGAGGGGGCCCTGAAGCCGATCAGCAACGAGGGCTGCTCGCCGGAGTTGCTGATGGCCCGAATTCGTGATGCAGTCGGCGCGGAGCCGGCACTCGTCTTCGTAGATCTCGCCAGCGGAAGCTGTTCCCATGCCGCGCGCCTCGTGGCCCGTGATGGCGGGCGTATGCCAGTAGTGTCGGGCGTCAATCTGCCCATGCTCCTCGACTTCGTGTTTCACCGTGACATGGACTTGGCACAGCTGTCGGAGCGCGTGGTCGAAAAGGGGCGGGCCGGCGCGATCGCTCACCTTCCGGATCTCTGTCTGTGACCCTGGTCCTGTTTCGCATCGATGAACGCCTGCTTCACGGACAGGTGATCGTGGGGTGGGGTATGCGGTTGGGCATCGAGCTCTACGTGATCGTCGATGACGAGCTGGCCGAGAGCGAGTGGGAGAGGGACCTCTACAGTGCTGGACTCCCTGAGGGAACGACGGCGGAGTTCGTTTCGGTCGAACAGGCGATAGATCTCTTCGGAGAGCTGGACGCCCGCGCGGCTCGTGGGGCCTTATTGACTCGTGGCACGGCGGAAATGAGATCCCTGGCGGACGCGGGCTTGCTCTTGGACCGACGGGTGAATCTGGGAGGTCTCCACGCCGCGGAAGACAGACGGAGAGTCCTGACCTACGTCCATCTCGGACAGAGGGAGGCGGAGGATCTCGAGGCGATACAGAAGGCTTCGATCGGGGTGTCGGCCCGGGACCTTCCGGCTGGCCGGGAAGTCGATCTGGAGAGTCTGATCGATGTCCTGGAGTGAATTGTATCTGGGCCCCGGAACATGGATCCTGGCCGTCCTGGCGGGGGCCGGGCTGGCAATGGACTCGGTGTCCTGGCCCCAGGTCATGGTGTCTCGCCCCATCGTATCGGCAACGATCGGCGGTTGGCTCTTCGGGAATCCGATGGCCGGCATGCTCGTCGGGCTGGTGCTCGAGATCTCTGCCCTGCAGCACCCGCCGTTTGGAGCGGCGAAGTACCCGGACACGGGGCCGGCGAGTCTGGTGGCGGGAGCCGCGTGGGCCGCTTCCGGCGGTCAAGCAATCGGCGCCCTTCTGGTAGCCGTGGCCATCGGATGGGGGCTGGGGTGGGTCGGTACGGTGACGATCTACGTCCGGCGGCGCCTCAACGAGCGAATCATGAGCCCTGACAGCGACCTGGCCGCGGATCCGGGTCTCCTCGAGCAGCGCCACCGGATCGCCATCTGGCTGGACGCCCTTCGAGGCGGCGTACTCGTCGCCGC
>CAZRRU010000049.1:0-3730 GCA_964602635.1 uncultured Gemmatimonadota bacterium | reverse complement strand
CATGGGGGGTGGGGACATCAAGATGATGGCCATGGTCGGTGCCTTCCTGGGGCCCGCGGGGGCGATGCTCACGATTTTTCTCGGGGCCCTCGCCGGGACGCTCGTGTTCGCTCCCCTGAGTCTGAAGACGAAGAAGGAAGTGCCGTTCGGCGTGTTCCTCGGGTTGGGAGCGGCCATTGCCTTCCTGTTCGGCGAAGCGCTCGTGAGGTGGTACAGCGACACTCTGTTCGGGGCGGTGTGATAGGGTCGAGCCGGCATCCTTCTACGTGGCGCCGCCCTGCCCGGAGTCGTCCGCCGATTCCTCGCCGGCAAGCCCTGCCATGCGAGTGATGCGCGCCCGCGTGACGTGCTTGTCGCTCGAGCTGATGACGTCGATCCGCAGGCCCTCCACCTCGGCCGATTCCTGGGGATCGGGAACCCGGCCGAACACCTGCATGAGGTAGCCGTTCAGCGACCGGTGCTCCAGCACCGGCAGCGAACAGTTGAAGAAGTGATTGATCTCGCGCAGGTCCACGCCGCCCTCGACCACGATCGTGTCCTTCCCCACGCGCTTGAAAGGCTCGGTCGGGACGTCCGTCTCGTCCACGATCTCTCCCACCAGCTCCTCGAGGATGTCCTCGAGCGTGACCAGGCCGTCCGTGCCTCCGTGCTCGTCCACCACGATGCACGCGTGGATCCGCCTGGCCTGGAACTCGGCCAGCAGCTGGCTGAGCACCACGGTCGCGGGAACGAACATGGCCTCGCGCGCCAGCCACCCGAGCTTGACGTCCCGCTGCCCGGAGACCAGGGCCTGGTACGCATCCCGCACGTACAGAATCCCCGTGACCTCATCCAGCGAGTCTCCGTAGACGGGAATGCGGCTGAAGGAAACCGTCTGAAGCTCGGAAGCGATCTCCGAGAGAGCCCGATCGGCGGGCCATGCAAAGATCCCCACGCGCGGCGTCATGACCTCCCACGCCTGCGTGGTGTCGAGCTTGAACGCCTGCTGGATGATCTGGCGCTCGTGCGGGTCGATCTCGCCGACTTCGTGCCCGATCTCGGTGAGCGCCCGGATCTCGGCCTCGGTGACGGTCGGGATGATCCCCTCGCTCGAGGGCAGGACGGAGCGGGTTAGAGCCTCCAGCGGCACGACCAGCACGGCCAGAGCCTTCGAGAGACCGAGGAACAGAGGCGCGATGGCGAGCGAGATCTTCTCGGCATTCGCCGCGGCGAAGCTCTTGGGAACGATCTCGCCGAAGAACAGCACGAGCAGCGTCATCCCGCCGGTCGCGATGCCGACCCCGGCCGACCCGAACGCCTCGGTCGCTGCATACGTGGCCACGGAAGCGGCACCGATGTTCGCGACGTTGTTTCCGATCAGAAGGGTGATCAGGAGACGGTCCGGGTTGGACTTCAACCTTACGAGCGCCCTGGCGCCCCGTCGTCCCTCGTCGGCCAGCCCCTCGGCCCGCGTGTCCGGAATCGAGAACAGGGCGATTTCGCTGCCGGAGAAGAAACCCGACAGGGCGATGAGGAGGGCCAGTACCAGGATCAGGCCGGTCATGGCAGCTTCCGCACCCTCAGGCCCCGACGGACGCGATCAGGTCCGCTACCAGATCGTCGGGCGTGCGCCCGGCGGCTTCCGCTTCGAAGCCGGGGACGATCCTGTGTCGCAGGACCTCGGGTGCGATCGCCTCCACGTCGTCCAGGTTGGGAGCCGGCCGTCCCTGGAGCGCGGCTCTCGCCTTGCAACCGAGGACCAGGTACTGGGAGGCGCGAGGACCCGCGCCCCAGGCAACCATCTCCCGCACGAAGGCCGGCGCCCCGGGGTCGTCGGGCCGGGTGCTGCGGGCGAGCCGCACCGCGTAGTCCACGACCGATGGCGGGACCGGCACCCGGCGCACCAGCGACTGGAACTGGCGCAGGCGCTCCCCGCTGATCACGGGGTCGATCGCCGGGGAGGCCTCGGAAGTCGTAACCGATGCGACCTCTCTCTCTTCCTCGAACGACGGATACGTGATGCGCAGCTCCAGCATGAAACGATCGAGCTGCGCCTCGGGCAGAGGGTAGGTGCCCTCGTGCTCGATCGGGTTCTGTGTGGCAAGCACGAAAAAAGGAGGGTCGATGGAGAAGGTGTCGTTTCCGACGGTGACGGACAGCTCCTGCATCGCCTGCAGGAGCGCGGCCTGTGTCTTGGGAGGCGTCCGGTTGATCTCGTCGGCCAGGATGACGTTGGCGAACACCGGGCCCGGCACGAATTGGAAGATCCGGCGCCCGGTCTCGGCATCCTCCTCCAGCACTTCCGTCCCGGTGATGTCCGACGGCATGAGGTCGGGTGTGAACTGGATTCGACTGAATCGGAGTTGAAGCGTCTCAGCCAGGGTCGAGATCAGAGTGGTCTTCGCGAGGCCGGGAACGCCTACGACGAGCGCGTGTCCTCCGGCCAGCAGGGCGATCAGGAGTTTCTCGACGATTTCCTTCTGCCCCACGATGCGCCGGCCCACCTGCCGCTCGAGGTCACTGCGCGCCTCGGCAAGCTCCTGCAACAGCTCGACGTCACTCCCACTCGCCACCATCCCCGTTCCCCCGCTGCTCGTCAATGTTCGCCTCCGGTGAGTCCCGTGCCGGACGGAGTCCGCCACGTCCGCCCGACGAGGCTAGATAATACTCGGGGCGCCCGTCAAGCGCTCAATCTTGCGGATATTTTCACAGGCGGGTATAGTCGCGGCGGCCGTAACCGGGAGGCGAGCAGTGCCGTGTCGTTGAACGACGGAGACCGCCCGGGCGGGACGCTTGCCGACGTCGGACGGTTCGGCGGATACGGGCTCTCGCTCGGCATCGCGACGGCGCTCTTCGCCTGGATTGGGTCGATCCTGGACGAGCGGTTCCACACGGGGCCGCTCTTCGTGCTACTCGGTACTTTCATCGGCTTCGGGGCGGGCTTCTACAGCATGTACAGGCACCTGGTCCTGGACCGGAGCGACGAGCTCGGCGGTGCGGACGAGCGCGACCCGGACGGACGGTCGAGTTGAAGCGCGCCGGGTACCTGTGGGCCACAATGGCTGTGGCCGGCGCCGCCTCGGTGGCGGCGATCGCCGGAGGATACCCGGCCCTTCCAGTGGTGCTCGGCGCGGGAACGGCCTGGATCGTACAGGCGATTTCGTTCTGGCTTCTGGCGGGCCGACTGGCGAGTGGCGATCCTGTCACGCGCATCTGGATCACCGGTATCGCAGGCCGTTTCGGAACCGGTATCCTGGTATGGGCGCTGGCGGCGCTGGCCGGCGCGCCAACCCGGGTGCTGATGGTCGCCTACGGAATGGCGCTGGTCGTCTTCCTCCTCCTGGAGGCGGGCTGGCTGGCCGTGACGACGGCGGACCCGGCAATTCGCGAGTAAGGGGTTCTTGAGGAACCTGCACATAGATCGGGAACACGGATGATCGCAGGACTGGCAATCACGCTGTTCGGCGTCGCGCTCGGCGCTCCGCAGGAGCACGCCGCTCAGGAAGCGGACCACGCTCCGGCGGCGATCGAGCAGACCGCCGATACGTCTCACGCCGCAGGGGCGGAGGTCGGCGCGGACGACCAGCATGCCGGGGAGGGCGAGCACGCAGAGGAGTGGGGCACCGAGACGATGATCCACCACATCGTGGACTCCGAGAGTCTCGAGATCGGCCCGGCTACGATCAGCCTCGCGCCTCTCAAGATCCCCCCGGTCCACGTGGGTCGGTTCGAGATCGATCTGTCTCCGACG
>CAZRRU010000048.1:0-6566 GCA_964602635.1 uncultured Gemmatimonadota bacterium | reverse complement strand
TGTAGATCCTGATCGCGTCGCCCGTACCTTGTCGGGAGGCAGAGGAACACGGAGAAAGGTGAACCTGTATTCCTGAAGTGCAGGATGCAGGCAGTCTGTTGATGAATTCCAGCATCAAGGTCGGCATATGCGACGTGCGCTTGCTCTGTTCACGGTTGGCACGATCGCCCTCGCCGCATGCGGCGACGATACGACAGGGCCCATCGGCCCGAACCTCGTCGGCACGTATGACGGAACGTGGACGATCACGGAGGAAGAACCAGGACTCGAGCCGGCCATCCAGGTCTGCCCGGGAGAGGTCACGGTCACCGAGCACTCGGGGCGGGTCTTCGAGGGCACGTTCTCCCAGTTCGCCGGCGAGGACTGCGAAGACGCGACTGGCTTCGTCACGGGTGTGGTCACGGAGGATGGAGCGGTGACAGTGGTGCTGGGTGCATCCGGTGGCGGCGGGCCCGCGTTCGAGGAATCGACGGGCTGTACCCTCCTGTCAGCCGACGATTCGTATACCGGTTCCTACTCCGAGGGTACCCTGTCGTTCGAGACCAGCCTGTCCGCGCTGTGCCCGGATCGCGGGAACGCCACGGTCGTCTGGACGTTCGCCTTCAGCGGCTCGTAGAACCCGGAGCGCAACCAACCCCTCGCTCCTGCTGTCTCACAGACGAATGCCCGCACCACGACTCCCCCCCTCGGAGCCTGCGCACAGCAGTCCGTACTGAGTGAGGAGGAGATCGTACAGGTCATCCGGACCGAGGGAGTCGAGGTCGCCGCCGAGCGACTTCGCGCCTTCCGGGCCGACCATCCCTCAGAAGTGAAACACCAGGCCGAGTTGCGGCCCAAAGATGACCATATCGTACAGGAAGTAGTCGTCTCCGCTCCCCGTATCGTATTTCATTCCCAGGGCCCGGTAGCCGCCCGAGATCTCGAACAGGTTGCTGAAGCGATAGCCGACGAACGGGAAGACCTGCCAGGTGATGTCGGAACCCATTCCGAAGCCCCCGACATCACCACGGATCCCCAGCTTCCAGCTGCTCTCCAGCGGCGCCGTGAAACGCAGCACGATCAGCGGGTCAAACCAGGATTGGGTGTCCGAGACGTCGAGGCCGGGAAGAACTATGTCCCCGGGTGCGACGATGAGTCCGCCTTCGATCGAGTTGAAGCGGCCGCCGATCCCGATCTCGGCGAACGATTCGACACGCCACATGCCGGAGGCCGTGATGCCCAGCTGCTTCATGTCTACTTCAGCGTCACGCTCCGTAACCGGGGTCGTCCCCTTTGCTCCGAGGTTCATATAGAGACCGTCGAGCGTGATGGCCCAGTCCCGGTTGGCCGCCTCCAGGTACAGCATCGCTCCGAAGTCGAGGTTGTCGAAGATATCGCCAGGCCCGATGTCCACGTCCACGGGATTCCCGCGTACGGACGTCTGCCCGTTCATGTGCGGAAACAGGAGATACGGAGCGACCACGAACCCCCAACCGGGGTCGTCATCATCGGCCGCGGAACTCTGGGCCGCCGCCACGTGGACGGATGCCGCCAGCAATACTGCAGAGACGACCGCTATTCTGCCGAGGGCTGCTTTCATTGGTCCCCCTGAGAAGGCTCGTTCGGCCTGTTGGGTATGGTTGAATCGAGCTATCGGCTATCCGGGATAAACAAGATTGCGGGCTCGCCTGCCTGTGTCCACGGCAGGCTCGGATCCGGGGAAGAGCAGCACTGCGGCGGGTTCAACCAAAGTAGTATTTCCGTGCGCGCCCCGCCCCCGTACCATTTCAGATCGGGGATCGGGGCCGAGGTCGCCGAACCGCGTTTCGACACAGATCCGCTCGAAGAAGGAAGGAATGATGCGCATTTCATTGATGACCGTGGCCGCCGGCGCCCTGCTGCTGGCAGCGTGCAGCCAGCCTGCTGAATTCAATCCCGAGGATCCCGAGGCGATCGCCGCCATCGACGCGCTGCTCGATGTGGCCATGGAAGGCTCCCGGGACGCCGACGTCGATCGTGTCCTGGCGATGGTCTCCGAGAGCCGGGAATTCACGTTCATTACGGGCGACCTCTGGCTCAGCGGACTCGAGACGATCCGGGAGGCTTTCGAGGACACGTATTCCGGTATCGAGGGCCAGACACAGACGATCCTCGAGAAGCGGATACGCCTCCTGTCGCCCGACGTAGCCGTCGTCACGGCGACGAGCGAGGGAACGTACACCGACAATGCCGGCTGGACCTCCGAGCCGGTCGGCATGGGACACACGCTCATCTTCGTCCGCGACAACGGTACGTGGCGCGCCGTGCACGTCCACCAGTCGATCGCCAAGTGATGATCCAGGAAACACGGAATTTAGACCGCAGTCCCAAGGAGCGTGTCATGCGCAGGTATCTGATCCCCGCCGTCCTGATTCTCGGATCGGCGCACCATGCAGCGGCCCAGGTAGCCGTTCAGCAGCAGCAGTCGTCCACGGTGACGCTTTCCAGTATCGGCATGTTCATCTACCCCGCCGAAGGCCAGAGCCCCGAGCAGCAGCAGGCGGATGAGGCGGCGTGCACGCAGTGGGCCGAATCTCAGACCGGCATGGTGCTCCAGGCGGGTGAGGTAGACACCCAGGCGGCGGCCGACGCCGCGCAGCAGCAGGCGGCCGACGCCACGCAAGGTGCCGCGGTCGCGGGTGCGGCCCGCGGGGCGCTCGCGGGCGTCGCGATCGGCGCGATCGCCGGCGATGCCGGGACAGGAGCCGCGATCGGTGCGGTGGCCGGCGGAATCGGTGGGCGCCGGGCCAAGAAGGGCGCTGAAGCCCAGGCCGCCCAGGTGGGTGCGGTGCAGGCCGAGGCGCAGAGCCAGGCGGCCGTGGATGAGTTCAAGCGGGCTGCCGGCGTCTGTCTCCAGGGCAGAGGCTACACGGTCCAGTAGCTGAGGCGGACGGGTTAACGGCTCCGGATTTGCATCTCCGGCAGGATTACTGCGTCTCCGCCAGGATCGTGTCGATCATCACCGTATTGAAGACCGACCTCTCCTCGATGAACGGGACGTGCGCGGAGTTCTCGAACCAGAACATTCGCTTGCCAGGGGGCGCATCCAGCGCGTTCAGGTACTCCTCGACCAGAAACGAGGGGGTCTTGTAGTCGTATCGTCCAGCCAGGAAGTACACCGGCACCTCGAGACGCGGGACCAGCTCCAGAATGTTCAGCGTGCGGAGCCAGGTCTCATCCGCCCAGAGCGGTGAAAAGGCGTAGAGCTCCCGCCAGGCGCCCTCGTTGGCCACGTTTGCCGCCGTGTACTCCGTGAGCGGACCCGCCTCCTGGGCGAACCCGGGGAGCAGCGACGCGTCGTGGATGTCGCCCAGCCCCAGCTCCCCGAGCCAGTCGTACAACAGCCCTACCTGGTCCCAGTCGATGGGATCCACCTGGATGGTAGACAACGAGGCGATCGCATCATCACGTCCCAGCTCGATCGCCCGGGCCATGGCGGCAGCGTGGGCCACCGGGATGCCACGCTCGACGTTGACCGCCTGGCCGACTCCGATGTACGCGTGGAGCAGGTCAGGGTGGTCCCGAGCCGTGATCGTTCCCAGGAGCGACCCAAAGGAGAGCCCCATCAGGTAGACCTTCTGGACCCCGAAGCGGGCCCGCATCAGCTCGATCAACTCGTGCGTATCCGAGACCAACTGGTCGAAGGTGATCGACGCGGAACTGAGTCCTTCGTGGTAGGATTTACCACACCCCCGTTGGTCCCATGAAACGACGGTGAAGTGTCGCTCCAGCCCGCCGAACGAGAACCTGGCATAGGGCATCGCCGGACTGGCCGGCCCCCCGTGCAGAAACACGAGAACCGGGTTGGACACGTCGTAGCCGCGGATCAGAATCCACTGCTCCACCCCACCGATCACCATTGGCTCCAGCGAAGCGATGCCGTTCTCGCTGACGATCGCCTCCGTGTAGCTGCCGTCACGGGCCGGGTTGTCCGGTCCGCCGAAGACGTTGGAGTCGTCCGCGGGACCGGTGGGCCCGGAGTCCGAACAGGCGACGAGCAGGAACAACGCGAGGATTCCTGGGATGAACGAGAACGGCCGGGGCATCAACAGCTTCATTTGAGCTTCCCGCGTCGGTGGAGGATCAGGCCTGGCGTCCGCGCTTCACCTCGATCCACCTGGACCTCTGCGCCATCTGTGTAACACGTGCCGTGGACAAGGCGTTCGCTCCGAAACTTCCACGCTTCGGGTCCCGTAGGTGCGGTTGGGACTCAATGGAACCACTGCTGGGCTCACGTCGGTGGTCGTGGGACGGTGGGGGCTTTGGGTGGAGGGAACATGGCCATGGACAAGGCCCGGTCAGCACGTACCAACGTGACCGGCCAGGACGCGCGACCGCGTCTCTCGATCAAGCACGGTAAGACCAACCGAGGCTCCTCGTCCGACTCCGACAGTGTCGGGCAGGGCGCACCCGGCTCCCGCGTGTCCGCCATGGACATCAAGCGACAGCCGAAGGGAAACCGGAAGCGCAATACTTACATCGGGATCGGCGTGCTGGCCGTTCTCGTGTCCGCTTACCTGTTCTCTCAACTCGAGCCCGCTGCGCCAACTGTAGACCGTAACGTCATCGTGCAGGGCACGGTCGCGCGTGGAGAGATGGTCCGCGAGGTGCGTGGCTCAGGCACTCTCGTTCCTGAACACGTGCAGTTCGTAGCCGCCGTGACGGCCGGACGGGTGGAATCCGTGCACTTCGAGCCGGGACAGACGGTCTCGGCGAGCGATGTCCTCGTAGTCCTGTCGAATCCCGACGTCGAGCTCCAGGTGCTCGAGGCGGAGCAGCAGTGGACCGCGGCCCGGGCGACGCTCGTCACGCTCCGCCAGACGCTCGGCACCGGAATTCTCTCGCAGGAGGCTGCCGTGGCCGACGCGCGGGCCGCCTCCCTGGAGGCCCGCCGGGAAGCGGATGCGTTCGACGAGATGGTGGACAACGAGTGGGTGTCGGAGAACGAGCACCGGAATGCCCAGGATAAGGCAGACGCGCTCGAGGAGCGGCTGCGCACCGAGCAGGCCCGCCTCGATCTGTTGAATTCGACGATCGACGAGCGACTCGCGGTGCAACGCGACCAGGTAGCTCGACTGGCCAACATTCACCGGTACTACCAGGAGCGCGCCGGCAGCATGCAGGTCGTGGCCGGCGCCGATGGCGTGCTGCAGGACTTCGATCTCGACATCGGGCAGTGGGTGCAGTCGGGGACCACCCTGGCCCGCGTCGCCCAACCCGACCGACTGAAGGCAGAGCTGAGAATTCCACAGACCCAGGCGCGCGACGTCCAGGTGGGCCAGGCGGCCTGGGTGGACACCCGCCGGGACACGATCCCCGGGCGGGTTCGCCGCGTGGACCCGAATGTCCAGGGAGGCTCGGTTCTGGTGGAGGTATCTCTCGACGGTGACATGCCGGCGGGAGCCAGGCCGGACCTCAACGTCGAAGGCACGATCGAGCTCGAACGGCTGAGCGACGTGCTGTATGCAGGCCGACCCACGTACGGGCAGAGCCAGAGCACGGTCGCGTTGTTCCGCGTGACCGAAGATGGAAACGCCGCGGAACGGGTCAGCGTTCAGCTGGGCCGAAGCTCGGTGAACCAGATCGAAGTGTTGGCGGGCCTGCAGGAGGGCGACGTCATCATCCTGTCGGACATGTCCCGGTACGACGACATGGACCGGGTCCGGATCAGGTAGCAGGCAACCTCGACGCAGGGTGCGTCGTCAGCAGGGGAGAGTGGGGAAATGGAGAATGGCAATCCGTTGATCCGGCTGGAAGGGATTCAGAAGATCTTTTTCACGGAAGACATGGAGACACACGCCCTCGAGGACATCCACCTGGATATCCGTGAAGGTGAATTCGCCGAGGTTATGGGACCATCGGGGTGCGGAAAATCGACCCTGCTGTCGCTGATCGGCTTGCTGGACACCCCGACGGAGGGCAGCTACTGGCTGGACGGCGAGCCGGTATCCGGTCTCACCGCCTCCGAGCGCGCCCGGGTACGGAACAAGCACATCGGGTTCATCTTCCAGGCCTTCAACCTGATCGGCGACCTCACCGTATTCGAGAATGTCGAGCTGCCGCTGATCTATGGCGGAGTCGAGGCGGCCGAGCGCAAGCAGAAGGCGATTCGGGCGCTGGAGCGCGTCGACATGAGCCACCGCATGGATCACTACCCTTCGCAGCTCTCAGGTGGTCAGCGGCAGAGGGTCGCAGCGGCAAGAGCGGTGGTCGGCGATCCCCTGATCCTCCTGGCCGACGAGCCGACGGGGAATCTCGATTCCACGAATGGCGAAGCCGTGATGAATCTGCTCAGAGGCCTCCATGCCGAGGGATCGACCATCCTCATGGTCACACATGATCCGCGGTACTCAGCCTATGCCGAGCGCACCATCCACCTGTTCGATGGCCACATTACGGATGAGGACGTGAAGCAGGTCGAGGTCGAGCTCGCGCAAGTGAGTGGTTGAGACACACGTGAGCGTGTGAGGCGATCGGGCAGTCTGTAGAACTGGAAGGGATGCGGAGGGGAAACATGGCCATGGACGGCTTCATAAACGATGTAAAGT
>CAZRRU010000047.1:0-5778 GCA_964602635.1 uncultured Gemmatimonadota bacterium | reverse complement strand
CCTGGCAGGACGTCCAACAGCTCCCGGACGATGGCCATCGCCACGAGGCGATCGAGGGGGAGCTGTACGTGACGCCCGCGCCTTCGTTTCGGCACCAGCGGATCTCTCAGCGCCTCGAGCAGGCTTTGCTCGAGCTTCTCGAGAGGCCGGGGCACGGAATCGTCGTGCACGCTCCGATCGGGGTGGAGTTCCCGGACACGGGAGAGGGCGTGCAGCCCGACATCGTCTTCGTCTCCTCCGCCCGGCGGGCCATCATCACCGAGTCTGATATTCAGGGCGCTCCGGATCTGGTGATCGAGATTCTCTCGCCCACCACGGCGCACCGCGACCGCGGCATCAAGAGAAAGCTCTACGAGCGGCAGGGTGTTGCCCAGTACTGGATCGTGGATCCCGAGGCTCGGGCCGTCGAGGTGTGGACCTTCGGCGGCGAGTCCGGGCCCGGAGCCGCGCGGGAGGCTTCGTCCGAACGTTTCCGCGGAAACGTCCCCGTGCGGCTGGAGGGGCAGATCGTGGGCGAAGTCGACCTGGCGAAGGTCTTCCGGGACGACTGAGCCGGGAGCCGGGACGCCGGTTTCCCTTCCGCCCGCCCGTACCACTCGATCTGGGGCTCGGCCTTGCGGATCAGTCCTTCGAACCGCGGATCTTCGCGCAACTCGTCGTACAGCGGATCCAGCTTCAGGTCGCCGAACCCGAATACGCTGGGCCGCGACAGCAGCTCCTCCATGGCCTTGATCGCCTCATCCGGCCGGTCCGCGTGCACATACGTGCGCACGAGCAGCCAGTCGAACGTGTCGGAGTCCTGCGAATCGCGGTCGTAGCCGTACAGGCGCACGGCCTCCTCGGCCTGCCGCACGGCCTCTTCGGCATCGCCCGGCCCGCCGCGCAGGGCGAGGCTCGTCCCAAGATACGCGTGTGCCGCCGCGGCCACCCCGAACCGGTCCCACGGCACGGGATCCGGCCGCTCGGAAAGCGCCGCGGTGGCCTCGGCCACCGCCGAGTCGGCCCACATGCGCGCGGCTTCATCGTCCCCTGACATCCGGTAGGCGAGCGCCAGGCGCATGGCGCGGGAGTGGGATCTGCGGATCGTGGATGATGTGAGCACGACGGCCGGTTCGCCGGTCAGGCCGAGCGCCAGCTCGATCGCCCGGTCGTAGTCGCGGGCCATGTAGGCCAGCCAGTACGCGAGCGCATCGCGCTGTCCCTCCGCCTCGAGTCCCCGTCCCGCCTCGAGCGTCCGGCGGGCAGCGGCCGAGTCTCCCTCGCTGAACAGCCGGACCTCCGTGATGAACGCCCCGACGATCGGACCACCGGGATCCAGGTCGAGCGCCATCTCGAACTGGCGACTCCCGGTGCCGAAGCGGCGGAGCCGGTAGTTGTTGAGGCCCTGGTTCCACAGAAGGGTCGGATTGCGCGGGTCGAGCTGGATCGCCCGGTCGATCAGCTCCATGGCCTCGCCCCAGCGCCCGACCCGGCGCAGCACCCAGCCCGCGTGCTGCATGATCTCGGGATCGTTCGGCCGGACCCGCAGAGCCGCCTGCAGGGCCGCCAGCGCTGCCTGGTAGTCGCCCCGTCCGTAGTAGTGGTACACACCCTCGGCGTACAGGGCGTCGGCCCCGCCGGGCTCCAGTGCCTGTAGCGCGTCGAGGCTCCGCCGGGCCGGCAGCGTGTCGGTCTCCAGCCCGCGTCGGAGAAGCCAGACCTGGGCCCGGACGAGGCGCGCCCAGGCAGCAACGAACTCGGGATCCAGCTCGACGGCCCGCTGGAACGCGGCGACGGTGGCCCGCTCCGACTCGGGCTCCTGGGACCGCTCCTCGAGCAGCTTGCCTTCGTGGAAGGCGTTCCATGCCTCCATGTTCTCGGTCAGCACGGTGCCCAACGCCGCGTCCGCTTCCTGCGAGAGCTCCGCCTCGAGCGCCGTGGCCACGGCGCGCGCGATCTCTCCCTGGATCTCGAACACGGTCTCGGCCGTCAGTTCTTCATCGTACGTCTGCGCCCACAGGTGCTCGTCCGTCGCGGGATCGATGAGCTGCACGTTGAGCCGCACCCGCCCGCCGGAGGTCCGCACCCCTCCCTCGACGATCGATCCCACGCCCAGCTCACGGGCGATTTCGGCGACGGGCCGGCTCTGGTCCTCGTAGGCCATCACCGAAGTGCGCGAGGTGACCTTCAGATCAGGCACCTGCGTGAGCTGGGTCATCAGGTCGTCATGCAGTCCGAGCGCGAAGGCCCGGCTCTCGTCGGTGCCCGCGAGGTCGGCGAACGGGAGAACGGCCACGGCCTGGCGGGAGACATCGGCGGCCGCAGGCGGTGTCCCACCGGTGTCGGCCCCGGTCTGGCCCGCCGCAGACGGATCCCGCACGAGAGTGAGCCAGGCGGCGGCCGCGAGCGCGAGGATGCCCACCAGCGCCAGGAGCCCGGAGGGCCAGTGCCTCGACGCCGGCTGCGCCACGATGTCGGCGAGCTCCTGGGTGGTGGCGGTCTCAGTCCGCACCACGCCCTCCGCGGTCCGCTCGTAGGCCCAGGCCAGCACGATCGCGATCGGGAAGCCGAGGAGCGCCAGCACCGCCACCCCGGTGAGGAAAGCCCCCGGGAGGAGCAGGGCTTCCTGGAGCACGTCCGCTACCTGAACGACAACGAACGCGGTCGCGCCGTAGACAGCGGCCACGCGGAACACGCGTCGGCGCTTCAGCTCGGCGAAGAGTCGCTGGTATCCGTGGGGCTCTGACATGGGCCGAAGATCGCGGCTCGGGCCGGTGCGGAGCAAGGTGGAGGCCGTTCGGGGGTACCTTTGAATCGGCCTCATCATTTCTGGGAAGATATCTTCCTGGAACTGTCAGAGCCTTTTCGACGCCTGCAACGTGGCCATTCCTCTGGATTGGTTCTATATTAGCTCCATATTAGAACCACATCAGTTGAAGGAGCGATGACCGTGCCCGTGAATCTTTCGATCAAGAACGTCCCCGATCACCTGGCCGAGCGGCTCCGGGAGCGAGCCACGGCCTCGCATCGCTCAATGCAGGGAGAGCTGATGGCGATCCTCGAACAGGCGCTGGATGAGAACCACCCCCTGTCGCCGGCCGCGGTGCTGGCACGCGTGCGGGAGCTCGGTCTCCGCACCGACCCCGAAGCAGTAGACACGATCCGGCGGGATCGGAATGAACGCTGAGGTCGTCGATGCCTCTGCCCTCGGAGCCCTCCTGTTCGGAGAGCCCGAGGCGGAGCGGGTAGCAGAGCGGCTCGAAGGCGCCAGCCTGTTCGCGCCCTCCCTGATCCGATACGAACTGGCGAGTGTGTGCCGGAAGAAGCGTCGCGTCTATCCCGACCAGGGCGATGCGCTGCTCGCCGCCCTCGACCTGTATCAGCAGTTGGGAGTCAGTGAGGCCGAGGTTCCCGCCACCGAACTGGCTCGTCTGGCCCGGGAGGCCGACGTGACCGCATATGACGCCGCCTACCTGTGGGTCGCCCGGCACACAGGGGCTTCACTGCTTACGCTGGATGCGGAGCTGGCCCGCGCCGCGCGCCGAGTGGGGGTGCGACTGGTGAGATGAAGGCTCTGCGGACGGCGCCGGAGAGCAAGGCCTTCCGCCCGAGGTTGCTTAAATGATCACTACTAGTCACCTTCTGACTATGAATGATCGAGTGGGAGTGGCGGAACTCAAAGCCCGCCTGTCGGAGTACCTGCGGAGAGTAAGGCGCGGAGAGTCCATCACCGTCCTGGACCGGGAGACGGAAATCGCCCGTATCCTCCCTCTCGAAGATGCCGACCCCCTCACGGTGCGTTCCCCGTCGGGCGGCGCGAACCGAATCCAGGACGTTACCCTTCCCCCACCGCTGGAACCCGGGATCGACGTACTTGAGTTGCTGCACGAAGAGCGCCAGGCGGAGCGCTGAGCCGGTGATCGCGTACCTTGACGCCTCTGTGCTTCTGCGCGTGCTCCTGGGCCAACCCGATCGGCTGGCCGAGTGGGCGGAGGTCGAGCTCGCGGTGGGATCCGCTCTCGTCGAGGTCGAGTGCCTGCGGGCCCTGGATCGCCTGCGATCACGGGATGCCCTGACTCCGGAAGACCTCGCAGTCCGGCGCGAGGCCGTCTACCGGCTCACGGCCGAGATGGAAGTGGTGGAGCCCACGTGGCCCGTGCTCCGGCGGGCCGGTCAGCCCTTCCCCACTCCGCTCGGCACCCTCGATGCGGTGCACCTGGCCACCGCTCTGCTGTGGCGCGACTCCCGAGTAGAAGACCTGGCCCTCGCGACGCACGACCGGGCGCTGGCACTGGCGGCGCGAGCGTCCGGCCTGACGGTGATCGGCGCCTGAGAGAGTTGCGGCGGCCGTCTTCTTCCCTAGGCCAGCGGCCGATCCCACAACCTCCGCAGCGCGCCCTTGCGGCGGGCCGTCCGCAGCCAACCGAAGTCGCCGAGGGCCGTGTACAGCCGCGACCCCACCATCGGTCGGGCCAGCAGCGCCTGCGCTTCCTCGGGAACGCTCCGGCGGGCGAGCAACGCGTCGGCCGCGAGGTCCAGTCCGGTGCGCACGTTACGCATCATGCCGCCCACCTCTTCGAGCGATCGCCCCCCGATCGCCTCCCCTCCCCCGAGTCCCAGTCCGCCTTGCCAGGCGAAGCCCGCCTGCCTTGCGAAGACCCGGCACATGTCGAGCGCGGTGTAGGTGTGCACGACCTCCGGGAACCCGCAGTTCACCAGGGCCACGAACCGGACCTCCG
Organism: uncultured Gemmatimonadota bacterium; assembly: GCA_964602635.1. Classification (GTDB taxonomy): domain Bacteria; phylum Gemmatimonadota; class Gemmatimonadetes; order Palauibacterales; family Palauibacteraceae; genus Benthicola. Next base: position 1,060 of record CAZRRU010000047.1, on the reverse strand, counting down.
GCTCCTTCGCCTCGGCCGGCACTTCCGCCCGGTGCGCGGCCATCCGCTCGCAGAACCGGGTGACCAGGTACGGCAGGGCGTCCACGTACAGGGGCGTCGAGAGGATGAACAGGTCGGCCTCGCCCACCGCCTCGAAGAGGGTTTGCTCCTTTTCCGGGCGCTGGCACCGGTGCACGTGGAAGACGTCGCTCTCCATGCCGCCCTCGGCCAGCCGCGCCAGCAGGTAGCTCCCCAGAGCCTCCGAGTTTCCGGTGCCTTGCGGGCGGGCGCTCCCCACGAGGAGCACGGCCCGGGCGCTCACGCGACCCTCCGGGCCACATGCGCGAGCACGGGTTCGAGGTCCGCCGCGAGGTGGTTTCGAACCGCTTCCGGTTGAGCGCCTGCCGGCAGCACGCACACCGCGGTCACGGGGCTGGCCAGGTTGAGGGCGTTCCGCTCGACGAGAGTCCGGAAGATCCGCTCTTCCTCCTCGTCCGGAGCCCCCAGCACGCCGATGGCCGCCAGGGCCGGGTACTTCCGGTATCGCCGCCTGTGGTGCACTTCGCCCTCGACGCGTCGGAAGAAAGGCAGCACGACGCAGATCACCCGGTCCATCGCCTTCTTGATCTCCGAGGAATAGCCGCCGAAGGTGATCGGCGTGAGAATCACCATCAGGTCGCTCCGGACCATGGCGGCGGCGATCTCGCGGCCCGCATCCCCGTCGGTCTTACACAGGCCGGGTGAAGTCGTCCAGCACTCGAAGCACCCCTGGCAGTGCGCCAGCGGAACGTCGCGCATCGAGTAGCCTCGGATCTCGGCCCTCGCGTCCCGGAGCAGCTCGAGCAGCGCCTCTTCGACGGGTTCCAGGGACTCGTCGCCGGCGAGGGCCCCGTTCAGAACGAGTGTGCGCTTCGCGGCAAGCAGCGTGTCGGGATCGACGGTGACATCTCGGACGGGCGCGTAGGCTTCCATCGCCGGCTCTCGGTTGGAGTGGCGCTGGGGGGTGTCTCTAATGTCCGCGCATCGGGCGCGGGCGGCAAGCGGCAAGGCGGGAGGCGCCCTGGCTCCGACTGGGCGCTCT
>CAZRRU010000046.1:0-12299 GCA_964602635.1 uncultured Gemmatimonadota bacterium | reverse complement strand
GATCGAGGTGCCCGGCGGGGCGTCGCTGTCCCGGTCGCGGCTCGACGCGATCAACGAGACGGCACGCGGCGCGGGCGCCAGGGGAGCCCTGTGGCTGAAGTGCGGAGAAGACTCTTTCTCGGGCCCGGCGGCGCGGGCCGTGGACCAGGAGGCGGGCCCGATCCTCCGGTCGGACCACGGACTGGAAACCGGCGACCTGCTCGTCCTGGTGGCCGGTTCAGACGCGGAAAGCTCACCGGCCCTGGACGTACTGCGCCGCGAGCTGGCCGCCGCGCTCGGTGCCATGTCGGACCGCGACGAGTGGCTGTGGGTCACGGACTTTCCCCTGTTCGAGCTCGATCCCGAGACCGGCGCTGCGGCCGCCAGCCACCACCCGTTCACCATGCCCGTGGACGTGACGCCGGAGGAGCTGTCGGCGGATCCGTTGTCCGTCGTGTCGCGGGCGTACGACCTGGTCCTGAATGGAACGGAGCTGGCCAGCGGCAGCATCAGGTGTCACGAGCCGTCCCTTCAGAGGGCGATACTCGAAGTCCTCGGTATGACCCCGGAACAGGTGGATTCCAGGTTCGGCTTCCTTCTCGAGGCGTTCCGATACGGCGTGCCGCCGCACGGGGGCTTCGCGCTGGGCCTCGATCGACTGATCGCCCTGATGGTGGGCGTATCGTCTCTCAGGGACGTCATCGCATTTCCGAAGACCACTACCGCCCGGGGGCTGATGGAGGGTGCGCCATCTAGGGTGGACGACGACCTGCTGACGGACCTCGGAATCCAGCTGGTCGGGGGAGGAGCGACAGCCGATGAGTGAGGCGCGTGCGGCGAGTCCGGATTCCATGGACGCACCGGTCATCCAGCACCGCCTCTCGGCGGACGGAGCCGATGAGCTGCTCCTGGCCGGGGTAAACGACGTCCACCTGAAGGCCCTGGCGCGCCTCGGTGACCTGCGGGTCATCCTGCGGAACGACCAGCTCATCCTGTCGGGCGACGTCGAGGCGGTCGAGCGCTGCGCGCCGGTCGCGCAGCGGATGATCCGCATGGCGCAGCTCAGGCGCTCTTTTGATCTGGCGGACGTGGAGCGTTTCTTTGCCGAATCCGAGAGCGAGCCACTCGCGCCGGTGGCGGACGCCGAGGAAGAGGTCGTTGCACTTCCCGGAGCACGTAAGGTAATTCGACCTAAATCTAAAGGGCAGAAGGACTACCTCTCGGCTATTCGGCAGAACGACATCGTGGTGGGCATCGGACCAGCCGGAACGGGGAAGACCTATCTCGGTGTCGCGATGGCCGTGGATGCTCTGGCCCGGAAGCGCGTCCGCCGCATCATTCTGACCCGCCCGGCGGTCGAGGCCGGCGAGGCGCTCGGGTTCCTCCCCGGCGACATCAGGGACAAGGTGGATCCGTATCTGCGTCCGCTATACGACGCGCTCGAGGACATGCTTCCGACGGACCGGATGCGCCGCGCGATCGAGGAGCACACGATCGAGATAGCGCCTCTGGCGTACATGCGGGGGCGCACTCTGTCGGACGCCTTTCTGATCCTGGACGAGGCTCAGAACGCAACCACGGCGCAAATGAAGATGTTCCTCACTCGCCTTGGCCTGAACTCGAGGACGGTGATCACCGGCGACGTGACGCAGATCGACCTCCCGCGACCCGAGGACTCGGGATTGCTGGAGATCGAGCACATCCTCCGGGCTGTCGAGGGAATCGACTTCGTATACCTCACCGAGTCGGACGTCGTGCGCCATCGGCTGGTGAAGGAGATCATCCGGGCGTACGCCGACCACGACAACGGCGGAGAGCGAAGCCGATGAGTGCGGCCCGGTTCAGGGAGACGTGGCGCGACGCGGCCCGCGCGATCGACCGACAGCCAGGCCAGGGCTGGCGGGATCAGCTCTTCCACCACGGTTTCAGGATCGCCGTGGTGGTGGCGATCGCGGTGGCGGTGCCGTTGCTGTTTCGCGGCCGCACGCTGCCCGAGACGGTGGACGTCCAGATGGGCGCCGTGGCCACGGAAGACGTGATCGCCGCTTTCGAGTTCACGGTGCCCAAGCCCGCGGCACAGCTCGCGGCAGAGCGGGAGGATGCGGAGCGGCTCGTGCTACCGGTGTACATCCTGGACGCAGCAATGGCCGACACGGCGCTCGCGAACGTGGGCCGTTTCTTCTCGGAGGCGGATTCGGTATTCGCTGCCGCTCCCGGTGCGGACCTCTCGGAGGCGAGGGCTTTCCTCGCGTCGAACGGCCTGGAGGTCACCGACGCGCAACTGGCCTACATGGCGGACCCGCTGCGTCGGAGCGCCCTCCAGAGCTCGATCGAGACGGCTTTCGCCGCCCTCCTGCCGGCCGGCGTGGCGGCCGTGCTCGACCCCGGCGGGCGTTCGGCGAATGTCGTGACCGTGCGGGGCGACACGGATCGACTGGTGCCGCGGGATTCCGTCACCACGCTGAACAGGTTTCACGAGGACGCGCTGGTGTACGCGCCCCAGGACGCGTCCGTCGATGGGTTCCAGATCTATGGAAGTCTGCTGATCAGGTTCCGTAAGCCGACGCTGCTTCCCGACGATCTCGCGACCCGGACGGCCCGCGAGCAGGCCCGGGCGGCGGTGGACACGGTGTCCGACGTGATTCTGGAAGGGGAGCGGATCGTGACGGCGCACGAGCGGGTCGGTAATCGCGACCTGCACAGGCTCGGGGCCTACAACCAGGAGCTGGTACAGAGGGGCCTGGCCGGGAGCACGAGCCGGCGGCTGGCGGCCGTCGGGAGCGTCCTGTACACCGGAATCCTCATCTCGCTGCTGGCGGCCGTGCTTCTCATGTTCCGTCCGGCTATCTACCGGGACGTGCGGGCGTACCTGATCGTGATGGGCCTGGTGGCCGCAGTCATGGTGTCGGCGAGTCTGATCCAACAGGCCGGTTATCCATCGGAGCTCATCCCTGTGGCCCTCCTGGCGCTCCTGGTGGGCGCGCTGTACGACGGGCTCATCGGCATCGTGGCCGTAACCGTCGTCGCGGGCGTGGTCGGCGGACAAATCGTGCTGCTCGGAGAGGCCGTGTTTGCGCTCGCCGCGGTCAGCGCTCCGTTCAAGATGGTCGCGGCCGGGGGTGCGGGGGCCCTCGGGATCGGGCGAGTGCGGAGGCGCAGCCACAGCTGGGTGCTGATCGCGCTCATCGCCGGTGCGTATTTCCTTGCCGGGGTGGCGTTGGTGCTCCTGCGGTCGCTGCCGGCGAGCGAGATCCTGCTGGCCCTGTTCTGGGGAGGCGTCAGCGCCACCCTGTGTACGGTCCTCGCCGTGGCGGCGCTCATCCCGGCTCTGGAGAAGCTGACGGGGGTCAGCACGGACCAGACTCTACTCGAGCTGAGCAACCTCAACGCTCCGCTTCTCCGCGAACTCTCGCGGGAGGCACCCGGCACGTACGCGCATTCGATCAATGTGGCGAACCTGGCCGAGGCCGCGTGCCTGGGCATCGGCGCGAACCCGCTCCTGGTCCGGGCGGGTGTCTACTACCACGACATCGGAAAGATGGCGAATCCGCAGTTCTTCGTGGAGAACCAGCCGCGCGGTCGGAATCCGCACGACCGCCTGGCTCCGCGGCGCAGCGCCGCCATCATCCGGGACCACGTGAAGGAAGGCCTCCGCCTCGCGTCCGAGCATCGCCTGCCCCGGGTGATCCAGGACTTCATACGGGAGCATCACGGCACGACCATGATCTCCTTCTTCCTGGACAAGGCACGGGAAGCCGAGCCGGACCTCGACCTCGATCCGTCCGACTTCGCGTATCCGGGTCCGAAGCCCCAGAGCCGGGAAACGGCGGTCGTCATGCTGGCCGACGCGATCGAGTCGGCTACCCGCGTTCTCCAGGATCCCACCCCGGACCGAATCCGGGCGACGATCGACCAGATCGTGAACACTCGCATCGAGGAGAACCAGCTCGATCAGTGCCCCCTGACATTACGCGACCTCGAAATCGCGAAAGCCGAGTTCGCACGGGTCCTGATCGGCATGTACCACCAGAGAATCGAGTACCCTTCCGGGGTCCAAGCGGTAGCACCGACGCCCGCCGAGCCGGACCCGGAATCCGAAGCCGGCGCCACGCCGTCCTGATCCGGACCGGCCACCGATGCCGCCCGAACTGCACTTCAATCGACTCGGCGAGTGGCCCGTGACGCGGGATTCGGAGGCCCTTTTCAGGCGGGTCGCCCTGGCGGCCCTGGAGTCACGTGGAGACAGGTCGGGCGAGGTGTCGTACACCTTCGTGTCGGCAGAGGAGATCCGCCGCCTGAACCGTGACTACCTGGAGCGCGACCACCCTACCGACGTGATCGCCTTCGATCTGGGGGATGGAGGCAGCCTCCTCGGCGACGTCTACATCTGTCCGGAGGTGGCGGCCGCCAACGCGGCCGACCGGGGCGAACCGGCGCAGCGGGAGATGGTGCGACTGGTCGTGCACGGGTCCCTGCACGTCACAGGCCTGGATCACCCGGAAGGCCCGGAGCGGGAGTCGGCTCCGATGTTCGTCCTGCAGGAGGAGTTGCTCCGGTCCCTGACGGACGGCTAGGCTAACAGCGCAAGCCAGACTCGCACCCAGCCAGGCGGCCGAGATGCAGAGGATCGCACAGCGTCTGCGACGGTACCTCGTGACCGGACTGATCGTCATCGCCCCGGTCGGGGTCACGGTCTTCGTGCTGTCGTGGCTGTTCCAGACACTGGATCCGATCGTCGGACGGTATCTTCCTCCCATCGCCGGCTACGAGCCGCGCGGTCTCGGCCTTGTGGTTCTCCTGCTTCTGCTCATCGTGGTCGGGTGGGCGTCCCAGAAGGCCCTCGGCCGCAGGACGCTCCGCGCGTGGAACCGGTTCGCCAAGCGCGTGCCCGTCGCCCGCAGACTGTACAGCGCCTCGTCGCACGTCTTCGAAGCCGTCCTGACACGGGAGCGCAAGCTCTTCCGGCACTGCGCCCTCATCGAGTATCCTTCACCGGGATCCTATACACTCGTGTTCGAGACGGCGGAGGCAGCGCGCGAAGCGGAGGCGGTGATCGGTGAGCCCTCGGTTTCCGTATTCCTGCCCACCGTGCCCAATCCGGCCTCGGGCTTTCTGCTCTTTCTCCCCAGAGACCGGGTGCATCGCCTGGACATGACGGTCGAGGAAGGGTTCAAGATGATCTTCTCCGCCGGAATGGCCGTGCCCGAATCGGCCGAACCCGAGCCCCTGATGGAAGACCGATGAGCGAGAAAGCCGACCAGCTGGAGCAAGCCCTGGGCCGGGTGCTCGGTCTCCTGGAGGCCGGGGACAACGAAGGCCTGGCCCTCGCGCTCGAGGCCGTGCACCCAAGCGACCTCGCGGACTTCGTGGAGCACCTCGAAGCCGAGCAGCGGCTGTCCCTGCTTCAGCATATGCCATCGGATCTCGCGGCGGACACGCTCGCCGAGATGGAGGACGTCGAGCGTCCCGGTGAGCTCCTGCTGCAGCTCGAGCCGGAACGCACGGCCGAGATCGTTCACGAAATGGCGGACGACGATGCCGCCGACGTGATCGGGGAGCTGGAGCCGGAGGAGCGGGCCCGCGTGCTGGCGGTCGTGTCCGACGAGGAAGCGGCCGAAATCGAGGAGCTCCTGACGTATCCCGAGGAATCGGCCGGCGGCCTGATGACCCGGGACGTCCTCTCGGTCTCCGCCCGGCTCACGGCCGGGGAGGCGATCGCAGAGATCCGGCGGCAGGCCCACGAGGACTTCGATTTCTTCACCATCTTCGTGGTCGACCCGGATGGCACATTCCGCGGTGTGGTGTCCCTGGGGGACCTGGTGATCGCCGAGCCGCAGTCCCCGATTGCCGAGATCACCGAAGAACCGCCCGCCGTCGTCACGGTGGACACCGATCAGGAGGAAGTTGGGAAGGCCCTGTCCCGCTACAACCTGGCCTCCCTCGGTGTGGTGGATGGCCTGGGGCGCCTGGTGGGCCGGATCACGTTCGACGATGTAATCGACGTGGTGGAGGCGGAGGCCACCGAGGACATTCTGCGATTCGCGGCCGTTTCCGAGGAAGAGGAACTGAGGGGCACGACCGTCGACGCCATTCGCAGCCGTCTTCCGTGGTTGCTTCTCAGCGTAATCACGGCTGCCATCGCCTCGTCGGTGGTGTTCGCCTACCAGAGCACCATCGAGGCCATGGCTCTGCTGGCTGTCGCCATGCCGGTGATCGCGGGCGTCGGAGGCAACGCGGGCACGCAGGCCCTGGCCGTGACGATCCGCCGCATCGCGCTGTCGGACGAGACCGTGGGGGAGCGCCTCGGCGTGATCTGGAAGGAGCTGGCCGTGGGCCTGGTCAACGGTTTCGTGATGGGCGTCCTGGCCGCGGTGCTCGGACTGCTCTTCACGGACGCGGGCGTCATGTTCGGCGTGGTCGTGATGCTGGCCATGTGGGGCAGCCTGGTCATCGCCTCATTCGCGGGGGCCTTCATACCGATCTTCCTGGAGCGTATCGGCGTGGATCCCGCCGTCGCCTCGTCGCCCTTCGTCACGACGCTTACGGACCTGTGGGGGTTCTTCCTCCTGCTGGGGCTGGCGACAGCCGTTCTCATGTAGAGAGTCGCTCGCCACCGATGTGACGCCATCCGCGCGGCTGGCGTCAGGAATGCGGCGAGGGTCCAGGGCCTGCAAAACGCGGCACTCACTGATCGGGTGTGCCGCAGACGAGCGCTGCACGTGGGACCGGCCATCCGGCGGGCGACGAAGGCCGGGAAGATCGAAATGTCCCGGGAACCCCGGTCACATTCGCGTGTTTCAGGCGGCGCAGGAGACGCGGCGCCCCGTACCGGGGAGCCGACCGGTGGCGGCACTGATATTGCCCTTAGTTGGTCCGGATAGGTGCGTCACGGCCCGAAGTCGTCGGCCGGACGCCGAAACACAGGCATGGAGCGCGACCTCATGACGAGACTTCGCATGGCGGCCCTGGCCGTTCTCGCCACGACGGTGTTTGTCGGCTGCGGCGGTGACAACCCCAGCAATCCGGACACGAACCTGAACCTGAGCATCGTCAGCGGCGACGGGCAGGTGGGCGCGGTCGGGATCCCGCTGCCGGCTCCGTTGATCGTTCTCGTGGAGGACGACTCCGGGAATCCCGTGAGCAGCCAGCAGGTGACCTGGGCGCTGGCGTCAGCGGCAGGCCCGAACTCGAACCTGAGTGCCAGCAGCACGACGAGCGAAACGGACGGGCGGACGTCCAATACGTTCACGCTCGGTGATGCGGTGGGCACGTACGAGGTTCGAGCCTCGGTGCCCGGGGCATCGGTGACGTTCACGGTAGAGGCCACCGATGAGGGCGCGCTAACCGTCGTGTCGGGCAGCGGGCAGGTCGGCACGGTCGGAACACAGGCGGGGCGTGCCCTGGTCGTCAAGGCACTCGGAACCGGCGGAACCGGCGTTGCCGGGGTGGAGGTCACGTTCGAGGTGACGCAGTCGGCGGGCGCGGGAGCGACGGTCGATCCGGCCGTCGCGACTACGGGAGCGAACGGCGAAGCGTTGACTCTGTTGACCTTCGGAGACGCCAATGGCAGCGTCACCGTCGGCGCCAGTGCCAACGGATCCTCGGTCAGCTTTTCGGGCTACGCCTGTGGCGGCGATGCGAGCGCCACGAGTCTGGATCTGCAGCCGGGAGAGGACGCGGTCATGACGGGTGCGGACGTGGCCTGCTTGCAGCTTCCCGCCCATGCCGCGGGGGCCGAGTACGAGGTCGCGGTAACGCCGCTTCCGCAGGCCCTGGGTTTCAACGACATGACGCTCGCGGTGGCGGGCGCCGAGGCGGCGGCCTCGCCGCCCGCGGCGGTCGGGGCGCCTCCCCGGGCCATCGCCGGGTCGCCTTCGTACTCCCTCATGGGAGCGGATTTCGAGACAAACTGGCGGACCCGCCAGTACGAGTGGGACATGCAGCTGCGGGAGCTGGAGAAGCCGCTTCGGCCGTACACTCAGGCCAACGCGATCCACGGGTCCAGCTTCGGGCTGGCGGCCGCCGCCCCCCTTGAGGGCGACATCCTGGACTTCGGCTTCTCCTGCGTGGCACAGAACCAGAGCCAGTTCCCGAATGCCCCCTCGAGCATCACCGCACAGGTCGTGAAGGTGTCGACGAATGCGGTGATCCTGGAGGACACGCTGTCCCGCGGTTCTTTCACGCCGGCCGAGTACGACGCCATCGCGGTGAACTTCGAGAACGTGATTTACGGCGTCGACACACTGTATTTCGGGACCCCGCCGGACGTGCTGGGCGACATCGCTCCCGGTCAGATCGTCATCCTTTACTCGCAGGGCGTCAACCAGTTGACGGAGGACTACACCGACGGCTTCATCGCCGGATTCTTCTGCGGGCTCGATCTGGGCGACATTCCGGGTGCTCCGGACGGCAACAACGCCAAGATGTTCTACCTGCTGGTTCCGGATCCGGGCGGGGACTACACGCCGGGTAGTGGCGACGGACTGACCAAGGAGGAAGTGCTGCGCATCACGGACAACACGGTTGCGCACGAGCTCCAGCACCTGATCAACCAGCTGATCGGCACGGGTGCCGCCGCGGAGGTGTGGTTCAACGAGGGCCTCTCACACACGGCCGAGGAGGTCGTGGGGCATGCCGCGACAGGATTGGGTCCGGGCAGCGAGCTGGGGCCGGCGGAGCTGCTGTCGGTTCCGGTGTTTGACCTGTTCCTCAAGTATTACCGGGACAACTTCGACAACCTCGGGCGATACCTCCTGGCGCCCGGAGACTCGGCGGCACTGCTGAATTCCTCGGATCCGCTCGGCTCCAACACGTTCAGAATGCGGGGGGCCAGCTGGAGCTTCGTGCGCTACCTGCTGGACCGCTTCGGCGATCCGGCGACGGAATGGCAGTTGACCCGGCAGATGATCACCAACGGCTCGACGAGCACCCGTCAGGCGATCGGCAACGTGTTCGGCGTTCCATTCAACGAGTTGGCGGCCGATTGGGCAGCCATGCTGAGCATCGAGGACCGGGACGACCTCGGCGGGGCGCCGAGATCCGACCTGACGCTGCCGTCGTACCAGCTGCGCGCGATGTACGAGGCCAGCTCGACCTTCAACGGCCAGTATCCTCTCATGCCCACGGACCGGTTCCTCAACCTGTCCAGTACCATCGACATGGATCTGTTCACGGGAACCACGAGTTATGTAACGCTGCGGGCGACCGCCGCGAGCGGCGGCACGGGACTGCGCCTCATGGAGGCTGGTTCCGGTGGCGACCTGAGCAGCGCGATCATGCCGTACCTGGTGATCACTCGAACGAAGTAGCCGCCCGGGCGGCCGATTTCCGGTCGCCCCCCCGGGCTTTGCAGCATCGACGGCCACCCCGGATCCGCCGGGGTGGCCGTCACTTCTTGCAGGGCCGGTTGGTCCGCGGCAGTTTCGCGGACATGGAAGACTCCTCCGCAGGTTCGCTCAATCCGCCTTTGCAGCGGCTGGTCGAGCGTTTCCGATCCGGCGATCCTCTCGCCCTGGCCCGCTGCATCACGCGGGTGGAGAACCAGGCGCCGGGTTTCGAGGACCTTCTGCACGAGCTTCACGAAGGGGTGGGGCGGGCGAGGCGGACGGGAATCACCGGCCCGCCAGGGGCGGGAAAGTCCACCCTCACGGCGGCGGTCGCTCGCCTTCTCCGTGACCGGGGGGAGACCGTTGGCATCGTGGCTGTAGATCCCAGCAGCCCGTTTACCGGTGGTGCGCTCCTGGGCGACCGTGTACGGATGGACGACCTGGCCACGCAGCCGGGGATCTTCATCCGCTCCATGGCCAGCCGGGGCTCGCACGGCGGGCTCGCCACGACCACCCGTGAGGCCGCGGACCTGATGGACGCGTTCGGCTTCGATCACGTGCTCCTCGAGACGGTGGGGGTCGGTCAGTCCGAGCTCGAGGTGGCGACGAACGCGGACACGACCGTGGTGGTGCTCGTGCCCGAGTCGGGCGACGGGATCCAGGCCATGAAGGCCGGACTCATGGAAGTAGCGGACCTGTTCGTGGTGAATAAGGCGGACCGGCCGGGCGCCGATCGGCTCAAGAAAGAGATCGAGGTCGTGCAGGCCATCCGGGCGGGAAGCCCCATGGCCGCGGCCCCGGCGCATCACGGGGTAGACCTGTCGGCCGTCTCCGGCCACGATCGGCAAGCATCCCCGGGCGAGGGCTCCGAACAGGGCGATGTCCCGGCTCCGATTCCCGATTGGGAAGCTCCGGTGCTCAAGTGCGCGGCCTCGGCCGGCGAGGGAGTGGCCGAGCTGGTCGCCGGCCTCGACGACCACTTCGAGTGGCTGCGGCGCACCGGCATGCTGGACGAGCAACGTCGACTGGCGGCGCTCGAGCACACGCGCAGAGTTCTGGAGCGCTCCGTGCAGCGCCAGGCGTTGTCTGTGTGGACGGAGTGGCTCGGGGGCGACGCGGGGGAGCCGGGTCGCATCGAGGGGTCCCCCTACGAGATCGCCCGTCAGTTGGCCCGCCGGCTGGGGCCCCGGACAGGGGAGTGAAGCTGCGGCTCGCCTCCCTCACGTGACCTTCGAACTGGAACGGCCTCGCGTGCAGCGCGTATATTCGTGCACGGCGGCCGGCAACCAGCCGGTCCAAGTCCACTAGGAAGGAACGCCGATGAGTCACGTGGTGGAACCACCGGTCCCAGGTTCGGCCGATCTGGTGCGGGAGGTCGAGCGCAGACGCCGGGAGCTGGTCGATCTCGAAGCGAAGCTGGCCGCGTGGGAGGCGACCGCGGCGGCCACGCCGCAGCGGGATGACACGGACTTCACGACCGTTTCCGGGCAACCGGTCCGGGCCCTGTATACGCCGCTCGACACGCGGGACGACGACTACATCCGGGACGTGGGACTGCCGGGAGAGTACCCGTTCACGCGTGGCCCCTACGCCACCATGTACCGGACCCGTCTGTGGACGAAGCGCCTGTTCTCGGGCTTCGCCACGGCCGAGGAAACGAACGAGCGTTACAAGTTCCTGCTCGCTCGGGGCACCACCGGTCTCTCCGTGGCGTTCGATTTCCCGACGCTGATGGGGTACGACTCGGACGACCCACTGTCCGAGGGCGAGGTGGGCAAGTGCGGCGTGGCTATATCGAGCCTCGCCGACATGGAGACCCTGTTCGATGGAATACCGCTGGACCGGGTCTCGGTGTCGATGACCATCAACGGTCCGGCGATCATGCTGTATTGCTTCCTGCTGGCGGCGGCGGAGAAGCAGGGCGTTCCGTTCGAGAAGGTGACCGGAACCATCCAGAACGACATTCTCAAGGAATACCAGGCACAGCACGCCTGGATCTATCCGCCGAAACCGGCGCTCAAGATCATCACGGACATCTTCGAGTGGTCCAGCGCCGAGGCGCCTAAATTCAACACGATCTCGATCTCTGGCTACCACATCCGGGAGGCCGGAGCCACGGCAGTGGAGGAGCTGGCGTTCACGCTCAAGAACGGATTCACGTACGTCGAGGAGGGGATCGCCCGCGGTCTGGACGTGGACGAATTCGCCCCCCGCCTGTCGTTCTTCTGGGACGTGCACAACGACTTCTTCGAGGAGATCGCCAAGTTCAGGGCGGGGCGCCGGATCTGGGCCCGGCACTTGCGGGAGATCTACGGCGCGAAGCGCCCGGAGAGCTGGCGGCTTCGCACGCACGCCCAAACGGCCGGGGTGACGCTCACCGCTCAGCAGCCGTACAACAACGTCGTTCGGGTGGCCTACCAGGGACTGGCGGCCGTTCTCGGCGGGACCCAGTCGCTGCACACCAACGCGATGGACGAGACGCTGGCACTGCCAACCGAGCACGCGGTGCGGATCGCCCTGCGCACCCAGCAGATCCTCGCCTTCGAGACGGGCATTCCCAACACCATCGACCCGTTAGCCGGCTCGTATTTCGTGGAGGGCATGACCGACGAGCTCGAGCGACAGGCCGAGGAGATCTTCACCGAGATCGATGACCTGGGCGGCGCGGTGGCGGGGATCGAGTCGGGCTATTTTCAGGCGCGAATCGCCCGCTCGGCACGGAGATTCCAGGAAGAGGTCGAGGCCGGCAGTCGGCTCATCGTGGGCGTGAACTCGTTCGAGGAGGAATCCGAGTCCGACATCGAGATTCTCCGCATCGACGAGTCGGCGGGCGAGGCCCAGCACAGGCGTCTGGCCGAGCTGCGCCGGACGCGCGATTCAGAAGCAGTGGAGCGCTCCCTCGCGGCCCTGACCGCCGCGGCCACGGCCGAAGACAACCTGATGCCCCCCATGCTCGACGCGGTCCGATCTTACGCCACGCTCGGCGAGATCCGG
>CAZRRU010000045.1:0-3622 GCA_964602635.1 uncultured Gemmatimonadota bacterium | reverse complement strand
TCGAGATCGAAATCCTGGAGTACGCCTTCGGCTCCCGCCCTGACCTGCATGTTGGCCGCGCGTTCCTGGTAGTACCGATGAATGTTGGCCAGGCGGCTCACCTGGTCGCGCTGCACCGCGAGCCGCTCGTCGATCGTCGAGCTCAGCAGATCGAGCCGCGCCTGCTCGGTGCGCAGGCGCTCCTGGAGCGCGTCCGCGTTGTCCTTCGCGGTCTGGTATTCGTTGTCCGACACCCACTCGTTTCCGACCATGCTCGCGAAGGCTTCCGCCTGGCGCTCGGCCTCGAGAAATCGAGCACGCGCGTCGGCCACAGCGGCTTCCTGCGACAACACGCCCGTTCCGAGGGTCTGGCGAAGCGCGACGAGAGTGGCCTGTGCGGCGGTCCACTGCTGCTCGGCCTCGAGCACCTGGAGCTCGACGTCGGGGTTGGAGAGCACCACCAGGATGTCTTCCGCGGTGACCGCCTGCCCCGGCTCGAAGTGTACCGACTCGACCCGTCCGGCCGTGACGGCGGCTACGAATTGCACCCGCTCGGGAACGAGAGTGCCCGAGCCTCTCACCTGTCGGATCATCTCGCCGCGTTCGACCGTTCCCTGCACGATGACGTTCCGGTCCACGGTCGGCGCGGCGGGCTCGAGCTGCGAGAGCAGGAAGGTGACCACGAGGAGGGCCACGGCGCCCAGCCCGATGTAGATGTTACGCTTCTTCTTGCCCCTGGGCTCGCGCTTGACGTCCATGCGGGACACCCGGGACTCCTGGCCGCCTTCCGTCTGGCGCCGGGACTCCGACGCGGAGGACTTCTCTCCGCCGCCCTTCTTGAACGAGAGACGGGGACGCTCGCTCTTCTCCACCACCCGCGGTCTGACTCGCTCGCGCGTGGTGCCGGCCGGCGTCGCGTCCTCCCTGCCCTTCGGCTTTTCCATCTGTCTCTCGATGCTGAGTTGCCAGACGCCTCACCGCCACCGCCACGACGGTACTAAACCCCGGCTTCGACCCCGCCCACTCAACGGGTCTCGGAAAGGAAGACTCGCCTTGCCTCCGTACCGGGACCCTGCACTACGCACCGATACGGCACGGCGTTTCAACGGCAACGCCTGTGCCATGCGGTACAATCACCCTATAGTGCATGTTTCGAACCGGTTACGAGGTGCTGAGTCGTCTGGAACCTCAACCGAATTTGTCCGGCCACGGGACGGTATGTACCGAAACCGAACACTTTGGTTCCGCGAGGGGGGGCTGGAGTGAAGAGTACGAACGGACTGGCGCGAGCACGAACAACGGCGACCTTCCGAGTCGGGAGGCCGCCGTTCGACACCGCTCACGCACCGGCGCGAGGTCTCACAGCACGTCCTCCGGGAAGTTCTCGAGGACGTCCTTCACCTTGTTCAGCCAGAACGCCGCGATGGCCCCGTCCACCACGCGGTGATCGTAGCTCAGGCCGAAATAGGACATGTGGCGGATCCCCACCACGTCGTTGCCCATCGTGTCCTGGACCACGACCGGCCGCTTCTCGATCACCCCCGTGCCGAGGATCGCCACCTGGGGCTGGTTGATGATCGGCATGCCGAACTGGTTCCCGAACACGCCCACGTTCGTAATCGTGAACGTTCCGCCCTCGATGTCGGCGAAGTCGAGTGTCTTGGTGCGGGCCTTCTCGGCCAGCTCGTTGGCGCCCGTGGTCAGGCCCATGAGGCTGAGCTGATCGGCGTTCTTCAGCACCGGGACGATCAGCTCCTTGCCGTCCGCCACGGCCACCGCGATGCCGAGGTTGATGTCCCGGTGGTACACGACCCGGGTGCCGTCCACCGAGGCGTTGACGATAGGATACTCGCGCAGAGCCTCGACGACGGCCTTCATGATGAACGGTCCGTACGTGAGCTTGACCCCTTGCTCCGCGAACTTCGGCTTCAGCTTCCGGCGCAGGCGCACCACGTGTTCGAAGTCGATCTCGTTCACCGAGGTCACGTGGGCCGAGACACGCTTCGACATCAGCATGTGCTCCATGGTGCGGAGCCTCACCCGGCTCATCTCCTCGACCGTGTCTCCCTCGCGGATCGGCACCGGGGGAATCCGGATGTCGAGCGTGGCGCCGTGGATCGGCACCTGCATCGTTCCCGGCTTGCCGGCTACGGCCGGTGCCGCGGCCGGTCCCGCCGCGGGTGCGGGTGCCGCCGCCGGTGCAGCCGGTTCAGCAGCTGCCGGAACCGCCGCGACAGGAGCTCCGCCTCCCTCGATGTGAGCCAGGATGTCGTCGCGCGTGACCCGGCCGGCGATGCCCGAGCCGACCACATCGGCCAGGTCTACGCCGTGCTCCGCGGCGATCTTGCGGACCAGGGGCGTGGACTTGCTCTGGATTCGCTCCTCGCGCGTCGCTGGGCCGTCGGATGACGCGGCCGGGGCTGCCTGCTCGGCGGGGGCTGGCGGCTCGGTCGGCAGGGTGATCTCAGGCAGGAGAGGTTCGGCTGCCAGGGCAGGCTCCGCTGCGACTGGCTCCGCTGCGACCGGCGCTTCAGCCGCCACCTCCGGCTGTGCCTCGGACGTGGCCGCGGCGCCACCCTCGGTGTCGATGCGGGCCACCACCGTGTTCACCTCCACGGTCGCTCCCTCCTCCACCAGGATCTCGACCAGCGTGCCGGCGACCGGTGACGGAATATCAGCGTCCACCTTGTCCGTGGAGATCTCGAACAGGTCTTCGTCCCGATCCACCGTGTCTCCGATCTGCTTCAGCCATTTGGTGAGGGTGCCTTCCGCGATCGACTCCCCCATCTGCGGCATGATCACATCGACCTTGGACATCTCTCGTTCCTTTTCCTCTCGGTAGCGCCGAGCGGCCCGGTCCCGGCCGGGCCCCTCAGTAAGCGAGCAGCCAGCGGGCTGCCGCCACTATGTCGTCCTCCCCGGGGAGGTAGTAATCCTCCAGCGTCGGCGCGTACGGCACCGGCGTATCGATCGCGGTGACACGCCGGATGGGCGCGTCCAGCCACTCGAACGCCTCCTCGCACACCTGGGCGGTGATCTCGCCCGCGAAGCCGCCGAAGCGCGGCGCCTCGTGGACGATCAGCAGCCGGCCCGTCCGTTTCACGCTCTCCACGATCGCCGCCGTGTCCAGCGGCCGCAGCGTCCTGAGATCGATGACTTCGATCTCGCTTCCGTCTTCTTCCTCGATCCGGTCGGCCGCGTCGGCCGACTTGTAGACCATGGCACCATAGGTCACGATCGTCAGGTCCGACCCCTCGCGGTGCGTCCGTGCTTCGCCCAGAGGCACTAACACTTCCTCATCGATGGGAAGCTCCTCCTTGATCCTGCGGTACAGGAACTTGTGCTCGAAGAACAGCACGGGATCGGGGTCGCGGATCGCGGCTCGCAGCAGGCCCTTCGCATCGTAGGCACGTGCCGGGGATACCATCTTCAGGCCCGCCACGTTCGCGAAATAGGATTCCACGGACTGCGAATGGAACGGCCCCGATCGAGAACCGGCGCCGCACGGCCCACGGATCACCAGGCCGGCTCCGATGCCCGTCCTGTACCGGGACTTGGCGGCGAAGTTGACGATCATGTCGAAAGCCGGCGCGATGAAGTCGATGAACTGCATCTCCGCTACCGGCTTCAGTCCCATGTGAGC
>CAZRRU010000044.1:0-19137 GCA_964602635.1 uncultured Gemmatimonadota bacterium | reverse complement strand
GGCAGGGCGATCAACTCGTACAGGCCCGTAGGAACGTCGTCCAGTACCACACCCTCCAGGATGTTCATGTCGTGCCTGCACACCGCCTGGTGGGCGGGCAGCTGTTTCGAATCCGCCGGGTCGATACTCGGGGTGTCGATGCCCACCAGTCGTACGCCCGCCCTGGCCATCCAGTTCACCAGGTCCGGCGCCAGGGCCGCGAAGTCGGTCCTGAACTCGGTGGGATCCGGATACGTACCGGTAGCTATCAGCATCCGCAGCACATCGGGGCGACCATCCAGAGGGGCCTCCGGCCCGCCGGAAAGAGCCTCTCGAACCATGGCCGTGCTCACCAGACCCCCGGCCGCCACGGTTACGCGGATCACCCGGCACCGCCCGACAAACGGCTCCAGCGGCCGCTCGCCGATCGTGGCGCCGTTCCGGTCGTAGTGACTCGGCGCGTCGACGTGCGCCCCCAGATGGCAGGTGGACCTGAGCGAGGACAGGGTGACGGCGTCGCCCCGCGCCAGATCGAGCACGGTCTCGCGCTCCAGGGGCGTGTCCCCGGGAAACACCGCGGTGTCAGGACCCAGTCGCGGGCTGATGTCCCACAGGCCGCTCGCCCGCCGACTCACGATTCCTCCCGTACGGCCGCCCGAAAGGCCTCAGCCGCTCGCCACATCTCCTGGTACGTGTTGAACAGGGGCGCGGGGGCCAGGCGGAGAACGTCCGGTTGCCGGAAGTCGGCCACCACGCCGGCCTCCTGCAGCCGCGCCTGCACTCGCTCCGCGCGCCCGGGAAGGCGCACGGATAGCTGCGCGCCGCGCCGGTCCGGACTGGGCGGAGTCAGGATCTCGATCGCCCCTTCCAGCCCCGTGACGAGAAGCCACTCGAGGTAGGCGGTCAGCCGGAGCGACTTGGCCCGCAGTCGGTCGAGCCCGGCTTCGTCGAACAGAGCGAGCGCCGGGCCGAGGGGGGCCAGGGCCAGCACCGGGGGAGAGCTGAGCTGCCATCCCGCGGCTTCCGGCCGGGGTACGAAGTCGGGGTCGAGCTGCATGCGGAACCGGGTAGCCGGGTCGTTGCCCCACCAGCCGCCGAGCCGCTCGATTCCGCGGTCGGTGGCGTGTCGCTGGTGGACGAAGACGCCCGCCGGGGCTCCTGGCCCCGCATTGACGTACTTGTAGTGACACCAGGCGGCGAAGTCCACGTCCCAGTCGTGCAGGTCCAGTGGCACGTTGCCCACCGAGTGCGCCAGGTCGAAGCCGACCAGCGCTCCGCAGCGCCTGGCAGCATTTACGATTCTAGGCAAGTCGAGCCTCTGGCCAGTCAGAAAGTTCACGCCTCCCAGGAGGACCAGCGCGACCTCTCCGCCTCGCGCCGCGAGCACTGCCTCGATGTCTTCCTCCTCGATCAGTCCGCCTTCCTCCCGAGGTCCGATTTCGATGAGGTTCGAAGCCGGATCCAATCCCCGCCACCTCAGATGGGTCTGTACGGCGAAACGGTCGCTCGGAAAACAGGGGCTCTCGATGAGGATGGAGCGTCGTGGTCCTCGGGGACGGAAGAAGCTGGCGAGGAGCAGATGGAGATTCACCGTGAGGCCGTTCATGACCGCCACCTCGTGCGCCTTTGCGCCGACGAGCTCGGCAATGGACCCCAGGAACCGCTCATCCAATCCGTACCAGGGCGACGCCCCATCAAACCAGCCGTCCACGCCCAGGGCGGCCCAGCGGCTGGTTTCCTGCTCCAGGGCCTCACGCGCCGCAGTCGGAAGCGGACCGAGCGAGTTGCCGACCAGGTACACGGCCGTGTCGCCTCCCGACAGCGGAAGATCGAAGCGCGTCCGGAATTCGGCCACCGGATCCTCCGCGTCGAGGCTGGCAGCGAACTCCGGCCGCCGTTCCAGGTCGGAGCCGAACATCGCTTCCGCGGCCAGAGGGATCAGTCGCCGGTCCATCCGGGCCCCCGCACCACGCGACCGGCCAGTGCGCCGGTGTGCACCCCGTCCCGCACCGTGTGCGTCCCGTTGACGAACACGTGGACCACGCCCTCGGCCAGCTGGTGTGGCTCCGCGAACGTGGCTCGGTCCTGCACGGCCGCCGGGTCGAACACCACCACGTCCGCGTAATGGCCCGGAGTCAGGGCGCCGCGCCCCCGGATGCCCAGGTGGGCGGCCGGCTGGGTCGTGAGCTTGCGCACGGCCTCCTCGAGCGGGATCAAGCCCTCGTCGCGCACGTAGCGGCCGAGCAGGCGCGCGAAATTGCCGTATGCCCGCGGGTGAGGATTGGATTCCAGGAATACGCCAGACGGGGACATGGCCTCCGCATCCGAGCCGAAGCTGATCCACGGCAACGCGATCTTCTCCTTCACGTTCTCCTCGGACATGAGAAAATACACCGTGTTCACGTCCGCGCCGTTCGCGATCAACAGGTCGATGGCCGCGTCTTCCGGCGTGACCCCGCGTTCCGCCGCGACCTCGGCGAGCGTCTTTCCGGTCAGCGGCTTGAGCTCATCCGTCCGGAATCCCACCAGGAGGACGTTTTCCGCCGAGCCGGCGGCCAGGTAGAGGCTTTCCCACTCGTCGGTCGGCGTCCGCATCTCGCGGGCCACCTGGCGGCGGATCGCCGGATCCTCGAGCCTGGCGATCCACGCCTGGTCGCCACCTTCCTGCACCCATGGAGGCATCGCAGCGTCGAGCCCGGTCGCCCCGGCGGTATACGTGTACATGTCTGCGGTGATCCTCAGGCCCTCGGCCCGGGCCGCCTCGACCCTCTCGATGACTCCGTCCAGCTTCGGCCAGTTGCTCGCACCGGCCGCCTTCAGATGGTAGATCTCGGCTGCAACGCCCGCCTCGCGCGCGATCCTGATCAGCTCTTCCACCGCTTCGAAAATCGAGTTTCCTTCGCTCCGTATGTGCGAGATGTACATGCCGCCGTATTCGCCGGCCGCCGCGGCCAATGCGATCAACTCCTCGGTATCGGCATAGAACGCGGGAGCATAAATGAGCGACGAGGCCAGGCCGATCGCCCCTTCCTGCATGGCGGTGCGCACCAGGCCCTTCATCCTCTCCAGCTCCTCTGCACTCGGCGCGCGGTCCTCGTAGCCCAGCTCGTGGATTCTCACCGTCGTGGCACCGACGAACGAAGCGACGTTCGGCGAGACGCCGCGTTCGACCAGATGCTCCAGGTAACCGTTCAGGGAGGTCCACTCCACGTCGAACTCGATGTCGCCCTGGTCCTCAAGCATCAAGGCCTTCATCGCGTTGTTCAGCGGGCCCATCGACCTACCTTCGCCCATCACCACCAGCGTCACGCCCTGCACCAGATCGCTCTCACCGCGCCCGTCCTCGAGAAGCGACTCGTTGGCCCACGAGAGCATGTTGATGAAGCCCGGGGAGACCGCCTTTCCCGCAACATCGATCTCCAGAACTCCACGAAGTCCGTCTTCTTCTCCTCTCCCCGCGTAGGCGAAAACGGCGGAGATCGTATCCCCGTCGATCGCCAGGTCGCCGACGTACGGGGCACCGCCCGATCCGTCGTAGATCGTGCCCCCCTTCAGCACCAGCTGATGCTCGGGTGGGGACGAGCAGGAGACCAGTAATGCGAACAGGGCCAGCCACGGCATGAGACGCCTGCGAAACATGACCATCATCGAACCATTCTGAGCGGGTCCACGGGGCTGCCGGGCGCCCCGAGGAGCATGACTCGGAGCGGCGTGGACCAACCTAGCCATCCGCAGCGTGCGAACGCGAGTGGGAATGTCTGCCTCGGGATCCTTCCGGTTTACTGGACTCGCCGTCGCGTGCGGCCTATTCTCCAGCCCTTGACCCGGGAGGTGGGTGGCCGAAGGGCTCCATTCCCCGGGATTCTGTGAATCCGCCACGTAAGTGGAGACCATAATGAGCATCAGGACGAGCGCGATCCTGGGCCTCGCCGCGGCGCTGCTCGGCGCAGCGCCGCTGGCGGCGCAGAACTTCCCGACGGACGACGCGGCGATCGAGGCGATCTGGAACGAAGGCATGGAAAACTCGCAGGCCTGGTCAATCGGCCAGGCCATGCTCGATTCGATCGGTCCCCGACTCACCGGTACCCCGGCTGTGGACAGGGCCAACCAGTGGGCGCAGGCCATACTGTCGGGCTGGGGCGTGGAGGCCCGGATCGAGAGCTACGGCACCTGGAAGGGCTGGGAACGAGGCGTGACGCACGTCGATCTCCTCGAGCCGCGGGTGCGCACCCTGGACGCCATGCTGATGGCGTGGAGTCCGGGCAGCGAGGGAACGATCGAAGGCGGGATCGCGACGTTTCCGGATGTGGAGGGGGCGGAAGCGTTCCAGGCGTGGCTGGCCGGAGTGGAGGGCAACTTCGTCGCCCTGGCTATGCCGCAGCCGTCGTGCCGACCACTGTCCAGCTACAAGAAGTATGGGACAGACGAGCAGGTCGAAACAGTGAGGGAGGACAGCCTGAAGGCCCAGGCGGCGTGGGGCGCACGACTCAAGGCGATCGGCTACGAGCCCTCCGAGATGATCGCGGCGATTGAGGGCGCGGGCGCGTTGGGCATCCTGTGGTCCGACTGGAGCGGCGGTTGGGGATCGCAGCGCTTGTTCGCCCTCAACACGCGGTTTGGGGCCGCTACGAGCACGATCCCGGCGGTGGATCTGAGCTGCGAGGACTACGGCCTGGTGTGGCGGCTGGCGGCGAAAGACCAGGGACCGAAGCTCCGGGTCGTGGCCGAGGGCACCCTGATGGAAGACGTGCCCGTTGCGAACGTGATCGGCGAGATTCGGGGCACCGAGCTCCCGGACGAATACGTGGTCCTGTCGGCCCACTTCGACTCGTGGGACGGCGCTTCCGGAGCCACGGACAACGGCACGGGCAGCATCGTCATGATGGAGGCGATGCGGATCCTCTCAGAAGTCTATCCGAACCCGAAGCGCACGATCCTGGTGGGCCTGTGGGCGAGCGAGGAACAGGGACTCAACGGATCCCGGTCCTTCGTGTCCGATCACCCGGAAGTGATCGAGGGCCTGCAGGCGGCATTCAACCAGGACAACGGCACCGGTCAGATCGCCAGGGCCTCCGCGATGGGCATCGTGAGTGCATCAGGGAACATCGCAGACTGGATGTCCCGGGTCCCGAGAGAGATCGCGGGCAAGATCGATCTCAGCTTCCCCGGTTCTCCGAGCGGCGGGGGAAGTGACCACGCGTCGTTCATCTGCTCCGGCGCGCCAACGGTCGGCCTCGGGTCGAGCAGCTGGGACTACTTTGCATACACGTGGCACACGAATCTCGACACGTTCGACAAGATCGTCTGGGACAACGTGGAGAACAACGCCACGCTGGTGGCCATGCTGGCGTACCTCGCGTCCGAAGGCGAGCGGGTATCACGCGACCTTCAGGCGAACGTAGTGGATTTCACGACCGGTGAGCCAGGTGAGTGGCCTGCGTGCGAGGACGGAGCTCGACAGACTTCCGAGCGCTACCGCTGAGCGGACGGAGGTCAGGAGGCGTCCTCGGAGATTCTATGAGTCCAGATCGCGACCGGCTGTTTCACGAAGAACTCACGCGGTTTCCAGCTGACCTGTTCCAGTTCGATCCGCGGATCCGGGATGGGTGGCTTTCGGACCGGTACTTCGTCCGGACGGCTCGAACCCTGAATCACTCAGGCCGTGATCCATACGTTACCCTGCAGTTCTTCGCCAAGCGCAGAGGTATGCTGGCCGGGACCTTCGAGTGTGTACGAATGCTCCAGACTCAGCTCGCGCGAGGGTACGACTACGAGGATCTCGAGGTCGACACCCTGCACGACGGAGACCGGATCGAGCCCTGGGAGGTAGCGTTCCGCATCCGCGGGAAGTACCGCGCCTTCGCCCACCTGGAGACCCCGCTCGACGGAGTGCTGGCGCGGCGCAGCCTGATCGCGACCAACGCCGCGCGCTCCGTGGACGCCGCAGCCGGCGTTCCGGTGATCTACTTCGCACCGAGGCATGACGACTGGCGCATCCAGACCCCCGACGGGTACGCCGCGCGGGTAGGTGGTGGTGGAGACGTGTCGAGCGACGCGGGTGCGTCGTGGTGGGGCGGGGAAGGGGTGGGGACGATGCCGCATGCGCTGATCGCCGCCTTCGGTGGCGACACGGTCGAGGCCACCCTTGCGTTTGCCCGCTACGTGCGGGACGAGGAGCCCCACGTACCGATCGTCAGCCTGGTGGACTACTCGAACGACTGCGTTGGGGATTCGCTGGCCGTGGCTCGAGCCATGCGCGCGGAATTCGGCGATAAAGTGCTGTTCGGGGTTCGCCTCGACACGAGCGGCAAGCTCGTGGATAGGGCTCTCGTGGACGATCCCGACCTGTGGGGGAAGGAGAGACTGGCTGGAGTCAACCCTCACCTGGTTCGCAAAGTCCGTGCAGCGCTGGATGCCGAGGGCTTCGATTACGTAGGGATCATGGTGTCTGGCGGTTTCACGCCTCGGAAGATCCGTCGGTTCGCCGAGCTCGAGCTCCCGATCGCAGCCTACGGGGTCGGGAGCAGCATCCTGGGACACGGGTGTGAGGAAGATGGCGTGGTGACGGAATTCGATTTCACGGCAGACGTGGTGGAGGTGGATGGAGAACCGGAAGCGAAAGTCGGCCGCGGCGCGTGGGAGAATCCGCGGCTGATAGGCGTGAACTGGGGACTGCTGGCACGACTCGACGCGGAGGTGAAAGGTGCCTGAACTGCCGATCCCGCAGCACTTCGATGGGGCCCGGACCGGTGAGATCTGGCGCGTGGATTACGGAAACCGGGCGCCGGAGGCGGAGGCGTGGGCTGCCGAGCACGATATCGGGCATCCGTCCGCTGACGATCCGACGATCGGCCTGCTCCTTGTGGACTGTCAGAACACGTTCTGCATCCCGGGCTACGAGTTGTTCGTCGCCGGCCGGTCCGGGCGCGGGGCCGTAGACGACAATACCCGGCTCTGCCAGTTCATCTATCGCCACCTGCCCGCCATCACGGAGATCACCGCCACGCTCGATACCCACACGGCACTGCAGATCTTCCACCCGGTCTTCTGGGTGGACGAGGACGGAGATCATCCGGTAGGGGGGCAGACGGAGATCACCCTGGCCGACGTGGAAGAAGGTCGCTGGTGCCCGAATCCCGCGGTAGCGGACTCGCTGGCCGGCGGAGACGTGGAGTGGCTCCGCAAGTATGCCCGGCATTACGTGCGCCGCGTGACCGAGGGCCGCTACCCCCTGATGGTGTGGCCGTATCATGCCATGCTGGGCAGCGTCGGCCACGCGCTCGTGTCGGCCGTCGATGAAGCCGTCTTCTTCCATAGCATCGCACGTCAGACCGCGGCCCGGTTCGAGGTGAAGGGTGGGAACCCGCTCACGGAGAACTACTCGGTTCTCAGCCCGGAGGTGACCCTCGGGTCCGGCAACGAGCGCATCGCAGAGCCGAACCTAGCGCTGTTCGACCACCTGATGGGCTTCGACGCGGTGATCGTCGCCGGGCAGGCGGCCAGCCATTGCGTGGCCTGGACGCTGCACGATCTGCTCACGGCCATTCAGGCGCGCGATCCGGAGCTCGCCGGCAAGATCTACATCCTGGAAGACTGCATGTCGTCGGTCGTGGTGCCGCGTGGCCCCGATTTTACCGAGGACACGGAAGACGCGATGGAGCTCTTCGAGGGCCACGGCATGAACCGCGTGCACTCGACGGATCCGATCGACACGTGGGACGGGCTGGGGTAGACGAGCGTGAGGATCGAGACCGCCAGGCTCAGTCTGCGCGAACTGAGAGAGGACGATGCCGAGGCCATGGCCCGCATCTTCTCGCACCCCTCGGTGGTGCGGTTCTCGGGTGGCCGGTCTCCCTCTCTCGCGGAAGTCCGCGAAGGCATCCGGCAGCACGTCTCGGGGTACTACGACGACCGCGGTTACGGCCTCCTGGTGGCCGAGCTGCGGGAGACGAGGGAGATCGTCGGCCGCGTTGGCTTCTTGGCGACCGAGATCGACGAGTCGGCGGACGCCGAGCTCCACTACCACCTGGCTCCCGATGCATGGGGCAGCGGTCTCGCAACCGAGGCCGCGCGCGCCGTCCTCGATTGGGGATTCGAGGGCGGTCGCCTGGAGCGCATCGTCGCCGTGATACACCCTGATAACCACGCGTCCCGCCGCGTCGCCGAGAAGTGCGGACTCACGTTCTGGAAGGAGATGGAGGTACAGGACGCGGGTCTATTCCAGATCTACCACGCCAGGTCGCCGGGCGTGGACTGAGCCCGGAAGCGCGGCCTCAGCCGAGTACCGCTTCATCGAGACGGCTCGTCGTCGGGGACCCCACCGGCCCGGACGCTGCTCGAACACCCCAGCGCATGCCGTCCCGCAGGCGCTGCAGCAGCCGCCCTCCGACAACTTCCAGGAAACCACCGCATAGCCGTCGCGCCCGATCAGGACGGCGCCGCACTCCCGGCAGTACGTCGATTGCCCCTCGGGGTCGAACACGTTGCCCGTATACGCGAACCGGATACCGTTCCCCCGGGCGATCTCACGGGCCCTGCGCAGCGTCGCGGGCCGGGTCGCTGGCACGTGGCGCATTCGCCAGTCCGGGTGGAACGCCGTGAAGTGGAGGGGCACATCGGGCCCCAGCTGGTCGAGCACCCAGCGGGTCAGCGCGTGGATCTCGGTTTCCGAGTCGTTCTCTCCCGGGATCAGCAGAGTCGTGATTTCCAGCCAGGTGTCGGTCTCGTGTCGGATGTAACGAAGCGTGTCGAGCACCGGATCCAGCCGTCCGGTTGCGAGCTTCCGGTAGAACGAGTCCGTGAAACCCTTCAGGTCCACGTTGACCGCATCGATCCAACGGTAGAACTCTTCCCGCGGCCCATCGCACACGTAGCCCGCCGTCACCGCCACCGAGCGAATCCCCTGCGCGCGACACGCGGCGGCGACGTCGATCGCGTACTCGTGGAACACCACGGGGTCGTTGTACGTGAAGGCCACCGACCGGCATCCCAGGTCGATCGCCGCCCTCGCGATCGCACCAGGACTCGCGGCCTCGGCCAACGTGTGCATCTCCCTCGACTTGCTGATGTGCCAGTTCTGGCAGAACGAGCAGGTCAGGTTGCACCCGGCGGTCCCAAACGAAAGCACCGACGTGCCGGGCAGGAAGTGGTTCAGAGGTTTCTTCTCGATCGGGTCCACGCAGAACCCGCTAGACCGTCCATAGGTGGTGAGGACGATCTGTGCGCCGAGGTTCGCCCGGACGAAGCACAGACCCCGCTGCCCTTCCCGCAGGCGGCACAGTCTCGGGCACAGGTCGCAGCGCACTCGCCCGTCCTCGAGACGGGTCCAGAAGCGCGTACCGACCGCGTGCGCCGGATCGATGGGAACGTCCACAGGCCTCATTCCGTATCTGTCATCTACAATCTAACGCCGACCCGTCCGCCGGGCCCCCTGTTGGTCCCGGCGGAGGTGTGCCAGAATAGGGCGGCTGGGCCGCCGAGCCCCGGCGGGATCCACATGCGAGAGAGGTGAGAAGCCATGGAACGGGCACCCCGCGAGATCACTATCCGAACGGCCATCCCGGATGACGCGGAGTCCATCGACCGGTTGTCCGGCGAACTCGGATATCCGACCACGGCGGCGGACGCCCGCCGCCGCCTGTTCGATATCAAGACGGCCGAGACCCACGCCGTGATGGTCGCGGAGGATGCACCCGGTTCCGTCGTCGGGTGGATCCACGTGTTTCGGTCACCTCGGCTCGGCGGTGAGCCGTTCGCCGAACTGGGAGGACTCGTCGTCACGGAATCGCTCCGGGGACATGGGATCGGCAGCCGGCTCGTGGCCGAAACGGAGCGCTGGGCCGCCGACCGGGGCATCGCGACCCTTCGAATCCGCACCCGTACCACGCGAAACGACGCGCGCCTGTTCTACGAGGACCTGGGCTTCGTGCTCACCAAGACGCAGGTCGTGTTTGAGCGACAGCTTCTCGAGGACTGAGCGGCAACCGGCCGAGACCGTTGACGGGCTTCACTTTCGGGTTATATTCGGTATCTACCCGAACTGGGGGACGGAGTGTCGAGTCGGCCGCAAACAGATCTGAAGACCATTCCCGGAGTCGGCCCCAGCATCGAGATGGACCTCCTGGATCTCGGCATCCGGGGCGTGTCCGAACTTCACGGCAGGAACCCCGATCACATGTACGATGATCTGTGCGAGTTGCGTGGAGAGTGCATCGATCCGTGCGTGAAGTACGTGTTCCGCTGCGCCGTCTACTTCGCGTCAAGCGAGGTGCACGAGCCCGCGTTGCTTCAGTGGTGGAACTGGAAGGATCGGCCTCCCGGGGCCTGAAGGACCCCGGGAAGCAAATCCGAGCTTCTACGGCCTGACGTTGAGGTTGGTGCGGAAGACGTTCCCCGGATCGTACTTCGACTTCACCTGCCGGAGCTTCTCGTAGTTGGCTCCGTATGCGGCCGTGACGCGTGCCGCGTCCTCGGCGTCGCTCACGAAGTTCAGATACACGCCGCCCGTCGAATAGGAGGCCGTAGCGTCGAAGAACGTGCGGGCCCACCCTACGCACAGGGCGTCGTCGGCCGGATCTTCCCATCGCGTATGGACGTTCATGACGAAGCCGGCGTCCCGGTGCGGATAGGCCGCGGAATCCGCCGGAATTCTGGCCGCCTCGCCGCCCACCTGTGCGATGAAGATCTCCGACTGTGGACTGGGAAGGCTCTCGGTGTAAGCCAGGAGCTCGTCGACGAGTCCGTCGCCGAGAGCCAAGAAGTTGTGGGACTTCCAGTAGTTTCTCGAACCGGGCTCCAGGAGCGGGTCGAAGGCCTGCTGAAAGGCCGCGAACGGCATCACCCCCATGTGCTCGCCGTGCGGGCTACCAAAGGCGCGAAGCGGCTCCAGCTCGCGTTCCCCCTCGGCCGGG
This sequence comes from uncultured Gemmatimonadota bacterium, assembly GCA_964602635.1. Taxonomy (GTDB): domain Bacteria; phylum Gemmatimonadota; class Gemmatimonadetes; order Palauibacterales; family Palauibacteraceae; genus Benthicola. The sequence continues at coordinate 8,248 of CAZRRU010000044.1, read as the reverse complement.
TCACCGGCGTACACGAAAGCCAGCACTACGACCTTGGTTCCGTGCACTTCCTCCGGCAGGAACGGCAGTGGCGGAGCAGCTCTGAGGACCACCCACACCGTCATATCGTCTGACGCGCCGGCCACGAAATCCCGGTAGGCGTCGAGGACGCTCCGGCCCTCGGAATACGGGTGGACGATGAGGCCGCACAGAAGATCCGGCCCTGCTTCCCGAAGGCGAAAAGCGAACGATGTGACGATTCCGAAATTGCCGCCGCCTCCCTTGAGAGCCCAGAACAGGTCCGGGTTTTCGGTCTCACTCGCGGTCAGCTCTCGCCCGTCGGCGGTCACGACGTCCGCCGAAAGAAGGCTGTCGACCGTCAGTCCGTACTTCCGGCTCAGCCAACCGAAACCGCCCCCCAGCGTGAGTCCCGCGATCCCGGTCGTGGAGTTGATACCCACCGGAACGGCCAGGCCGTGCGGGAGAGTGGCGGCATCGACGTCTCCGAGCGTCGCTCCCGGCTGCACCCGAGCCGTGCCTGCGCCCACGTCCACGTCCACCGCCCTCATCTGCGACAGATCGATGGTCAGACCGCCTTCACAAAGCGCGCTTCCCGCGATGTTGTGACCCGCTCCGCGCACGGAGAACAGCAAGCCGTGCCGCATGGCGAAGTCGAGACTCGTCTTCACGTCTCTGGCACCGGCGCAGCGGGCGATCAGTGCCGGCCGTTTGTCGACCATGGCGTTCCAGACTGCACGCGCCTCCTCGTAGCCAGGGTCGTCCCGGCCTATCAAGGAACCCTCCATGCCGGCATCGAGCGAGGCCAACGTAGATGCGTCGAGCTCTACCTGGCCGCCGGCCAGGGCAGCTATGGAAAGCGCTGTCATTCTCACCTCCGGTCGTGTTGCTGGGTACGGATCACGGCCACGGCGGGTGCCCCCGATCCACGTATACGCCGCGGTCGACGCAACTGGGTCATGCGAAGAACTCTCCAGACAGGACAAACCGGGGCACCGTGTCAAGGCCGTGCGCGAGGCGGTCCAGTTCAGCCCGAGCCGGCTCGCTTCCGGATCAGGGTCAGTCCATCGGCGACAGGGAGCATCACGGTCTCGGCTCTTTCGTCGGCGGAAACGTGCGCGTTGAAGGCACGGATAGCCCTGGTCGGTGCGTCGTCGATGGAGGAATCGGTCACCTTGCCTTCCCACAGGGTGTTGTCCGCGAGGATGACCCCGTTCGGATCGAGGTGCGGCAGCACGGCCTCGTAGTAGTCGATGTAGGATTCCTTGTCGGCATCGATGAAGACCAGGTCGAACATGGGCCCGCGTGGAAGCGCGGCCAGGGTCTCGAGGGCCGGACCGATGCGCAGGTCGATGCGATCCGCGACGCCAGCGGCGGTCCAGGCCTCGCGCGCGATCGCGGTCCATTCCTCGCTCACGTCGCACGCGATCAGGCGTCCGTCGGGGCGAAGCCCCCGCGCGATGGCCAGCGCCGAGTAACCGGTGAACGTGCCGATCTCGATGGCGCTTCGTGCCCCGATCGAGCGCGTCAGGAATGTCATGAACACGGCCTGCGGATGTGCGATCTGCATCCGACGTGAGTCACCGAGCTCGTGAGTTCTTGCGATCAGCTCGCGCTGCACTGCATCGGGAGCCGAGGTGTTGGCGAGCACGTAGTCGAACAGCGCGTCGTTCAGCGGCACGTACTTCCGATAGTCGGACACCGGGCCCGCTCCTCTCGTGGCTGTCGTTGCCCTGAATCACTGCGGGGCACACAGTACTTGTCGATGGTGGCATGCCCCATAGAGGCCGCGATCCGATGATGGGTCAAGGAGCCGGAAGGAAAACCGATGACGGACAAAGTGAATCTGAGCGAGAGACTGTCCCGCATTCCCGACCACTGGCAGCCGCGGATCGTCGGAGAGCTCAACGGGCAGCACGTCAAGCTGGCCCGCCTGCAGGGAGAGTTCGTGTGGCACCACCATGAGCACGAGGACGAGCTTTTTCTGGTGCTCGGCGGGACGCTTCACATGGAATTCCGGGACGGGGTGATCGAGGTCGAACCGGGGGAGTTTCTCATCGTTCCGCGCGGGGTCGAGCACCGGCCCGTGGCCCCGGGCGAAGTCCAGGTTCTGCTGTTCGAGCCCGTCGGCACGCTGAATACGGGGAATGCCGAGGATCCACGTACGGTAGCGAGCCCGGAGTGGCTGCTATGACGACCGAGCGACGTTCCCGGATCCGGTCCTATTCACTGCGAAGTTTTCGGTAGCCGCGCGAGCCTCCGCCAGCGATCTTGGTTTCCATGAGCACGCGAACACTGCCGGCCCACGACGAGATGCTGGACGCGTTCCAGAACCGGAATGCGACCTACGACGGGGTCTTCTTCACCGGAGTCCGTACGACTGGAATCTTCTGCCGTCCCGTCTGTCCGGCCCGGAAGCCGAAACCGCAGCACGTCGAGTTCTTCGCCACCGCGAGGGACGCTCTGTATTCAGGATACCGACCATGTCGGCGGTGCCGACCCATGGAGCCGATCGGCAGCCCGCCGGCCTGGCTACGGAGCCTCCTGATCGATCTCGAGGCGGATCCGTCGCGGCGCTGGACGGACCGCGACCTGCGCCAGCGTGGCCTGCATCCGGATCGGATTCGCCGGTGGTTTCAGCGGCATCACGGGATGACGTTTCACGCGTACGGCCGGGCGCGCCGCCTGGGCCTCGCACTCGAACAGATCAGGGAGGGAGCCGGAGTGTCCACCACCGCGTACCAACACGGATATGAGTCGCTGAGCGGATTCAACGAGGCCTTCCGACAGCTCGTCGGGGCCGCCCCGAAAGCCGGAGAAACCGGGATCGTATTGCAGGTGACCCGCGTCCTGACTCCGCTCGGGCCGATGATCGCCGGCGGGAATGAAGAGGCTCTCTACTTCTTCGAGTTTTCTGATCGCCGACGCCTCGAGAAGCAGCTGGATCGGCTGCGGGCCCGTATGGACTGCGTTCTCATACCCGGAGACAACGACATCCTGCAGCGAGTGGGGGTCGAACTCGAGGCCTACTTCGCGGGTGACCTGCGAGAGTTCTCGATCCCGCTGCTCGCTCCGGGAACCGAGTTCCAGCGATCCGTGTGGAACGAGCTGCGGCGGATCCCGTTCGGCGAGACCCGGAGCTACGCGGAGGTGGCGCGAGCGATCGACCGCCCGTCGGCGGTACGCGCGGTGGCCCGGGCGAACGGCGACAATCGGATGGCCATATTCATTCCGTGCCACCGGGTCGTCGGAAGCGACGGGCGATTGACCGGCTACGGAGGAGGACTGTGGCGCAAACAGCACCTCCTCGACCTGGAGTCGAGGGTGTCGCCCGGCGGCCTGTTCGGCCAGCGAGGCGCCTAGCCGCCGTCCAGCCGAGTACTTGCCCTGCGGCGAGATGGTCCTGCCCTGAGACGAGGCGGCCCGGGGAAAGCCCCGCGGCCGCCTTTCGCGTACATTGTGCCGCGTACCGCATCAACAATCACAGAAACACGATGAGAGCATACATGAGCAATGGCCTCAGGCAGGAGGATCCTCTCCGTCGACTCCTGGAAAAAGACGCCGTCATCACCACCCTCAATCGACTGTTCCGCAGTGTGGACGAGAAAAACTGGACGCAGGCAGAGGACTGTCTCGCTCCCCACGTGTTGCTCGACCTCGCGTCGATCACCGGGGGTGACCCGGAGACCACGACCGGGGTCGCCATTGTCGACGGGTGGCGCGAGGGACTCAGTCACCTGGAGGCGATTCACCACCAGGCGGGGAACTACGAGGTGGAGGTGCACGGGGAAGAAGCCACCGCCTCCTGCTACGGTATCTCGTATCACTACCTTCCGAACGACAGCGATCGAAGCACACGGACGTTCGTGGGCACGTACGATTTCCGTCTGAGAAAACGGCGGGGTAGCTGGCAGGTGGACCAGCTCCGCTACAACCTGAAGTTCCTGGACGGGAACACCGACCTGGAGGGCCGGGAAGGGGGCGGTTGAGCCGTGGCTAGCCCACAGGACGTCAGCTTGAAGGTGGGAGAGGAAGCCAAGCTCCGCTCTGGCTTCGCCGGAGGCTGGTGGATCGTCTTCGCCGGCATGCCCAACCGGGACACCTATTCGGTGGCGATTCGCTGGACCTCCGGGAACAACGCGGCTGCCTACAACCTGTTTCTTCCGACCGCACAGACGGAGTTCTCGGCGGCAAAGGGACAGATCCGTGTGTACTCGGTCTCCTCTCACGAGATTCGCCTGCGTTACTCGAAGTGATCACCGTGCGGAACCGGACGCATCGCCGAAGGAGCGGACTATGCGCGCCATGATGTCGCTTGCCGTTCTCCTGTGGTCCAGCGCCGTTTCCGTGGCCGTCGGCCAGGAGGTCTGGCCCCGCGGCGAGCCCGCAGACGTCGGTCTGGACGTGGTCCCGCTGGCCGATCTCGCGGCAGAGGTGGCCGAGGGCGACTACGGTTACGTGGACCGACTCCTCCTGGTAGTTGACGGGAAGGTGGTCTTCGACGAGCGCTACGATCAGGACTACGAGGAGATCTCCCGCGGTCGCAGCGGTCCGATCGGGTGCGGGACCGATGCGTGTGACAGCCCGGACGACGTCAACGACTTCAACTACCTGCACCCCGATCGTCACCCGTTCTACCGGGGCCGGGACGTGCATACGCTGCAGTCCGTGACGAAGTCGGTGACCTCGACCCTCATCGGGATCGCCATCGAGAGAGGGGAGATACCGGGAGTGGAGGTCCCGGTGTTCGAGCTGCTTACAGACTACGACCTGAGCGCGGTCGATCCGCGCGTGCGGGGCGCCACCCTGGAGGATCTTCTCACCATGCGCCTCGGCATTGAGTGGCACGAGAACGACCGCCCCCTGGATGACACGAACACGACCTTGCAGCTGGAGAAGAGCGACAACTGGGTGGCGTTCACGCTCGCCCAGCCCGCGGACTCGGATCCCGGCGTCAAGTGGGTCTACAACAGTGGGGGCAGCCACCTGATGTCGGCCATCATCCTGCAGGCGACCGGCCGCACGACGGCCGAATACGCCGAGAAACAGTTGTTCGGACCGCTCGGGATAACGGACTACCACTGGAAGAGCGACCCGCAGGGCCTGCCCGACACCGAGGGCGGACTATACCTGACAGCCGAAGACCTGGCCCGGGTCGGTCTTCTGTACTTGCAGGACGGGGTGTGGGAGGGAGAGCGGCTGCTGCCCGAAGGATGGGTGGCAGCGGCGACCGCCCGCCAGGTGGACGACATTGCGCCGAACAACCCGAACTGGAACTGGGGCTACGGATACCAGTGGTGGCGTCTCGATGCGTCCGGGCTGGACGTATGGGCCGGGCTAGGATTCGGGGGGCAGAACCTGATCGTGATCCCGGAACGCGGTCTCGTAGGCGTCATCAACAGCTGGAACGTCTTCGGGCGGAATATCCCGCTGGTCGTTCCATATATTGAGGCCATGATCGAGGCCTCGAACGGGTCCTGAGCGGACGGCGAGATGAAACGCATGGGTCTGCTGCTTCTGTCGGTTGGCCACCTGGTTGGCTGCTGGTATGGCCCACCAGAAGACCGAGCGCAGATCGAGCACGCACTGCGCCGCTGGAACTCGCATACGGTGGCCGTCGCCGTGGTGCGTACGCGGCAGCGCCCGCCGCGGGGACTGGCCACGTTTCCCAACGGCGGAGTGCCGCGGCTGCTGGGCGCCTCGGCGGACCTGTACTTCGGCGATCCCGGTCGGGCGTGGCTTCGCCACGCTGCACATTTTCCGTCTCCTCCCCATCTGCTGCACGGATTCGCCGCGCACGTCGAGGGCTGGGAGGAGGGGGCGGCCTACCTGATGATCTCGGGGTGTGCACAGAACGAGTGCTGGGGAGACCTGCGGAACTACGCGAGATTCAAGGTCGGCGAGGACGGCGGCGTTCAGGAGGTCGATTCGGTGCCCGAGGCGGCCCGTCCGGCTGGAGAAAGTCTGGCCAGGATGCAGGGAGAGTACCGCTACCTGCGGATAGGGCATGAATCGACCACCGTCCAGGCCAGCTTCGAACCTGGACGGCACCGTGAGGTCGTATTCCGGCTTGATGTGAGCAGCGGAGTCCTGCGGGTGGAGGAGCCCTACCCGTTCGCGGTTCCATCGATACCGGGGATGGACCCTCCGCGATCTCCCGGCGACGCCCTCGAGGCCCCGTCCGTGGCTCGATCCGACGTCCTGGACTGAGATCTGCACCTCGCGGGGACCGGGCGCATGACACGCGGGAGTGTGACGGTGAATGAGCGAGTGAGACCATGCGACGCACACTGATCGCCGCGAACTGGAAGATGAACCTCGGCCATACCGATGAGGCCCTCGCCCTGGTGCGCCGGCTCCGTCCGGCCCTTGCGGCCGCGGATTCGATCGACGTGGCCATCTGCCCCCCGTTTACCGTCATCGCAGCTCTGGCGGAGGTGCTGGGAAATTCGCGCATCGGGCTGGGGGCTCAGACGATGCACTGGTCGGACAGCGGAGCGCACACCGGGGGCGTGTCGCCCGCGATGCTCCAGGGTCTGTGCGACTACGTGATCCTCGGACACTCGGAGCGACGGGCTTCCCACGGCGCATCTGCCGGGGACGACGCGATCAACCGGAAGGTGCGAGCGGCGCTGGAGCACGGCCTCACTCCGATCATCTGCGTGGGCGAGAGCGCGGCGCAGCGGGATGCCGGGGAGACACACGACTTCGTGGGCGGTCAGGTAGGCGCCGCCCTGGCCGGCGTCGATCCCGCCGCTGCCGGTAGCCTGGTACTGGCCTACGAACCTATCTGGGCCATCGGGAGTGGGCAGGCGGCCACTCCGGTCGAGGCGAACCGGACGATCGGCCTCACGGTCCGAGGCGCCGTGGCCGATCGCCTCGGCGAGGGGCCAGCGGGCCGGACTCGCATCCTGTACGGGGGAAGCGTGAACGCGGGGAATATCGCCGACTTCATGGCGATGCCGGAGATCGACGGTGCACTGGTCGGTGGTGCCAGCCTGTCGCCCGATTTCGCCGACCTGGTAATGGCGGCGGGAGGCTAGCCGATGGACGGGCGCGAAGCCATCGCCCTGCACGAACGTGGACGACTACGCCACGCCGCTGGAAGAGGCCCGGATACTGGGGCGTCCGAAGGCGGCGAAGGCTCTCGAGGCGGAGGGGACCCGCAGGAAGAGCGCCCGCCCGCCGGGACGGAAGCGGAGGAAAGGCGAAAGATGAACACACGAAGACTGTCCCGCAGCGTCGGATGGATCCTCGGTTCCTGGGTGGCGCTCGTAGCCTTGGCTCCCGAGGCGAGCGCTCAGGAAAACCGGCGCATCACGGTGACCGGCGAGGCCGACGTGAGAGTGGTGCCCGACGAGGTGGTGCTGACGCTCGGTGTGGAAACCGACGACCTCGACCTGTCGGCCGCCAAGGCGGAGAACGACGCCCGCATGTCCCGCGTGATCGCCGTGGCCGAGGTGGCCGGACTGCCGGACAACCTCATTCGAACGGACTATCTGGGGATCGAGCCGCGCTACCGGTTCGATGGGTCCGACCGGATCTTCCTCGGGTACTGGGTGCAGAAGAGCGTTTCACTCACCCTGCGCGACATCGACGCGTTCGAGGATCTTCTTTCGGCGGTCCTCGAAGCGGGTGCCAACTACGTCCACGGCATCGACTTTCGCACCACCGAGCTGCGGTCGCACCGGGATCGGGCGCGTTCGCTGGCCCTGGAGGCAGCGCGCGAGAAGGCCGAGATGATGGCGGGAGAACTGGGCCACGAAGTGGGCGCCACCGTACTGATTCGTGAAGACCGGTCGGGTTGGTGGTCCTCGTACGGGGGATGGTGGAGAGGCGGTCGGGGGGCCTACATGTCGCAGAACGTGGTCCAGAACGCACCGATGGGTGGGGCGATGGGGGAAGGCGCCACGGCTCCCGGACAGATCTCGGTGACCGCCAACGTCAGCGTGACATTCGAGCTCGAGTAGAGAAGACGGGGCCCCGCGAGCTTCCTCGCGTCAGGCGCCGATCGTGATTTCGTCCACGACGCCGACGACGACCGCACGTATGGCACCCGGATTCAGACCGAGGATCTGGCGAGCGCCGTTCCCCTCATCCAGCACGAGAACGGTGTCGCCCGGTCCCGCCTGCGCTACATCCACCGCTATGTCGTAGTCTCCCGTTCGCTCGGCCCCCGGCCCCAGCTGATCTACGAGGAGCAGTCTGCGCCCCGCGAGGTGAGAGATCTTCACCGTCGAGACCACCGAGC
>CAZRRU010000043.1:0-4646 GCA_964602635.1 uncultured Gemmatimonadota bacterium | reverse complement strand
GCTCGCGGTCGCTCGAGCTTCGGCCGACCTCGCGCATCCGCTGGCGGAATTCTCGCTGGAGCGCCGAGCGGAGCGAGTCCACGCGTTCCACGGTTTCGGGTCTCGCATAGCGCTCGAGCTCCTGTCGGGCCCGGCACATGGGCTCGTAAGCCGTCGTGAGCACGTAGCTGCCAGCCACCGATTCGAGCCACTGCGGCAGCGTCTCCTCCGACAGATCCGGCGGAGGGACAACCACCTGGCCCTCGACCGGGCCGTCGTTCCCCGGACTGTAGGCCAGCAGCTCCGCTTCGAGCGTCTGTGTGCGCGGGGCCACCATGTCCACGTGCAGGACCCCCTGCCGCCATCCGATCCAGGTTCCGTATTCCTCCTGGCGCGCCGGGATGCCCCAGCTCTCGTACGTGGCCAGCAGCCAGTCGCCCGCGGCGTCGAACTCCGGTGAACCGGCGAGGCGCGGGCCGATCGAGTCCATGAGCGTCTGGGCCAACTGCGGCGTCCGCGAGTTCTCCATTCCCTCCCGCCAGATGCTCTCGATGACTGGATCGTCGGTGGTGAAAGTCTGGGAGAGGCCGCCGGGAGGGGCGGCCAGAGCGAGGGTTGCGAGACCCACGAAGACCTGCCGAGAGTACATACGTCCGTGTCCTTTCGAGTAGTTACGTATGGCGAATGTCGCCGAGTCGGAGAACGGATGAAAGGGCCGGCACGTGGGCTCGCGGGGTCGATCCGCGAGGCCGTGTGCGATAGACTACCAGTTCGCCTGAGGTCCGTTCCCCACGGGTTGATCCGCGAGAGAGTGCATGAAGTTCGGTTGGTGGCTGACGGCGATCCATCTCATCCTGGTCATGGCTGCCAGTTCGCCCGGCGCGCTCGCGGCGCAGGAGCCCGATTCCCCGGCCGAGGCCGGGCCGGCTGCTGACACGCAGGAAGTCGAGGACCCGGCGGACGACGGGTCGTCGCTCATCCCGCTCCCGGTGATCTTCTATCAACCCGAGACGGGCCTGGGCTTCGGGTTGACCGCGATCAATTACTATCGAATGACGCCCGGGGACACGATCAGTCCGCCCTCGTCGATGTCCCTGATCGGGATCTATACGACCAAGAACCAGCTGATCCTCGGGTGGTGGGGCGACATGTTCCTGGATGAGGACCGGTGGCGTATCTCGTCCGCGGTGAGTTACTCCAAGTTCCCGACCAAGTACTGGGGGATCGGCAACGACACGCCGGACTCGGCCGAGGAAGACTACACGCCGAAAGCGCTCACCTTGAGGTTGTGGCCGCAGAAGCAAATCGGGACGGGCTGGTACGCGGGCGTCGCAGCGAACATCGTCGATCGCCGCATCACCGAGGCTACCCAAGACGGCCTGATCGACTCCGGTCTGGCTCCGGGGGCCAGTGAAAAGCAGGGGATCGGCCTCGGTGGCAGCCTGATCCGGGACAGCCGCGACAACAGGGTCTTTCCGCGAAGAGGGTCGTATCACAAGCTCCTGGTGGACGTGTTCGCGGATGTCTGGTTCGGGGACCTTGGATTCGGCGTGTATACGCTGGATCTGCGCAAGTACTTCCCGGTGGCTCGCACCCACGTGCTGGCACTCCAGGCGCTGGGGATCGCGACGAGCGGGGAACCGCCGTTCGACCTGTACCCTCAGCTTGGGGGGGAGTCGCTTCTGCGCGGCTACTTCCAGGGCCGTTACCGTGACCGCAGCCTGCTTGCCTTCCAGGGAGAATACCGCTTTCCGGTGATCTGGAGGTTCGGGGCGGCCGGGTTCGCGGGCATCGGCCAGGTCGCGCCCGATTTCGGGGGCTTCGGTTTCGATCGCTTCTGGGTCGCGGGCGGCGCGGGTCTGAGGTTTCTTCTCGCTCGGAAACAGGGTCTGAACATCCGGGCGGACTTCGCGTTCGGAGAGGGCTCGAGCGGGTTCTATCTGAGCGTCGGGGAGGCGTTCTGACGAAGAGGGACTTCCTGGTGGCGATCGTGGCCGCCGTTCCATTGCTGGCGGCGTGCGCGGAGAAGTCAGCGCCCCGGCCCGAGATCCGGGTCGAGGGGGCGTGGGTTCGGGCCGTGGCCGGGCCCGGCGCGAACAGCGCCGCCTACATGATTCTGCGCAACGTCGGAAATGCTCCTGAGCGGCTGACCGGAGCGGGCTCCGGGGCGGCGCGAATCGCCGAGCTTCACCGCACCACGATCGATCCCCAGGGCATGGCCCGCATGGGGAGGGTCGCTGCCATCGACCTGGCCCCGGGAGGGGAAGCGCGGCTGGAGCCGGGGGGCTACCACCTGATGTTGATGGGCGTCTCACGGACGCTGTCTGAGGGCGACACCGTGAAGCTCTACCTGCATTTCGAGGTGACGGGCTCCCTGGACGTCGCGGCCGAAGTCCGGGCCTTCTGACCGGGATGCGGAAAGCCGCCGGACGTTGTGCCCGGCGGCTCTCCGATACAGCTCTGAACGCAACTCTCGGGGATCAGCCGGTCGGGAAGCCGACGCCCACGAGGAACTCCCAGAAGTTGAGCTTCACGTCTTCGTCCACGACGACGCTGGACAGGCCGAGCTCATAGCGACCCCGAAGATAAACGACCGCCGCATCCGACATCTTGAAGCCGATCGTCGCGCCCAGCGGGACCGCGAAGCTGCTGGATTCGGTGTCGTCCTTGCAGTCGACGCTCGCCGAGCTGGTTCCACCGAGGTCCACGTCGCAGGTCAGGCGAAGCATCGCCGTGATACCCGACTGAAGCCCTAGCCACACCTTCTCCTCGTCGCCCAACGGGAAGGCGAAGTTCAAGGTGACCGGGAAGGCGAAGTAAGAGACCTTGGTCTCGGCATCGCCTTCGGACTCCTTGGCTCCAAGACCGGCCAGGTTCTGCGGATGGGCGAGTCGTATTCCAGTGTCTCCTGGACGAACTCGTTTGCAGCGGGACATGGGTTTGCACCCGCCAAAACGGTAAACGGGCCATCCGCATCGCGCAACCCCTGTCGTGGTGATCGGTTAGGAGGTCACCTTTCCCGCCGCGCATGAAGTGCGGCGCCCGAAGTTCTAAGGGATGGCCGTGTAGGAGATTCTCATCCGTCAGGAGAGCGGCAGGTCGGGCGGGCGCGTGCTATATTCGCTTCTCGCTGCGGGCGGCGGTGCGCGGGCCCGCGACGTACACGACCAATGAGTAGGGAGAGGCTCATGTTGAAGGCACTCGCGGACGGATGGTGGTCCTTCGCCCTGCGCGGCGCGTTCGCCCTCTTGTTCGGCATCGGAGCGCTGACATATCCGGATCGCGCGCTGCGCGTGCTCATCATCTTCTTCGGCATCTGGGCCCTGATTGACGGCATCACGGCGCTTCTCATGGCGATCGGCGAGAAGAAGTGGTACGCGTACCTTCTGCTAGGAGTGATCAGCCTCGCCGCGGGAGTGATCGCCATCGTGCGGCCGGGCGCCACGGCTCTGGCGCTCCTGTTCGTGATCGGAGTCTGGGCCCTGGTCAAGGGAGTGATGGAGATCATCACGGCGCTCCAGATCCGCAAGGAGGTCGAAGGGGAGTGGGCGCTCGCGCTGGGCGGCGTGTTCTCGATCCTGTTCGGTCTGTTCGTTCTGGTGCGTCCTGGCGGCGGAGCGCTCGCCGTCCTGTGGCTGATCGCGCTCTACGCGTTCGCGATCGGCATCACGCAGCTGATGGTGGGATTCAAACTGCGTCGTCTGAAGAAAGAGATGGACGGGGCCGTCGCGTGAGGAACGTGACGAGAAGGCCAAGGAACTCAGGCCTTCTCGCGGTACTGGCGGGGCTGGCCGGCCTGGCGCTTGCCGGTGCTCCGGGCGTGAGCGCGCAGGAGGCCGGCCACGCTGCGGAAGGCGAGCATGTAGGGCACCCGGAGGAGCTTGCATACCGGCACGTCGTCAGTCTGTCCGCGGGCGCGGCCACGCATACCGAACAGAACAACACGGGTGGTGCGATAGGGATGTCGTACGCGTACAAGCTATCCCACAAATGGGCCGTGGGCTTGAAGCTCGAATACGCGAGCAGCAGCCTCGAGAGAGACTTCGTCATCCTTCCGGGGGCAGTCTTCGAGCCGGTCGAGAGAGTCGAGTTTTCGCTTGGAATCGGCGTGGAGCGAGCCAGTAAGGACGAGTCCGAGCACGGCGAGACGCCCACCGTCGAGGAAGACGAGGCGCTGCTCCGCCTGACGTTCGTCTACTTGTTCCCTATCGGATCCAGAACGTTCCTTTCTCCAGAGTTCAACGCGGACATCACGGCCGCGAACGTGACGTATGTCTACGGCCTTGTCATGTCGGTGGGGCTGTAGCCCTGACTCTTCGCCCGTCGCGTCGCGCCAGCGCCCGCGCGTGATCATTCAGGAACCAGGATTCGTGCCGATACGCCTGCGAAACACACTCTCGATCTTTCTCATCGTCCTCGTCGGCGTGGCCGTCCCCCGTCTCCTGCGTCCCGACGCGCTGGTGATCACGCGCGCCATGCTGGCCAGTACGATCGCCGAGATCTGGGTGGATCGGGACTCCGTGCTGGTCGAGTTCGAGATCGGTCCCGGCGACATCAAGGCGTTCCGCAATCTCCTTCCGGACGAGCTGTTCACGAGGCTCGGGTATGCCCCGGAGCCGTGGATCGACCGGCTTCTGAAGTTTGTGGAAGAGGATTTCACCGTACGC
>CAZRRU010000042.1:0-16554 GCA_964602635.1 uncultured Gemmatimonadota bacterium | reverse complement strand
GCATCCTACTTCGATCACCCCCCGGCCGTTTCTGCGGTCATCGCGTTGGGCACCGCGTTGTTCGGCGACACGCGCAGCGGCGTTCGTTTCGGCGCAGTCCTGCTGAGCCTGGTGGGGTCGTTGGCGACGATCGCTGTCGCGCGTCGGCTGGGTGGCGGGAGGTCCGCGCTCGTCGCCTCCCTGGCCCTGGCCGTCATGCCGATGGCCGCCGCCGGCCTGCTTCTCGCCACTCCGGACGCTCCCCTGCTCGCGGCTATCGCCGTCGCCACCTGGACGCTCGTGCGAGCGGTGGAAGACGAGCCGGGCAGCATGGCCGAGATCGCCTGGTGGTGCGCCACGGGTCTGGCCCTCGGCGTCGCCCTGCTTTCCAAGTATACGGCCGTGCTGCTGCCGGCCGGCGCCGCACTCGGTTTCATGCTCGACCCGCGGCTGCGACGGCGGCTGCTTACTCCCGGACCGTGGATCGGAGTCGGACTCGGACTCGCCGCCTTCTCACCGGTCATCATGTGGAACGCCCGGCTCGGGTGGCCGTCGTTCGCGTTCCAACTCGACCACGGCCTGGGAGGGAGCGGATCGGACGCGGGGATCCTCGGACATGGACTCGAAGCCCTGAATCGGGTCCTCGAGTACCTGGGCGGACAGATGGGCCTGGTGTCCCCGATCCTGTTCGCCATGATCGGGATCGCGACGTTTGGCGCCCTGCGAAGCGGGGTGCGAGGCGAAGGTGACTCGCGGGGAACGGTGCTGGCGGGAATCACGCTCGTGGTGCTCGGCACGTTCGCGCTCAGCTCTCTGCGAAGACCTGTGGAGTTGAACTGGCCGGCACCGGCGTACGTAGCGGGAATCGTGCTTCTGGGGGTGGCGGCGTGGCGGGACCGGGGACGCCGGTGGCTCAGGTGGGGGCTGTGGCTTGGCGCAGCGCTGGTGGCGGTGATCTACGCGCAGGCTCTGGTGCCCATGCTGCCCATCGATGCCCGGCGCGACCCGATGGCGCGGGGCCATGGGTGGGAAGCGCTGGCTTCCGTGACGGACGGGGCACGGGCCGGGTTGCTTGGCGCCGGGTGTCCGTCGGTGCACGTCGCCACCAACCGGTACCAGGAGGCATCGGAGCTCGCGTTTCACCTCCCGGACCATCCGGACGTGTTCTCACTCAACGTCAATCGGCGCTCCAACCAGTACGCCCTCTGGCCCGGCTTCGAGGAGACAGCGATCGCCGGCGACTGTCTCGTGTTCGTGGATATCGACGACGCGGGCGCCCGGCGGATCTCGGAGAGACTCGGCAGTCGGTTCGGCTCGGTGGCCGAAATCGGCCACACGCAGAGAAGGCGCGGGACGGGCGTGACGGCGGACTACCGGCTGTGGGCCTTCACCGGCTGGACGGGCGAACCGCTCGCGCTTAGTCCGTAGGTCGATTCCCCGGTCTCAGGCCCCGGCCGCCTGCGCTTTCCACATTCCGGCCAGTTCGGCGGCGAACCGATCGAACGGAATAGGGTCTCTGCCGAGGATCAGGCGCTGGCGGGCAAAGTCGTCATCTGACGCCAGCAGGCCGCGTTCCTGGAACTCTTCGAACATGACTCGAAGGTCAGCTACCAGCCAATCCGGCATCATGGCCGACGCCGCCTGGACCCATTGGTCGAGGTCGTCTCCGCCATAGATCACGCCGGAGCCAAGCGCCGCGCTCCATGCCTGTGCCGAGCTCTCGCCGGTCCATGCGTCCGGACCGACCACCGGGTAGTACTCGCCCAGGTGCCCGTCTTCGGTGAGCGCGGCGATGGCGGCGACCGCTATGTCCCGCACATCCACCCGGTTGAGGCCGACGGAGCCGAGCGGGTTCGGATACACTCCGAACTCCATGAGCGGCTGCTGGAACCAAACGTCGTTCTGGTAGAAGCTGTTCGGCTGGATCACCGTATATGGGATTCCCGACCGCTCCAGTCCTTTCGCAATCTCGACCTTGCTCCCGAAGTGAGGGATGCGGGAGGCCTCTTCCGCCTGATGGACGGACATGAAGACGATGCGCCCGACCCCTGCCTGTTTGGCCGCCTCGATGCCGGCGAGACCCTGGTCCACTTCGTCCTGTGCCAGCGGTGTGAGAAGGAACAGGCGGTCAGATCCCGCGAAGGCCGGCCCGAGCGTAGCCGGCTCGGCGAGCGCGCCCACGGCCCCCGTCACTCCGTCCGGCAGCGCCGCCGCCTTCTCGGGCGACCGGGTGAGAACCCTAACGTCCTGGCCGGCCGCCACCAGGTCGGCTACTACCTGACTTCCCACCGTGCCCGTACCGCCCGTCACCAGGATCGTCATCGTTCCTCCGTCTTTCGTTCCAGGTAGTCCACGGCCAGCGTGGCCAGCGCCCGCACCCCGATCTGGAGAGCGTCCTCGTTCACGTAGAAGTAGGGCGAGTGGTTGGAGGCCGCTTCTCCGTATCCCACACCCGGGGCGTTCACGCCGAGCATGAAGTAGAAACCGGGCGCCTGTTGGGCAAAGAACGAGAAATCCTCGGCTACCATGAGCGGAGGGATCTGAACCAGGCCCGCTTCGCCAACGACGCGCTTCAAGCTGGCGATCGCCACCCCGGTCAGAGCGGGATCGTTGTACGTGACCGGGTACAGCCGACGAATCTCGACTTCGGCCGTGGCGCCGGCGCTCTCGGCAATGCCCTCAGCCGTGCGGTGGATTCGTGCGTGCACGTCGTCCTGCACGGCCGGATCGTGTGTGCGGATCGTTCCGTCCAGCGTCACGGTCTCCGGGATGATGTTGAAGCGTACGCCGCCCTCGATCTTCCCGACGGTGACCACGACCGGGTTGGTTGCGGCCACCTGTCGGCTCGGAATCGTCTGCAGAGCGAGGACTATCTGCGATGCCACTACGATCGGATCGACGCCCATCTCGGGAGCCGCGCCGTGCGTCTGCTTCCCCGTCACGGTGATCGTGAACTCGTCCGCGCTCGCCATGATCCCACCGGAGCGCCATCCGAGGAATCCCGTCGGAAACGGGGAGGTGTGAAGCCCGAAGTAGGCTTCGGGTCGAGGCGATTCGACCGCCCCCTCGGCGACCATGAGCTCCGCTCCGCCCTCCTCCCCGCTCGGGGCACCCTCCTCGGCGGGCTGGAACAGGAACACCACGGTCCCGGCCAGGTCCTCCCTCATCCCGGCCAGTACGCTGGCCGCCCCCATGAGGGCCGCGGTGTGCACGTCGTGGCCGCAGGCGTGCATCACGCCCACCTCCTGGCCGTTGTATTCGGCGGTTACGGTGGAGGCGAAGGGCACGTCCACCAGCTCCGTCACGGGTAGCGCGTCCATGTCGGCCCGCAGGCCCACGACCGGCCCCGGCCGGCCCCCACGCAACACCCCGACGACTCCCGTGTGCGCCACGTCGGTGCGCACCTCGTCGAAGCCCAGCGACCTCAGGTGCCCGGCGACGATTCCTGCCGTGCGAAACTCCCGATTCCCGAGTTCCGGGTTCTGGTGGATGTCCCGGCGCCATGCGATCACGTCGGCCGACACTTCGGAGGCCCGTCGGTCGATCTCGGCGTGCGGGGAGTCTGTTTCCTGCGCAGTCCCTCGGACCGGAAGCCCGGTCAACAGTGTCGCCACCGCCAGGGCGGTGACCAACCGTGACTCCCGGCTCACTCTTCGAACTCCCGCGGAGCGAAGACCATGACGACCGCAGCGTCGTTCTCCAATTCCAGGTCGCCCGTACCATCGGCACATGCCGCCGTGGCCAGAACGATCGCCGCTCCGGCAGGGACGAGATTCGTAACCTCCCGCATCTTCCGGCTCCTCCTCATTGATCTTCACTCCGCACGGACTAGCGGTCGCGTGAGACACGTCGGCCCACCACCACCCTTCGCGCTGATTTCTCGACCTCGATACGCATGCACCTCGGCACCTGCAGCCTCGAGACGACGGCGCGTGACCGGGTTTCCTTCCACCGCCATGCAACGACGCGGTCCCACGGCCAGCACGTTGCAGCCCATCGTCTCGAACTCCTCGTCCGGCACCTCCACCAGGTCGTATCCGTGCTTGAAAAGAAGCTGGCGAAACGGGACCGGAAGCATCGGAGAGTAGACCACCGCCAGGTCCCGGTCCACCGGGCTGAACATGGACATCAGGTGAAACACGTCCCCCGGGCCGCGCCAGTGGGGAAGAGGAACTGGAACGACGCGGTCAACGTCGTTGCCCAACAGCCTGTGGAGCTGTCGGATGCCCTCAGTGTTGGTGCGGTAGCCTCGCCCGACCGCAACTGTCCGTTCGTCGATCCACGCGACGTCGCCGCCTTCCAGCCTGCCTGCCCCCTCGATGCTCCCCACGATGCGTACGCCAGCCGCGCGTAGCGCTCTCTCGGCCGCGGCCGGTTCTCCCTCACGGGCCGGTTTGCCCATGTTGCACAGAATGGCGCCGCGATCTGATACGACGGCTGCATCCCGCACGTATACGGAGTCCGGCCCGGTCTCGGGATCGGCCGGCACCAGGTGAACCTTTACCTCCAGGCTCTGGAGAAGCGCCAGGAAATCCTCGTATTCGCCTACCGCGCCCGCGAAATCGGGGCGGCCCAGGTACCCGAGATCCTCCCACGTCGCGTCCAGTGTCGGCTGGTCGGCGAAAGCCACCCGGGCGTGCTTGAGCAGGACGCTGCGCAGCGGAAGAACGTCGGACTGACCGAGGGCGCCCATGCCGTTCATCGCTCCGTCGCCTCCGGCGCCGCCAAGGAGCCAGCCCCGCGCCGCCACACCACCCACACGTACATCGGCAGACCCGCGAACAGAAGAATCAGACCCCAGTACACGGTTTCCTGGCCCGCGCCGGCGATGGCCCACATGGCGTAGGCGAACCCGAGCAGGGCGGTGATCACCGCGCCCGTGAGACGTTGCCCCTGGAATCGCTCCCTGTCCCGCGCGTAGATCATGATCTCGGCCAGGGCGCAGATAGCGTACGGAAGCAGGGCGGTAAGGGTGGCCAGCAGGATCACGAACGTGAACTGGTCGACCAGCGTTTCGCTCGAATTCAGCAGCATCAGCCCGGTGACCAGGACGCTGGAGAAGACGAGTGCGAAGGCCGGCGTTCCGCGCTTCGACGTCCGGCCCAGAGCGGAGGGAAAGATCCCATCCCGCGCGGCGGCCCACGGAATGCGGCCCTGCAGTAGTATCCACCCGTTGAGGGCGCCGAACGCCGAGATCATGGCGCCCGCGGCCACCGCCGGCGCCGTCCATCCGCCCCACATGCGGCTCGCCGCGTCTGCGAACGGAGCGTTGGAGCCGGTGAGCTCCGCCGCCGGGATTACACCCATCACCGCGGCGGTACTGAGCACGTAGACGATGGCAGCGAGAACGGTGCCCACGACGGTCGCTCTCGGAATCGTGCGTTCCGGATCGTTCACCTCCTCCGCTGGGACGGTGGCCGACTCGAAACCGAGGAACGCCCACAGCGTCAGAGTGGCCGCCGCGGTGATCGCCGGGAAGGCGCCTTGGCCACTGGCATTGAACGGGCGGAAGTTGTCGGGGTTCATGTACAGGAGACCGAGGGTCCCCACGGCGACCAGGGGAACCAGCTTCAGGACGGTGGTCACGACCTGGACCGAACCGGCCGTCCGAACGCCCCGTACGTTCACCCAGGTGAGGAGCCAGATCGCCCCGATGCCCACGGCCGACGCCAGCGCGCGGTCCGTTGCCAGGGCCGGCCAGAACCACGACAGGTAGCTGGTAAACGCTACGGCGAGCGCCGCGTTGGCGACCCAGATCGAGATCCAGTATCCCCACCCGACCAGGAACCCGGCGAAGTCCCCGAAGCCGGCCCGGGAGAAGGCGTATGGACCCCCGGCGCGGGGCACCAGGCGGCTCAGGCGCGCGAACACGAGAGCCAGGAGCAGAGCACCGGCGCACGTGAAACCCCAGCCGAGCAGACTGATTCCGCCGAACGATCCGAGAGACGCTGGAAGGAGGAAGACACCCGAGCCGATCATGTTCCCGACTACCAGCGCGGCGGCCATCCACATGCCCATCTTTGCCGGGGTACGCGACGCCATCAGGTCTCCGTTTGTCGAGGAACCACTCGGCACGGCCTGTTCCGGGTGCGACGCCCGAAGATACGGGACGCCTTGTAAGCCTGCACATCCTGGAGCTCTCGCGTTGCCCGGGCCGAGAAGGGCCGGCACATTGGGTCCCGTTCACAGTCCTCGACATGGTCGATCACGCCTCGCGCAGGAGACCGCGCGCATGGGACTCGCCCGGGCACTGCTCCTCAAAGGATCCGAGAGCCGTTGGCTGGCCGACCAGCTGTCCCGACGCCGCTTCGTGCGCCGGGCCACCACCCGCTTCATGCCGGGCGAGTCGATGGACGATGCCCTGGGAGCGGCCCGGTCCCTCGCCGCGCGGGGAATCACCTCTATCCTCACGCTGCTCGGCGAGAACGTGGACGACGCCGAAGCAGCCACTGCCGTGACCGATGAACTCCTCGCTCTCCTGGCCCGCAGCGCCGAATCGAATCTCGATGCGGACATCTCGGTCAAGCCGACGCATCTCGGGCTGGCCCTCGGTTTCGACGTCGCGGCGCGGAACCTCCAGACCCTGGTCGCGGGAGCCGCCGAGCACGGGCGTCTCGTGGCTGTGGACATGGAGTCCACGCGTGACTGCGAGGCGACGCTCGACCTGTATCGGGTGCTGAGAGCGGACCACGAGAACGTGGGGATCTGCCTGCAATCGTACCTGTATCGTACGGACGCCGACCTCGAGGAGCTGCTCGTCCACACCCCGATGATCCGGCTCGTCAAG
Organism: uncultured Gemmatimonadota bacterium; assembly: GCA_964602635.1. Classification (GTDB taxonomy): domain Bacteria; phylum Gemmatimonadota; class Gemmatimonadetes; order Palauibacterales; family Palauibacteraceae; genus Benthicola. The sequence goes on along the minus strand of CAZRRU010000042.1, from coordinate 9,788 downwards.
GGAGCGTACAAGGAGCCGGCGAATCTGGCATACCCGAAGAAATCAGACGTGGACGCCAGCTATATGCGCCTTTCCACGACCCTGCTCGAGGCCGCGCGGGATGGAAAGGCACGGGTGGCGTTCGGGACCCACGATGCGGACATGATCGCCGAGATCAACCGCCGTGCAGCGGGCATGAACTGCCCGCGGCAATCGTACGAGTTTCAGATGCTGTATGGGATCCAGCGTGACCTGCAGGCACGGCTGGCCGAGTCCGGCTATCGGATGAGGGTGCTGATCAGCTACGGCGCCTACTGGTTTCCCTGGTACATGCGCCGGCTCGCCGAACGGCCCGCCAACGTGGGCTTCGTCCTGCGCAGCATGCTGCAGGGCTGATGCACGAGAGGCCGCCCCACGGACGGCCCCTCGCATTCGTCTTCAGTCCTTCGGTCCGTCGGCGACCCGACCGACCGGCTAGTTGTACTCCGACGGCGGGGACTCCCACCCCTCCTGGATAAGGGGCATCTCGGCCGCGATCTGCAGGTCCATCAGGTTGTTGATCGTGCGCTCGAGCATCAGCCAGCGAGCTCCGACGAGCGGCGAGACATCCTTCGCGAACTTCTTGTAGTACTTCTCCCGCAGCTTCGCACGATCACTCTCGACCTTGAAGCTGAGCTTGGCCAGGTCAGCGGCCTTGTCGTCCGTCATGGTGCTGAAACTCGCAGCGTAGTCCTTGATGAGCGCGATGCGCTGCTCGACGATGGCCGAAAGCTCGTAATCGTAGTCGCGATAGATCTGCCAGAACGGCTCGGACTGGGCCTCCTCGAGTGCCATGGCTTCGGTCAGAACGGCGACCTTCTGCGTCTTGATGTCGGACTTGAGGAGCTCTGCGTACTGCTCCTGGGCATAGGCGGTCTTCGCCACGAGCAGAAGGGCGAGGACGACGAACAGCTTCTTCATCTGGACTTCTCCTGTTGTGTTCTCCGGCGGCTGACCGCCGCCTGTGGTTTCTTCGCGCGGGCGACGAATGTGCGCCGCTTCGCCTTGACTGGCAAACTCAGGGTGCCAGCACCCTCCCCAATCCGAGGAAGAACGACCACGATCGGTTCTTCACGTTACCCGCCAGGCCGCTCTCTGTGTCATCGATGTTCACGAAGCCATGCATGTATCGGATATCCAGTTGCAGCGTGTATCGGCCCATGAATACCTCAAGACCGCCGCCGATCGTACCGGCTACGTCGGGACTCTTCGTCTGGAAGAGATTGCCGGGTCCGGAGCCGCAGTCCGCCGAAACACCGCCATCTTCCTTCAACCGACAGCTCGTCTCGAACGACAGCACGGGACCGGCATACACGATCGGCCAGATCGAAGCGTCGCCCGCGGGTACCCGGACCAGGAGCAGGAGAGGCACATCGATGTAGGATAGCTCGAGGGCGGTGGCCCCTCCCTCTCCGCGCGCACCACCAGGCGCGTAGAGCGCCTCCGCCTGCAGGGCCAGGACGTCGCCCAGCCCGGCCTGCAGATACGCTCCGCCGCCGAAGGACGTGCGCGAATTGAGGTCGATGTTCGTGCCCCCGGAATCTTCGAAGTCCAGGTTGGAGATGACCAGTCCCCCCTTGAGACCGAGCGTGACCTGCGCCTGGACGTCCCCGGCCACAAGAAGGAAGCAAGACGTGAGGAACGCGAAGGTGACGCGTCGCATGATGTTCTCCTGCGAGTTCATGACAGTCGGCAAGAATCGAGGGACAAGGTAGCAGGCTCGGTCACGCCTTGAACACGAAGCGAGCCCACAGTGGCGATGACAGGAACACCAGGGAGATCGCCGCCGAGATCCACAACAGGCTCCGGACCCGCCGCCGGGTGACGGGCGAGGCGCAAGGCGAGTCGGGCTCGCATGCCTTCGCCTCCTCCCTGTCCACCAGCTGGAAGGCGAGCCACAGAAGGCCGATCGAGGCCACGACGAAGAACGGTCGGTACGGCAGGAAGCCGGCCAGTGCCGCACCCGACAGGCCCGCCGAGGCCAGCACCAGTGGTCCGGTGCAGCACAGCAACGACCCGAATGCGGCTCCAATGCCGCCCGCCATCGACGCCAGGGCTCCTTTCATGATGAGAACCTAACACGCCGCGGCGGATCTTTCCCCGTCTCCCGGTGTTTGCGTGGCGAGGAACGGACGCTGATTGGGGGTACGCCGGCAGAGGATCGCATGCGTGGAAACAGCCGAACCATGTGCCTGAGGTGTCTCGCCGTCGCTCTCGCGGCCGGAATCGCCGGGTGCGGAGGCGACGATCCGACGGGTCTGCCGGCCCCCGATGACGCCATCCAGTTCGCACAGGTGACGGCTGGGTACTTTCACTCGTGCGGTCTGACGCCGACCGGCAAGGCTTACTGCTGGGGCGGCAACACGTGGGGCACGCTCGGCGACGGCACCAGGACGGCCACCCAGCGGCCCGCAGCCGTCGCGGGCGGACTGCGCTTCACCGGAATCGACTCGGGCGCCGGGCACACCTGCGGGGTTACGGATGCCGGCGCGATTTACTGCTGGGGCCTCAACGACGAGGGGCAGGCCGGGGCTGACTGGACGGATCCGGGGATCGACGAACCTCGCCGCCTGCCTGGATTCCAGTCCTGGGTCGAGGTGAGTGCCGGACATGATCACTCGTGCGGGCTCACGGCGGACGGAGCGGTATGGTGCTGGGGCGACAACGTGACGGGCCAGCTGGGCAGCGGCGATCCGTTCGGCAAGTCCTTCCAGCCCGTGCGGGTCGACTCGAACGTCGAGTTCGCCACCGTGGTGGCGGGTTACTACCAGTCGTGCGGGCTCGCCGACTCGGGACAGATGTATTGCTGGGGACGGAACGATCAGGGCCAGATAGGGGACGGAACGAACGACAACCGTTTCTCTCCCGTCTCCGTATCGGGCGATCTGACGTTCCGGGCGCTCGGCGGTGGCGATGCCTTCATGTGCGGGATCGCGACCGATGGCTCTACGTGGTGCTGGGGGAGCAACCTGAGCGGCGAGCTCGGGGATCCGGCGCTTCCCGGCCAGTCGATTCCGGTCCGGGTCGGAGGGCTCCCCGATCTCGAGAAGATCTACGGCGCGGGCGGAGCCTTCACGCTCCCGAGTGTTCCCGCCTATGCCTGCGGCCTGACTTCCGCGGGTGACGCCTGGTGCTGGGGCGGAGCGATCCGGGGGGGGCTGTGGGAAGGACCCACCGACGGTCCGATCCGCGTGCAATCAGACGCCCGGTTCAGGAACCTGGGCCTCGGAGCCGAGCACCTGTGCGGTGTGACAACTGAAGGTTGGGCGTTCTGCGGCGGCAGCAACTACGCCGGCCAGCTGGGCGACGGCACCGGGCAGGACCGTTCCTCCATGGTGGGAGTGGTGGGACCGTAGCTGGGCACCGCACGCCTTCCCGCAGGGCAAGAAGTTCTCAGTCTCCGAAGCTGATCCCGAGCTCCCGTGCCGTCAGCATCGTGTCACAGTCCAGCGGAACGGTCTTCATCCGCTTGATCGCGCTGGACAGAGGCACGTACCGGACGGTCGGCGGATCGAGAGCCACCATGCAACCGAAGCAGCCCTCCGCCAGACCACGTACGGCGGCTGACCCGAACCGAAGCGCCAGGATGCGGTCGCGCGTGGTGGGGCTCCCTCCCCTCAGCAGGTGACCGAGGACGACGGTCCGCGCTTCCCTGCCGGTCAGCTCCGCCAGTTGTTCCGCCACGCGGTGGCCGATACCGCCGAGACGTTCCTGCTGCCCGATCTCCTTGGCCACCACCGAGCGCGCGCCGCCCACGGCGTGCGCTCCCTCGGCTACCACGACGATCGCGAAATCGCGGCCTCGTTCGAGCCGCTGCCTGATCTTGGCGGCTACCTTCTCGATGTCGTACGGTATCTCGGGAATCAGAATCACGTCTGCCGTTCCGGCGACCCCCGCGTGCAGGGCAATCCAGCCTGCGTACCGGCCCATCACCTCGACCACCATCAGGCGGTCGTGCGCCTCGGCGGTCGAGTGCAGACGGTCCACGCATTCGGCCGCGAAGCTGACGGCCGAGTCGAACCCGAACGTGACGACCGTCTCCGCCAGGTCGTTGTCGATGGTCTTCGGAACCCCGATCACCCGAACGCCCTTGTGGAACAGCGCGTTCGCGATCGCCAGCGAACCGTCGCCCCCTATTGCGATGAGTGCATTGACATCCAGTTCTTTCAGCTTCGCCACCAGCTCGTCGGAACGGTCGCGCTCGTGCCACTCGCCATCGTCTCCGAGTGTCGGATAGGCGAGTGGGCTTCCGCGATTGGTCGTACCGAGGATGGTCCCACCCAGGTGGGTGATTCCACGTACCGAATCACGCGTGAGTGAGACGATGCCGCCATCGGGGTACACATCGGGAGTCAGGAGACCGTTGTACCCGTCCCGGATGCCGAGGCACTCCCACCCACGCTGCAGTGCCGACAGCACCACCGCACGGATGACGGCGTTGAGTCCGGGCGCATCGCCGCCCCCGGTGTTGATGGCGATACGACGGACGGCCTGGTTCATTCCAACTCCCCGACGATGTGACGGTGTGACGGTGGCGTGATACACACTCGCGAATATAGTCCCGTCCGCTGGTGAGCGAAGGTGCGCTGAAGGCGGCGGGGCTGCCGCTCTCTCCGATCTTCAGGTATACTATAAGGGTACGAAGACAGCCTCCCACTCAGCCCCCCTTGAATCTTCGCCTGTCACCGGACGAACGAATACTGACGCGGCCCATATACATGCAGCAGCCCGCAACCGTTGCCCTCTCGGGAGGCCGACATGTCAGCTTCACGATTCCGTAGCCGCCTCGACGAGCGCGGCGCAGCCCTCGTTCTCACGGCCCTGTCTCTGGTAGCCCTGCTGGCCGCCGCGGCCCTCGCCGTGGACGTCGGCCTGCTGACCACGGCACGAACCGAGGCGCAGCGGACGGCCGATATGGCAGCCCACGCGGGTGCATCGGCCTTGATCTTCAGCCCGGGCAGCGAAGCGGCCGCCCGCTCGGAGGCGATCTTGTTCGCGGCGAAGAACGACGTCCGCGGCGAGGAGTCGATCGTGCTCCCGGAAGACGTCCAAGTCTTCCTCGATGAGTGGAAAGTGCGCGTTACTGTGCACCGCACGATCGACCGCGGAAGTCCGATCGGGACCTTTTTCGCCAGGATTTTCGGTGTCCATGAGGTCGACATCCGCGCTATGGCTGCCGCCGTCGCCAGTCCCGCCGGAGAGGTCAACTGTCTTCTTCCGGTAGCGGTCCCGGACCTGTGGCTGGAAGGCGACGGTACTCGGGCGGACGAGAACGACACCTGGGACCCCGACGAGGGGGATACCTTCGGTGACGGCTCCACGGGCTATACCACGGCGGACCTCGGTCGGCTGATCACTCTGAAGCCTTCACAGGGTGCGTCTGGAGGGAACAACAAGGGCAAGAAGGGAGGCGACGAAGACTTTCCCGACAGCAATCGATTCGAGCCAGGCTGGTGGTACCTGTGGTATCCCACGGGCGGAGGGGGAGCCAAGACGCTGCGCGAACAGGTGCTCAACTGCCCACAGCCACAGACACCGTGGAGAGTGTACGATTGGGCCACGGATAAGAATGGAAACGTGCAGAGCATCCAGATGGCGTTCAACGAGTTGATCGCGCGGGACCCGGGGGCTCAATGGGATCAGTCCTGCAAGTGCGTGATCAACTCCGCTTTCGCCGTGTCCCCGCGGCTCCGAGCGGTCCCCATGTTCAATCCCGAGACTTACACGAAACAGGGATCCGGACCGAATTTCCAGATCGCGGACTTCATGGGCGTGTTCATCGTCCCCGGTCCTCCCGGCCTGCCCCAGGGGCAACAGAGTACCTACGCGCGGGTCGCTTCGTTGCAGGGATTGGTGGGCAGCGGCGGTGGACCCACGACCGGGCCGCTCGTGAGGGCCGTGCGAATCGTGGAGTAGACCCCTCAAGGCTGCTGAGAGCTCGTCCGGCCGAAACCGAGACAGCGGCGCCCTAGCGGCGCCGCTTTCGCAGCCAGCCGATAGCCACGCCGATCAGGAGTCCGACAACCGCGGCCAGTGGCCCGTACACGAACGCCGCCACGGCTCCGCTCAACGCGTCCCAAGGAACGAGAAGCGGGCTGGCGAAATACAGCAAAAAGACGGCCGCACCCAACAGAATCCCGCCCAAACAACCGTGCTTTGCGACGTACGTGACCTCAGCACGCCCTCCGCGAAGGGCAAACCAACCGAGGAAGACGGCGGCGACCGCGAACGGGACGCCCCAGTACAGATAGAACTCGGGATCGCCCGCAGCCCCGGACGCCAATCCAGCACCCAGCAGACCGTCGATCGCGACCCACGAGGCGAGGGCCGCACCCGCCCCAGCAAGCCACCGGAGTCCTGGCCCAGATCCGTTTCCCATGCCCGAATATACACCGACTGCGCGAAGTGACATCGTGTGCAGCACGATACGGGATTCGTCGCGCGGCTCGAGAGCGGGGGTTATCCTTAGCGCGACCGGGTCAACGACGGGAGCTGAGGTCATGGGCAGGATCGCCGAAACCGAGGATGAGAGACGTGCGGTCTCCGGGTCGGAGTCGGCATCCGGCGACCCTGCCGGCTCCGAGACGCGGCCGGTAGTTCTTGGCGTCGCCGGCGGCAGTGGGTCGGGCAAGACCACGGTGGTCAGGAAGATCCTGGAAGGGCTCGAGCCCACGTCGGCCAGTCTCCTGCACCACGATTCCTACTACCGCGACAACCCCGACCTGACCCTCGAGCAGCGGGCAGCGATCAACTACGACCACCCTGACAGCCTCGAGACACCGCTCATGGCGGAGCACCTTCGGCTCCTCCTCGCTGGCCAGGCAGTCGAAGTACCCGAGTACGATTTCACGGTACACCGAAGGCGCGCCGAGACGCGTCGCGTCGAGCCGCGTCCGCTGATCATCATCGACGGCATCCTGGTACTCGCGGAGCCCGAGCTGCGCGACCTGATGGATATCCGTGTGTTCGTGGATACCGACTCGGACATCCGGTTCATCCGACGACTGGGACGCGACACGAAGAAGCGGGGTCGCACCGTGGAGTCGGTCGTCCGTCAATATCAGCACACGGTGAGGCCCATGCACCTGGAATTCGTGGCACCGAGCAGGCGTCACGCTCATATCATCGTACCCGAGGGCGGGAAGAACGAAGTAGCCATCGGAATGCTGGTGGCGCGGCTGCGCTACCTGGTGGCAAGCGAGATCTGAGGGTCCACCTCTGAGGAAGACAACGAGGCCCGTCGCAGTTGGACGGGCCTCGCCACCTGAACATCTCTTGCGTCAGTCCTGCAGGACGAATGTCACCTTCAGGTTCACCCGGTAGGTCGTGACGCGTCCGTTCTCGATCAGGACCTGTTGGTCCTTGACCCACGCGCTGCAGATGCCCTCCACGGTCTTGGAAGCCCGCTCCAGTCCTTCCTGGATTGCGGCCTCGAAACTGACGCTCGAATCGGTCGTTAGCTCGATGTGCTTGGCGATGGCCATCCTTCGGTCCTTTCCCTCGAGACAGTGATGGCGAGGGGCCCGGTTGCCGGACCCCTCTGTAAGATACATCTACTCTTCGATCACGAACTGGACTCGCCGGTTGCGGGCTCTTCCCTCATCCGTGTCGTTCGTAGCGATCGGATCGGCCTCGCCGAAGCCCTGCGCGGTGAGCTGATCCGGATTCAGGTCGAAGTTGGCCAGCAAGTACTCCCGGACCGCGTCGGCCCGGCGCTGGCTGAGCTGCATGTTGTACGCGGCTGCACCGACCGCGTCGGTATGGCCCTGAATCTCCACTCCGGCCTCGGGCCGGGTGGTCAAAGCCTGCCCTACCTCGTTCAGGGTCCCCAGGGTCGCGGGGGCCAGGTCGGCGCTGTTGAACTCGAACTCGACGTTGTCCAGGACGAGCAGGCCCGCGGCGACTCCGGCCTGCACCACCGTGCAGCCGGCCGCATCGACTTCGGCGCCTGCGGGCGTGTCCGGACACTGGTCGATCCCGTCGAACACTCCATCAGCGTCACTGTCCAGCGGGCAACCCGTCGCGTCCACAACGACGCCAGCCGGCGTGTTCGGGCACAGGTCGATCCCGACGAAGATTCCGTCGCCATCGTTGTCGGTAGGACAGCCACGGTCGTCCACTGTCGCGCCGGCAGGCGTGTTCGGGCACTGGTCGATCCCGTTGAACACTCCGTCGGAATCGCTGTCCGCCGGGCAGCCGCTTCCGTCCACCGTCGCGCCGGCCGGGGTATCGGGACATGCATCGGCGTAGGCAGCCACTCCGTCGCCGTCGTAGTCGAACGCGCAGCCGGTAGCGTCCACGTCCACTCCGCGCGGCGTCTGCGGACACGCGTCGCGGCTGTCTATCACCCCGTCATGATCGGAGTCCTTGGCGCCCCCCAGGAACAGCGAGGCACCGAAAGTCCACTCGGTCGTGCTCAGGGTCTTGCTGCCGAGATCGGCCCCCTCGGGATTGAGGGCGGCCCGGGCGTTCTGGAGCCCGTCGGGCGAATGGTAGTTGCGCCAATCGGCGCGTATGGCGAACGCCCGCGTCACGAACACCTTGAGGGCAGCCCCGTAGTTCCACGCAAAAGCGCTCTCCTTCGCCAGATCCGGAACGTCCAGGTCCCAGTTCTGCGAACCGGCGCCGGCGAGGAGAGCCAACTGGAAGTTGTGCTCGAGGTTGAAGCTGTACGTGAGGTCGCCGCCCCAGTTCATGGCCGTGGCCTTCTCGCCCCTGAAGGCGGAGCCCTGGATCTTCGAGTCGAGATAGCCGAAGAAGCCCTCGATCCCGAATCCGTTCTTGAGCACGTACCCCAGGCGGCCGCCGAAGTACTTGTTGTTGTCCAGGCTCCACGGAACCGGATCCTCTTCGAACTCGGTCGTGCCGATTCCGTTCAGCACTCCGAAGAACGCGTTGATCTCGACTCCGCCGCGCCCGTACTCGTCCTGGGCGTTCAGGGGGGTCGAAAAGACGAACAGCGCCGCCATGCAAAGAGCGGCCAGACGATCGAGTCTCATGTCGCAATCTCCTCGCTGGAAGTTCGAGATATGCGGCCGGGAGCCGCCCTCGCTATCGTGGGTTCGTAGTTTGCGCCGACGCGGGCGCGGTTCGGAGTCATCGACTCCATTGACAGCGTGACCCGGACAAAGTCACATCGCTCGCGGACTCCTCCCGGATGTGACCTGGAAGCCGACGATTTGTCTCTGTGTAGCAGGTAGGTCCAAGGCATGATCAGTGACTATGGACGCGATCGAACCGACGTGCAACTGGTCGAGGAGGCGCGAAGCGCTCCTCCCGGAGACCTCCGTGCATACGGGGAGCTCGTGCGCCGGCACGAAGCCGCCGTCAAGACCAACTGTCGGTATATCAGCGGAAGCGTCGCGGACGCAGAGGACCTCTCGCAGGACGTGTTCGTGAAGGCGTACTTCGGCTTGCGGAGGTTCGAGGGGAGATCGTCATTCCTGACCTGGATCAAGCGAATCAAGGCGAATCACTGCATCAATTTCGTCAAGAAGAGGAGCGTCAGGTCTTTCGTGGACGTCGAGGACCCGAGCGTCATGACGAGTGACCGGATTCGCGTGGAACCGGCTGGAACTTCAGGTCTCACCCGAGCGAAGCGGCGGGAACGGATTCGGACGGCCCTCGAGGGCATCCCGGACAGCCTGCGGATCCCCCTGATCCTGAGGGACCTCGACGGCCTCAGCTACCAGGCGATAGCCGAGGACATGGGAATCGGTCTCTCCGCCGCGAAGATGAGGGTGAAGAGGGGAAGAGAAGCGTTTCGTGCG
>CAZRRU010000041.1:0-28016 GCA_964602635.1 uncultured Gemmatimonadota bacterium | reverse complement strand
TATGTCAGGCCCGCACCCGTTGCACGGCAGGTCTCAGTGCCCGCCGGGCGGCGACACCCGCGCCAGCCACGCCGCCACCATGACGACGGCCAGCATGACAGCTGTCTCGAGGCGGACCGTTCGGCGCAGCGTCCGGCCGGTCCCGTCCTCCTCCAGGTGAGGCAGCACGCGGAACCTGTGATAGGCGCCGAATCCGACCAGAACGAGCAGTCCGCCCCATTTCGCGAGCACTCCCCGCCCATAGACGGTGCCGGGGTAGGCCGCGAACTCACCCACCAGCTGCGTCGACTGGACCATCCCGGAGGCCACGACCAGGATCACGGACAGAAGAGCGGCAGAAGAAACCGCGCGCGCTACGGAGCCGAATCTCCAGGACCCGGTCCCATCCGTGGGGCCGTCCGGCGCAAGAACGAGCAGCAGGAGTCCACCGAGCCAGATGGACGCTGCCCCCAGGTGAACGGCCTTCGCCGGCATCGTGATCCAGGGTGAGATGGCAGCCGCGTGACCCGAAGCGGCGCCCACGACCACCGCTGCAAGGGCAAGGGCGGCGGCTGCCCGGCCATTCTTCGGCAGAGCCACCAGTGCGATCGCGGTCAGCGCGAAACGCACGAGTCCCGCAACGCCGGTGCCAGAACCCAGAGCCGCGGAGACCCCCGCGTAACCCGTCCCGGACGGCACGACTTCGACCATCCACCGGATCAGGTCTGCCGCGAGAAGGAGCAGGGCGGACCAGCCGAGGACCCGAACTGCCCGACTGATGCGCGGCTCGAAGAGCAGAGGGAGCGACCCGCAGTACCAGAGAAGGCCCGCGAAGCCGAGCAGGCAGACCATGCCCAGACCTGCCAGCAGCACGACTACGGCGCCGGGTAGCGCTTCCGGGAGATCCGAGGCCGGAAGTTGAGCCGCAGGAGCGTCCGGAGCTCCCGCCTGCGACGGTGCAGTGGTCGGAGCCGTGTCGACTCGCTCCTCGGCTCCGGGGTCGGCTCCGGGTGTGCCCGCGAACGAGAATCCGAACTCACCGGACACCGGGTGGCCGTCCGCCGACACCGTCCTCCAGCGCACGAGATACTCTCCGTCCTCGAGCCCGGGGACGTCCCCGACCAGGATCCGCCCTTCGGCGTCCGAACCGTGCAGTCGCACACGTACCGAATCCCCGGAGGGAGTTACGAGCACCAGGGCGCTGAGAGCTTCATTGACCGGACCGCTGAACGTGAGCTCGAATCGATCGGGCGCCACGCTGAGGACCTCGTCCGCCGCCGGGACCGACGATTCGAGGCGGGTGTGAACGGCCGCCCACGCCAGCGTCGCGGCGATCGCGACGGCTGCAGCGGAGACACCCACCGAAGTCGCCAGCCCGGCCGGGCGTCTGCGCGTGAGGCGTACTGGATCGTGTCGCATAGGCGTTCCTATAGGGTGGCCTGTGGCCTCGGGGTTCGGGCGATCCATGCTACGCCGGTACCGGGAAGCCGGCAAACCTCCCGTGCCGCCAGATGGGAACGAATGGACGCCGGACCGGTTACCTAGAACGGCTGGTGGGACTCGAGCCGGCGCCGGGCAAGGGGGGACGCCCGCGGGATATCCGTGACGTGAATGGAAGGCAACCAGTTGAAGACGAACCCACGCGATTGCACCGGTCTGATGAGCCTGGCCGTGTTGGCCGCCATGGCGTGCCTGGCGGGGTGCACCGACTCGGGCTCCGACGATCCGAACCCGACGGCCGAGCCCACGATTCGACTCGTGTTCTCTCCCTCTTCCGTCTCCTTCGGCGAAGAGCGGAGCCGAATCGTCGAGCTCGAGAACACGGGAAACGGTGCGGCCGGGCCGGTCGAGCTGGCGGCCCTCGAAGTGAGGGACGGAGGCGGGAACGCCGTGCCCGGAGCAAGCCTTTCCGTGAGCCCTGCCGCGATTCCGACCCTGAACGCCGGGGCGTCCCGGGAGCTGACGCTGACACTGGACGTGCCGCCGTCTGCCTCCAGCGGGGACTATCAGGTCACCCTCGAGGCGCGGCTGGACGGACAGGCTGAGGCCAGCCTCGGTACATTCTTCTCGGTCGCTGCAACAGGGCCTGAAATCGCGACCCTCGAAATCACGGGCGGGACGTCACAGGCCCGCCAGGGAGCAGTCGTGGACTTCGCAGTCTCGGCCACGGACGACCAGGGGCAGGCGGTGGACGATCCCGCGGTCACCTGGCGCGCCGAGCCGCCCGCGGCCGGCCTGGTCACGGCGGATGGCGAGTTCGTGGCTTACGCCGTGGGAACGACGCGGATCATAGCCAGCTCGGGTGAGGTCGCAGATACGGTGGAGGTCGAGATCGAGGACCGCGGAGCCCCTTCCGGGTCGTTCCAGGTCGTGTGGCACGAGCCGGTCGTGCGTCGCTACACATCGGATCACTGGGAGCACGGAGACGTGGCCTTCACCGGCACGTGGGGGTGTCGCGCCGTTCCCGGCGGGCAATGCGGAGATGCGCTGTACGTTTGGGACATCAGCGCGCGCGACGCTCCGATCCTGGTCGATTCCGTAAAAGTGGACGCCCGCGTCGTCAACGACGTGAAGGTGCGCGAGGACGGCACGCTCGCGATCATCACGCACGAGGGATCGAACGACGGGCAGAACGGGGTCACCCTGCTGGACCTCGCGGATCCGCTCCACCCAGCCATCATCGCCCGGTTCTCGCCTCCCGATCTCACGCCCGGGGTCCACAACGTGTGGATCGATGGCGACTACGCGTACCTGGTGGTCGACGGGGCGATCCCGACCTCGGGCATGCGGGTCCTGGACATTTCTGATCCTGCCAACCCGGAAATCGTGGCTTCGTTCTACGGTGGCGGCAGCTTCCTGCACGACGTGTACGTGCGAGACGGCCTGGCCTTCCTCTCCCATTGGACCACGGGGATGATCATCCTGGACGTCGGCAACGGCGTGGCGGGCGGATCTCCGACCAGTCCGGTGGAAGTGAGTCGGATCGCGGTTCCGGGCTACCGGGTTCACAACGCGTGGTACTGGCCCGAATCCGGGTACGTCTTTCTCGGCGACGAGATCGCCGTTCCGGGGAGAGTGCTCGTGGTGGACGTGAACGTCCTGGCTGCTCCGCGCCAGGTGGCGAGCTTCACTCTGCCGGACGCCGCTCCGCACAACTTCTGGATCGATGAGACGGTGGGTATCGCCTACTTCTCGTGGTACGAGAACGGCATCCAGGCGGTGGACGTGTCGGGCCGGCTGCTGGGCGAGCTCGACGAGCAGGGCAGGAAGGTAGCCAGCATCCAGTACGACGCGGGAGGCGCGTGCGTCGCGCCCTCCGGCACGTGCAGCTGGGCTCCCCAGTTGCACGACGGGTTCATCTATGTCTCGGATCTGAACAGCGGCCTATGGGTTCTTCGCACCACTTTCTGAGGCGGAATGCCGGGATCGCCGTCGGGGCGCTTGTTGCACTGGCGGCCGGCTGCTCTGCCGACTCCACGCAGCCCAACGGCCCGGATGGCCCGGATCCGAGGGCCCAGGAGCGGCTATACATGACCTCCGGGTTCACGGACGAGGTTCTCCGCATCGATCCGGCGGACGGCTCGATCATCAGCCGAATCCCCACCGAGATGAGACGCGACGAGGTCGACGAGCCCCACGGGGTCGCGATCGGCCCATACGGTACGCACTGGTACGTCACGGTGGCCCACGGCGAGCCTACCCTGTGGAAGTACGAGGTGCAGGGCGATCGGCTGGTGGGACGTGTCACCCTGCCCACTGCGGGGGCGGCCCGAATCGGAATCTCGCCCGACGGTGCCCGGGCCTTCGTGCCCGATTACGATCGCTCGCGACCCGGGGTCCCGGGTCGGGTGGCCGTGGTGAACCTGGCCGATCTCTCGGTGATCGCCACGCCCGTGGTGTGCGGCGCTCCGCACCATGCCGAAGTGGATCCGGCCGGTAACCTGGTGGCGGTGGCCTGCAGCCTGAGCGACGAGATAGTCCTGCTGGATGCCAGCACGCTCGAAGAGAGAGACCGTTTCACGGCGGGTCCGGAAGCCGGACCACCCGGGGAACCGGCGCTGAAGCCTCTCAACCTGGAGTGGTCGCCGGATGGTCGCACTCTCTGGGCAGGACTCCACCTCGCCGGATCCGTGAGGGCGTTCCGCGTGGATGGAGAGATCATCGGGACGGTGGCGGTAGGGAGTCGGCCGGCCCAGATCGCGCTGACTTCGGACGGCGAGACGCTGGTCGTGGCGAACCGTGGCGACGCCTCGCTCTCCCTGGTGGACACGGACTCTCTGATCGAAACGGCGAGGATACCCCTCGAGGCCGAACACCCGCATGGGATTGCGCTGGACCACGCGCACGGGCTGGCGTTCGTATCCTGCGAGGGCACTGTCCGGAGTGCAGGCCGGGCGGTGGCCGTCGATCTGGAGAGTGAGTCCGTCCTGTGGTCCGTAGAGGCCGGCGCCTACACCCTGGGGGCCGCCTACGCTTCCCTGGCGCCCGAGTGAGCCACGATCGCCGTCATGACTCGCTCCAGTTTCTCGTGGGCCTCGTCTGCCACGCCGTGAATCTGCGACGAATCCGCGATATCCATCATGGCGTGCGGCCGGACGCACGAGACCTCGGAGCCGTCTTCCGTAGCCGCTACCACGACGTTGCACGGCAGCATGAGACCGATGTTGTCATCGACGCGAAGCGCTTCGTTGGCCAGCACCGGGTTGCAGGCCCCGAGGATGACGTAGGGCCTGAAGTCGGCTCCGATCTTCGTCTTCAGGGTGTGGGCCACGTCGATGCGAGTCAGCACGCCGAATCCCTCGTCCTTGAGGGCGGCAGCGACCGTCTCGAGCGCCTCGTCGAAGGCGATTCCGGGCAGGCGGCAATGCATGCTGTATTCCGTGTCCTTCATATGGGATCTCCGCTGTCGCAAAGGCAATCGAAGCGTGCGTCGGGTACGCCTCATGGTGCGGAACGCGGAGGCGCACCGCAATCGGCCGATCGCACTCGCCCGCCCGCCTGGTCACTCCCATCGCGCGTCCCGCGGCTGTAGTATGAGAACCATGCGCTTCCCCCGTTCCGTCCGACCGGTACCGGTCGCCGCATCACTGTTTCTCGCCGCCTGTGGTGGGTCCACTCCGCCTCCGATGACGAGTATGAGCGACAACTGGTCCGAGGAAGGCATGGCCTCGTGGTACGGTCCCGGGTTCGACGGGAAGCGTACGGCCTCCGGAGAGGTCTATGACATGGAGGACATGACGGCGGCCCACAAGCGCCTGCCGTTCGGAACCCGCGTGCAGGTCTACAACGTCGACAACGGACGCAGCACCGAGGTACGGATCAACGACCGGGGACCGTTCGTGGACGATCGTATCATCGATCTGTCGCGCGCCGCGGCCCGGGAGATCGGGATGCTCGGCCCGGGAACCGCGAGGGTGCGGATCGCAGTCGTGGAAATGTCGGCGATGCTCTCGTGCAGCGTGGTCCAGGTCGGAGCGTTCGGTGATCCGGCGAACGCCGAAGACTTCGCGCGCGGTTTTCGGGAACGCGGAGTTCCGGTGGTGGTGCGCGATGGCCCGGATGGCCTGACTCGCGTTTATCTGGGCCCGTACGATGACCTGGAACGGTCGGAGAGGGCTCGCGACCGGTATGATGGTATGTTGCGACCCTGTGAGTAGACTGGCGGTCCGGCAAGAAACACGGTTGGCCGGTTCGTGTATGGATCTGAGCCGCGCGAGAGGGGCGGAAATTTCTCCGAAGGCCAACTGTCTTCGGACCCACGGAGGA
This sequence comes from uncultured Gemmatimonadota bacterium, assembly GCA_964602635.1. GTDB lineage: Bacteria > Gemmatimonadota > Gemmatimonadetes > Palauibacterales > Palauibacteraceae > Benthicola. The sequence goes on along the minus strand of CAZRRU010000041.1, from coordinate 22,271 downwards.
ACTGTATGACACGAGGCCCGTTCGGATCGAGGGCACTTCTCTTTCTTCTGACGCTGCTGTTGGGCGCGATCGTCCTGCCGCCGTCCGCGGATGCCCAGTACTTCGGCCGCAACAAGGTCCAGTACAAGACTTTCGATACGCAGGTGCTCCAGACCGAGCACTTCGACATCTATTACTATCCCGAGATGGAGACCATCGTCGGCGAGGCCGGTCGCATGGCCGAACGATGGTACGCTCGTATAGGCCGCCTCCTGGACCACGAGCTCGATGGTCGGCAGGCCCTGATCCTGTACGCCAGCCACCCGGATTTCGAGCAGACGAACGCAGTGTTCGGGCAGATCGGCGAATCTACGGGCGGCGTCACGGAAGTCTTGAAACGAAGGATCGTGCTTCCCCTCGCGGGCACGCTGAACGAGTCGGACCACGTGCTCGGGCACGAGCTCGTCCACGCATTCCAGTTCGATATAACCAGCCTCTCGGGGGAGGGAGGAATAGGCTTCCGCGGCCCCACCGCGCTGCTGCTGCCATTGTGGTTCATCGAGGGGATGGCCGAGTACCTGTCCGTCGGCCCGGTGGACCCCCACACGGCCATGTGGATGCGGGACGCGGCGGCGTGCAACTGCCGCCTTCCCACCCTGCGTGACCTCACGACCCGCCAGTGGGACTACTTCCCGTACCGCTGGGGGCAGGCGTTCTGGGCGTTCGTGGCCGGGAACTGGGGAGACGAGGCCATCGGGAAGGTTCTCAAGGTCGCGGGGCAGACGGGCAACCCGGAGCAGGCACTCGAAGCGGTCCTCCAGATCCCGATTCCGCAGCTCGAGGCCGAATGGCACCAGGCGATCTACGATGCTTATGCCACGGTGGCACAGGACGCCCTTGGCGATCGCGGGGAGATCGCTTTCGTGGCGCCGGTCTCCCCGGACGGAGAGCCGGACGACCAGGCGGCCGACGCGGATGAAGAAGATGTCAAGCAGCTTCACGACCTGGATGAGCTGCCGCCGCTGCCGCAGCATGGCAACGCGACCCAGGTCGTCTCGCGTAAGGGAGGGAGTGGCGGCCTGAACGTGGGTCCGTCACTCAGTCCTGACGGATCGCGGGTCGTGTTCCTCTCTGAGAAGGACCTGTTCGCCATCGAGATGTTCCTGGCGGATGCCGAGACGGGTGAGATCATTCGTCGGCTCACCAAGGCCGCAGTGGACAGTCACTTCGAGAGCCTCCAGTTCATCAACTCGTCGGGGGCGTGGAGTCCGGACGGACGATACTTCGCCTTCGGCGTGGTCATCCACGGTCGTCCAGCCGTCACGATCATGGAGGCGGAGACCGGGAAGAAGGTGCAGGAGGTCCGGTTCGAGGAGCTGGGTGAGGTCTACACCCCCACATTCTCTCCGGACGGCCGGAGCCTGGCTTTCGCGGCGATCGTGAACGGCTACACGGACCTGTTCATTCTCGACCTGGAGACCGAGCAGCTTCGGCGGCTCACCTCCGACTTCTATTCCGACCTGCAGCCCTCGTGGTCACCCGACGGGGCGGCGATCGCGTTCGTCACGGATCGTTTCTCGACGGACCTTTCCACGCTCAGCTACGGCAACTACCGGCTCGGACTGATCGACCCGTCCACGGGCGAGATCCAGGCGATGCCGGTGTTCGGTGTCGGAAAGCACATCGATCCGCAGTGGGCGCCGGACGGTCAGAGCCTGTACTTCGTGACCGATGTGAGCGGGATCAGCAACGTCTACAGGTACGAATTCCAGGGTGGGAATCTGTACCAGGTGACCGATCTCGTGACGGGAGTCAGCGGGATCACGGATCTCAGCCCCGCCATCTCCTCGGCCAGCGGATCGAATCGGCTCGTGTACACGGCGTTCGAGCGCGGCGACTACAATCTGTACAGGATCGACACCCCGGAAGACCTGGCGGGACAGCCGATCGAGGAGGCGATCGCGGGCGCCAGTCCTGCCGTTCTTCCGCCGCAGGATCGGTCACCCGGGCTGGTGAGCGTGCTCCTCGATGAGCCGGAGCTGGGCCTGGCGGATACGCTAACCTTCGCGGGAACGACCTACAGTCCGGGGATCACGCTCGACTACGTCAGCCAGCCACAGCTAGCGGCCGGCGCAGATCGTTACGGAGCGTTCCTGGCCGGGGGCATCTCCCTCTACTTCAGCGACATGCTCGGCAACCGGAACCTGAGCACCGTGTTCAACATCAACACGGCCAACGGGAACCTGCTTCGCAGCTCCGCCTTGATCGTCGGCTACGAGAATCGGCGCACGCGCTGGAACTGGAACGCCGAAGTCGGCCAGGTACCGTACGTGATCCGGCGCTTCGGGCTTGAGCAGGACCCCGTGCAGGGCGTATTCATCGAGACCGAGGTCCGGGAGTGGCAGGTAAACCGCGTGGCCACAATGGGCGTGAGCTACCCGATCAGCCGGTCGAACCGGATCGAGTTCACCGGTGGATTCCAGGGCATCGACTTCTACAACGAGATCCGGACCAGCATCGTGTCGTTCTCCGGGACCGAGCTCGATAGAAACACCGAGGAGCTCGCGTCGCCGGGTTCGCTGAACATGGGGACCGCTTCCGCGGCCCTCGTTTACGACAACACGATCTTCGGCGGTACGGGGCCGATGCTCGGGCAGCGCTACCGACTGGAGGTCGCTCCGAGGGTCGGTGACCTGAACTACGTGACGGCGACGGTGGACTTTCGGAAGTACATGATGTGGGTGCGGCCGACCACGTTCGCGTTCCGCTTCCTTTCCTTCGGACGGTACGGATCCGATGCGGAAGCGACGTGGGGCGACATCAGGGACGAGCCGGTCCCGGGCTACGAGAACCTACGGGTGCTGAATGACCTGTATATCGGATATCCCTCGATCATGCGTGGATTCAACGACGGGTCCTTCAGCGCGCAGGAGTGCGCCGCGTCGGTCGTATCCTCGTGCGACGTGTTCAACAACCTGTTCGGAACCCGGTTCATCACGGCCAATTTCGAGTACCGGATTCCGTTGCTCGGGTTCTTCGGTGTGGTTCCGTCGGCGGGTGCTCCGCCCGTGGATATCGCCCCGTTCTTCGACGTCGGCGTCGCGTGGCGTGACGGAGTGACGCCGCGCTTGGACTGCGACGCAAGCAGCGGCCAGATCATCCTGCGGAACTGCAGCGAAGTCGTGTCGAGCATCGGAATCGCCGGGCGGCTCAATCTGCTCGGCTTCATGATCCTGGAGCTGGACTTCGTGAATCCGATCACCCGTCCGGACAAGGGCTGGTACTTCCAGTTCAGCCTGCTGCCGGCGTTCTGATCCTCGGCCGCGCCGGTCGGCGCAGCTTGACAGGCGCCGGCGCTGCGCGGCCACTCACATCGGGTGGAGGGGCTACGACGTGAAGCTCATCCTCAGGTGGCTGGTGAACGCGGCCGCCCTGTATGTAGCCGTTAAGCTCGTTACCGGCATCGAGGCCTCCGATACGCAGGCGATTCTCATCGCGGCCATCGTGATCGGCCTGATCAACGCGACACTCAAGCCCATCGCGGTCCTCCTGACGCTGCCGTTGACGGTCATCACGCTGGGGCTTTTCTATCTGCTCGTGAACGGAGCGATGCTGTACCTGACGGCCGCGCTGACCCCCGGATTCGAGCTGGCCGGCTTCGGATCCGCCGTGCTGGGCGCGATCGTGATCTCCATCGTCGGATTGCTGCTCGGCGGGCTGGTCCGGGAAGAGGACTGAACCGCTGGCCCGGGTGTCTCCGGCCGGCCCAGCGAGGTCGCCGGTGCTCCCGCTTTCCCCAGAAGGAGGGCGAGGATACTCGTGGATTACTTCGGCAGGGACCAACTCAAGGAGCTGTTCCGGGTCGACACGGCGCCCGCCGTTTCGATCTACATGGAGACCCATCGGAGGGGTGCCGAGGTCACCGCACAGCCTTTGCGCCTCCGAGCGGCCATCGAAGAGGCCAAGGGTCTGCTGGCCGGGGACGGAGCAGATGCCGATGACGTCCTGGAGCCCCTCGAGGCTCTGGTCGGCGACCGGGAATTCTGGAACCACCAGGCGGACGGACTGGCGCTGTTCGCTTCCCGTGATTTCGGGCGCCTGTATCGACTGCCAGTGCGCCTGCGGGACATGGTGGTGGTCGGGCCGACCTTCCATACGAAACCCCTGATCGAGTTCCTGCAGGCCCCGGAACGCTTCTGGGTGCTTTCCGTTTCTCAGAAGGAGGTTCGCATCTGGGAAGGCACGGTCACCGAGCTGGGTCCGGTCAACCTGGCTTCCGTTCCCGCCAGCCTGCAGGAGGCCATCGGCACGGAGGTGGTCACCGATCGCCTCAACCTGCGGAGTCCACGCGGAAGAGGAGCAGCACCCATCTTCCACGGCCATGGGGCGGGGAAGGATGACACGAAACAGGAGCTCGAGAAGTTCTTCCGCGCCGTGGACACGGGCGTACGCGAGCTCCTGGCAGACGAGATCGGACCGATCATCCTGGCTGCGGTGGACTACTACCACCCGATATACCGCAGCGTGAGCAAGCTGGAGAACCTGGCCGATCAGGGGATCATCGGGAACATCAGCGGTTGGGACGAGGGTCGAATCCATGCGTCCGCGTGGCCGATCGCGCAGAAATCGGTGGAACGCAAGCTGGAAACTGCCCTCGCGCTGTGGGAGAGTTCGTATGGCCGAGGGAAGACCGAGTCGGATCTAGCCGCCATAGGCCGCCTCGCGGTAGCGGGCCGGATCCGTCTGCTGCTGGCTGACGAGGGGCGCACCGTGTGGGGCCGGATCGACCGTGCGACGGGTGACATCGAGGTCATCCGGGAGGGTGGTACCGATCCCGACGGGGGCGCCGTTGACCTGCTGGACGAGCTGGCGGAGCTGACCATCCAGTACGGAGGAAGAGCGCTGGTTCTGCCGAGCGAGAAGTTACCGGTGGATACGGGTCTCGCGGCGGTGCTGCGGTAGTACGGGGACACCTGCTCCCTTCGCGAGCGAGTCCTCGCTACATGTTCCTCGGCCTGACGGCCTCGCCCTACCGGAGCAGGAGGTGAACCGCGTTCCGTAGCCGTCCTGTTTCGCTGGCCCTGGTCGGATTGTTCGCCTGCAGCACTGGCTGCCACTACTACCGGCCGGTCGAACTCGGTGAGGTCGCTGATCAGGGGAAGGTACGCGTCACCACGACCGACGGAGAGCGGGACATCCTATACGACCTGGAGCTCGTGGGAGACAGCCTCACCGGACACGAGAACCGAGCGAGTCAGCGAGACGACTCCGACCGTATTGTGGTCATTCCGGTTGACCAGGTAACCGCGGTCGAGACTGTCCGCTCGGACCCGGTCGCCAGCGTGCTGATCGGCGCTGCGATATTGGCCGCGGCTATCTATGTGTTCTCAATGATCATATACGCTAACTCGAGTTAGCCCGGTCATCAGCAAGGCGGCGACCGAAGATCTCAATAGTATGGATTGTCCCCTGCATCGTGATTCGTCACGTCCACGATGTCTCTCACCTCGGGCACGTTCTCCATGATGATCCGCCGAATGCCCTGGGCGAGCGTGACCGCGGCCATGCCGCAGCCCTGGCATCCACCCATCATCTCCAGATAGACGACTTCGTCGCGCACCTCGACGAGCGTCACGCTGCCTCCGTGGCTGGCGATCGCCGGATTGACCTGCATCTCGATGACCTGCTTCACCCGGTCAGCCACGGGACCCGCGGCTAAGCCCTCACCGATCGGAACGATGTTGGGGTTCTCTACCTTGAAACCGCTGCCCTGCATCGACTCCACCCAGTCCACCTGGGCACCCTGCAGGAGGTCTGCGCTGGACCTCGGAACCACGACCTCGAAGTCGCCCTGTCCGTAGATCTGATCGTCCGATTCCTTCTGGGACTCCTCGATCAGCGACAGGTCGTACTTCGGGGCCAGCGGGCTCGAGTCGAGGACTTCTATCCGCACCGCGAGGGGCTCCGACTCCTCCGCGAGAAAGGCCACCACGTGGGCCTTCGCTTCATCCGTGAACGTCACCACGTCATCTTCCTCCTTGCAGTCAATCGCCGAACGCGGCGCGCATGACGAACAACAGGTTCGCCGGTCGCTCCGCCATGCGACGCATGAAGTACGAGTACCATTGGGATCCGTAGGGCAGGTAGATCCTCATGTTGAGGCCGTTGTCCACCAGCTGCCTCTGGTAGTCGCGGCGCACACCGTACAGCATCTGGATCTCGAACGCTTCATCCGGTATCCCCGTCCGGGAAGCGTGTTCCAGGGTGGCGTCGATCATCTTCTCGTCGTGCGAGGCGATCGCCGTCGGCGCGCCGCCATCCAGCAGCATCTTCATCAGGTGAACGTAGTTGGCATCCACCTCGTCCTTGTCCTGGAAAGCGACCGACGCGGGCTCGTTGTACGCCCCTTTGCACAGGCGGACCGCCGCACCGAGCTCGACCAGCCGGGCGATGTCGGCCTCGCTGCGGTAAAGATAGGACTGGATCACGATTCCTACGTTCCGGTACTGCTCGAACACCCGGTAGAAGACGTCGAGCGTCGTCTGCGTGTGCTCGGAGTCTTCCATGTCGATACGGACGAAGTTCCCGAGCTCGTCGGCGCGTCGCACCACTCCCAGGAGGTTTTCGTAGCAGAAGTCCGTGTCGATGTCGAGTCCGAGCTGGGTCAGCTTGAGAGAGATCGTTGTCTCTGCCGCATGTGCGTCGATCTCTGCCAGGCTCTCCGCGTACTCGGCAGCCGCCAATTCGGCCTCGGACCGATCCGACACGCTCTCGCCCAGCAGATCGAGGGTGACCCGAAAGCCTCGTTCGTTCAGGTCGCGAGCCACGTCGAGCGCTTCCTCTGACGTGTCACCGGCAACGAAACGACCCGACATCTGACGTGCAAACGGCAGCTTGAACAGCACGTTCTTCAGGTCGTTCCGCTCACTCAGGAACAGGAGCGTGTGTCTAAGCATCAATCGTCTATTCCCACCGGCGCGGACGAGCTCGACAGGTAGGCCTGGAACTCGTCCACCCCGAACATGGTGTATACGGTGAGGCCCTCGGCCTCGATCGATTCGCGCCCGCCTTCCTGGCGGTCGACGGCGGCGAGCACCGCCAGCACCGTGCCGCCCTCCTGTCGCACGGCCTCGCAGGCCTGGAGCGCGGATCCGCCTGTCGTGATGACGTCCTCCACGACGACGACGCGGGCGCCTTGCTCGAAGCACCCCTCGACCCGGCGCCCCGTCCCGTGTCGCTTGGGCCTCTTACGGACGGAGAAGGCGTGCACGGGTCTTCCCCGGCGCCAGGACTCGCCGGCGATGGCGTAGGCGATCGGATCGGCGCCCATGGTAAGCCCTCCGATCAGGTCCGGTTCCAGCCCGGCTGCTTCCAGTGCGTCGACACCGACCTCTCCAAGTAGAACCTGTCCTTCTGCATGCATCGTGGTGGTCCGGCAATCGACGTAGAAACGGCTCTGGCGGCCGGAGGCGAGCACGAAGTCGCCTTCCTGGAAAGACCGCTCGACGAACAGACGAAGGAGCCTCTCGCGCGAAGTCATTTCGCTCTCTGTCAGGATGTGGATTCGACGGCCCGATAGGTCCGCTGCACCTGGCGACAGGCGGCGGATTCACTGCAAGTACCGAATACCTTGACCTGCCGGGTGATCGCCTCGAATCCTTTCTCCGCCGCGACCTCGGCGAGGACCCGATCGAGGTCCGCGTGCTTGAACGTGGAGACGCGGCCGCACTCGGTGCAGATCAGGTGATCGTGCTGAGCCGCACCGACCTGGGTTTCGTACCTCTTGAAACCCTCGTCGAAGTCGTGCTCGGTGGCAAGACCGAGCTCGACGAGCAGGGCCAGGGTGCGGTAGACCGTCGCCTTGCCCGCGTGCTCACCCCGTTGCCGCAGGGCTGCCGCGACGTCGTCCGCGGACAGGTGGCGGGTGGACTCGAACAGGATCTGGGCGATGGCCTCACGCTGGTGTGTGAACGGAAGTTCCCGCTCACGGAGCTCGCCACGAAGCACCTGCATCATCACGGCCGCGCACCCGAGCGGCGGCCTCGTGGAAACTGTGGTCGAGGGGATGGACATGGACGGCTCGCACGCTGCATTCGATGTCAGTCAGAACCGCGAGACAGCCCTGCGCAGGCGCTCTTCACGGTTGTCTCAACGCATTGAGAATGTAGCGCGAACTGGACCCATTCTCAATCCGCTTGCGTCACGCGCCGGCCGACGCATCTTGGCACGGACAACTGCTTCCACGTGAACCTCACCCGGACGACGGATCATGATCGACGCGCCCACTCACCTCTCTCCCTCCGTGCGGCCAAAGGACCTTCGAGTGGTCCTGTATACAGCGCTCATCGCGATTCCTCTGGTGGTGGGGTGTGGTGAGGCCGGTGGCTCCGGGAGCGACCAGGATGGCGGTCAGCCCCAGCCGATCGCCGCTGGTCAGGCGGTTCGCACGACGACCATCCTTGTCGGTGGCGTCGAGGTGACGGCCGAGATCGCTGACAACCAGGATCTCCGGGCGGAGGGCCTGATGAACCGCGATTCACTTGCCGCGAATCACGGGATGCTCTTCGTGTACGGGACTTCCGAGGTGCGCTCGTTCTGGATGCGCAACACCCGGATCCCCCTCGACATCGCGTTCATCGACGCGAATGGCGTCATTATCAACATCGAGCAGATGGAGCCCCAGTCTGACCAGAACTACTTCTCACAGGGGCCCATGATGTACGCCCTGGAGATGGACCTGGGCTGGTTCGAGGCGAACGAGGTCGGACCGGGAGATCGCCTCGAGTTCTGAGAATCGACCAAAGGCGGGTGCCATAATGTCAGAGTACCGGGAGGAAAGAGACTCGATGGGTCCCGTCCGCATTCCCGCGGACATGTTGTACGGTGCGCAGACGGAGCGGGCGCGCCAGAACTTTCCGATCAGCCGACTCCGATTCGACCGTCGTTTCCTGTTCGCGATGGGCGCGATCAAGCGGGCCGCGGCCGAGGTGAACGAAGAGCTCGGATTGCTGGATCCAGTGCGGGCCGCGGCGATCGAGCAGGCGGCGCAGGAGCTGATGGACGGCGACCTGGATGCCCACTTCGTGCTGGACATCTTCCAGACGGGCTCGGGAACCTCCACCAACATGAACGCCAACGAGGTGATCTCGAACCGCGCGAACCTGATCCTCGGCGGCGAGGTGGGAACCAAGGATCCGGTGCACCCCAACGACCACGTCAACATGGGACAGTCGAGCAACGACGTGATCCCGACGGCCGTGCACGTGTCAGCCCTGTTTGCCGTGGAAGGCGAGTTGCTGCCGGCACTGACCCACCTCAAAGCGGCGTTGGACGCGAAGACGGAGGAGTTCGACGGTGTGTACAAGGCGGGACGCACCCACCTGCAGGATGCCACACCCATGCGGCTGGGGCAGGAGTTCAGCGGGTACGCCAGCCAGGTGAAGCACGGAATCGGTCGGGTGGAGCGAGCCCGCGACTCACTGCGAGAGCTTGCCATCGGCGGCACGGCCGTGGGCACCGGGATCAACACCCACCCGGAGTTCGGGAGTCGGATGGCGGCCCGAATCAGCGAAATCACGGGCGTCGAATTCCGCGAAGCCGAGAACCACTTCGAGGCGCAGGCGGCCCGCGACGCGGTCGTGGAGATGAGCGGGATGCTCAAGGTCGTCGCCTGCAGCCTGATGAAGATCGCGAACGACCTGCGCTGGCTGGCGAGCGGCCCGCGCACCGGAATCGGCGAGCTCAACCTGCCCGAGCTGCAGCCGGGATCATCCATCATGCCGGGCAAGGTGAACCCGGTCATGTCGGAGATGCTGACCATGGTGGCGGCGCAGGTGATCGGGAACGACGTGGCGATCACCATCGGGGGCGAGCGCGGGAACTTCGAGCTCAACGTCATGATCCCGGTGATGATTCACAACCTTCTGGAGTCGATAGAGATCATCTCCACGGGCAGCCACACGTTTGCGGACCGCTGTGTGTCGGGAATCACGGTGAACGCCGATCGCTGCATCCGAAACGCCGAGACGACAGGCTCGCTGTCCACCGCGCTCGCGCCGGTGATCGGGTACGACAAGGCAGCCGAGGTGGCGAAGAAGTCGCTCAAGGAGGACAAGACCCTGCGCCAGGTCGTGCAGGAAATGAGCCTGATGAGCGACGAGGAGCTCGACGCGATCATAGACTTTGCGAAGATGACGGCTCCTAACGTCGGATGACCGCTTCCCCTTCGCACTAGTCCTCGCTGCGCTGCGGAGACGTGCTCCGGGGAGGCGGAGTCATCCGACGGAGGGTGGCCGGGTCACGCTCACAGGAAGGAGGTTCGCGTGTTCGATCCGAAGAACCGAATCCACTGGGTGGCGGCGATCGTCATCGCCATCATTCTGATCCTGATCCTGGGTGTGGCCTCGACGGCGTCGGGGCAGGAGCCGCGCGCGCAGGCTTTGCCGCAGGCTTCGGATCCTGGGTCCTGCGGCGGGCAGCCCGTCTACCTGCGACGAGACACCGAGCCGCGCCTGGTGGACGGCGACGCCTTACGTGAGCGCCTCATCGAGCTGCAGGAAGAAGAGCGCCCGGAAGAAGGTGGCCGTGCGTTGCTCCGGGTGTGCGTGGTGGAGAACGGCCGCGTGAGTGGAGTGCTCGTCCACACCACCTCGGGGGATTCCATGCTCGACTCCATCGCACTGCGGGTCATCGCGGATGCCCGCTACACGCCAGCCACCCTACAGGGTCAGCCCGTGACCGTATGGATCGCCCAACCCGTCGATTTCGTGCCTCGCCCCAGACCCGTCGAACTGTAGGTCCGCGACGGACCCGCCTACTCCATTACCCTTGACAGCAGCATCCCTCGCAGCGGCAGCAGCCGCCTCGCTTGTGCAACCGAGATCCGGTACGTCAGAGCGGTGTCGGCGCGGCGCACCAGAATGTCGGGAGCGTCGCGGGCGGCGAGGAAGAGCAGCGACATGGCAGGCGGCGTATCCGATGAGTCGGAGTCGAACATCTCGAGGACGGCGTCCGGGCTGCCGAAGTCGACCGCGAACACCACGGAATCCGATGGGAATCCCGAGGCCGTCAGGTTCGCTGCTTCCCGCAGGAGCGCCTGTACGGCAGCGGTATCGGCGGCCGAGCCGTCGAGGGTCCAGGACGCACCCGAGTCTCCGGTTCCTCGTGCCAGGAAGACGGGCGCTGGCTGGTCGTTCCGGCGCACCGCGATCCGGCGGATCGCCGATGTGTCCGCCGCCACGACGATCCGATCGCGCCACTCGTCCACCGATCGCGTAAGCAGGCTCACCGAGGCGGTCGGGACCGCGAACACTTCGTCCGAGGGAGGAAATCGGGCGTAGCGACCGTCCGGCCCTCCGCCTCCGAGCAGGAACGTGACGGCCGGATCGCCTGCCCGGCCGATCTCGATGCGCCAGGCCGACTCATCCTCTATTCCGAGACGTGGGTGGGTGGTCGCGCTTCGCGCCACCAGCCTCCCGACCCGAGCCGTGTCGAGGCCCTCGACCAATTCTCGGACCAGGGCGGTGTCGGCCGGATAGCCGTTCACGGTCCAGGCGCCATCCTTCTCTTCGAGCTGGACCGAGTCACCTGCGTCCGGCGCAACCATGCGAATCACGTCGAAGCCGTCCACCACGGCCGCTACGATATCGTCGGCGCCGGATCGCCGACCGTCGCCGGACAGGAGCCGCACGATCGCGTAGGCCACGACGAGCACCGCGAGTGCGGCGAAGATCGCCTTCAAGTGACGCGAGCTCACGCCTTTGCCTCGCTGTCGGCCCCCGCGGACGTTCCAGGGGGCCTGTACTTCAGGGTCTGCAGTCTCTTCCGATACGCCAGGCGGAGTGCACCGATCAACACGAACAGGAGGGGAACGCCGATCAGGTTTCCGTACTTGGCGGCGTCCCTCATCGTCTCGGAGGAATACAGCAGGGGAGGCGAGCGTCTCATCTTGGATCGGATATGGATCAGCGACTCGTCCTGCGCCAGCCAGTCGACGGCGTTCGTCAGGAAGAGGATGTTCCCCGGTTCTCCCCCCAAAAAACGGTTGGAAGCGAAGTCCGCGTCACCCACCAGCACCAGACGACCCCCGGCCAACGGTGCAGCGCCCGCGATCGCTTCCTCTTCAACCCGGGGGAGGATCGCGGCGGCCATCGGGTACCGGCGCGTATCGGCTGCAATCGAATTCCAATCGAACGTGGGGTTGATCGGGTGGTGCCCCGTCAGGTGCTGACCGAATTCCGTCGTGGCCAGGAGCGGTGTGACCGTCGACGTGTCCGACGCCGACAGGTCGAGCGGACTTGCCCACGGAAGCAGCACCCCACTCAGACCTTCGACCATGGCGTGGGCGTCGGCCGGGACCGCGATGAGCCACAGCGGATAGGGCACCACGTAGCTCATCCCCGAGCTCGAGGGGAGGGTGACTCTTCCGCTCGATCGAAGATCCATGACCATTCCCTCGGGTATGGCCACGCCATATTCAGCCAGGAGCCCGTCCAGCACGGGGTGAGGCTGTGGAGTCGGGAACAGCGCCGTCTCGTCGATCGACACCTGCTGCATCATCAGGAGCATGTTCCCGCCACCAGCGAGGAACGTCCGAAGTTCGTCGCCCTCCGCCTCCGACAGAGGCGTCTGCGGCCCCTGGACGATCAGAACGCGGACAGAATCCGCGACTGGCGCGCCGTCCCCCGTGATGTCTACGGACGTGACTTCGTAGTTCTGGCGCAGCGTCTCGGCCAGGCCGGCTGCCTCGCCCTCGATGTCCGTCTCACCGTGGCCCGTAAGGAAGCCGACCGTGTTGCGGGCCGGATGCGTGAGGGCCAGAACGGCGCTGGTCAGCCGGTACTCCAGATCGTCTGTCTGGCGTATGAAGGGCACGTTCGCGGTCTGGTCGGCGTACTGGATCGAGATCCCCAGGTAGCCCTGTCTGACCTGGAATTCTTCCTGTCCCAGCACGTTGAACTGGATGGCCGGAATCCCCATCCGCTCAGCTTCGGCCTGGGCCTCGGGATCCGCGGCGGAGGGACTGAAACGCAGCAGCTGCAGGTTGTCGCCCGCGGCTGCGGCATAGTCGCGCAACAGGTCCTCCACGTCCCTCTTCACCAGGTCCACCTGCGGAGGAAGCTCCCTCGAGGCGAAGAACTTGAGCGTGACCACGTCCTCCAGGCTCCCGAGAACGTCACGGGTGGTGCTCGACAGCGTGTAAGCCTTGCCGGGCGTGAGATCCAGTCGTCCCCTGATGTGCCGGCCCAGCAGGTTGACGGTGACGCAGATCAGCAGGATCCCGAGAATCCCCAGGCGCAGTGTCCTCCATGACCGGCCCTTCAGGTTGAGCCGATCACGTTCGATCATCAGGTAGGCGAGACCCAGAAAGGCCACGGTCACCGAGAGGAAGTACACGACGTCTCTCAGGTCCAGGACGCCCCGCGTGATCGCCGCGAAGTGGGCCAACAGGCCGAGGCGGGTGGCCGCCGCGGCGAGGACCGGCGGCAGGCCGATGAGTACGACACTCATCGTGATCACCATCAATACGAAGATGGAGGCCAGCGCCACGATGAAGGCCGTGATCTGATTGCGTGTCAGGGACGACGCCCACAGGCCGATCGCCACCATAGCCCCCGTAAGCAGGAGCGCCCCGACGTACTGGGCGACCATGACGCCGAAGTACGGAGCGCCTCCGAGGCGGAGGCCGACCGCGGCGCCCAGCGTGCCCGCCAGGACCACAGCCATGAAGCCCATGATTCCAAGGAACTTGCCGAGCAGGAGAGCCAGGCTGGAGATCGGTTGGGCCAGGACGAGTTCAAGGGTGCCGCGGGACTTCTCCTCGGCCAGCGATCGCATCGAGACCGCCGGAACGAAGAAGAGGAGCATCCACGGCATGAGCTCGAACATCGGACGCAGCGTAGCCTCGGCCGTGACGAACACGGTCCGGAAGTAGAAGAAGAAGTTCGTCGCCAGGAACACGACGACCAGGATGTACGCGGTGGCCTGGTCGAAGAAGCTGCGGAACTCACGGCTCGCGATGACGGAGACGTTTCTGATCATGAGTCCGACTCCGTGAGGTCGCGGAAGAACTGCTCGAGGTCCTCCTGCTCCCTCCTCATTTCCCACAGAGTCCACTCGCGGTCTCTGGCCAACGCGAAGATGTCGGGACGCGGGTCGGAGCCCTCCGCAGCGAACACGAGGAACCGTGGCCTGGCGGCGTCGAGGGCCAGTTCCTGCACACGCGCTACGGATGGGAGTTTCTCGAGTGCCTCGCGAAGCGCGCCCGGCTGAGCGTCGATCTCCACCGTGACACGGGCTGCGCCGTCACCTCCGGCGAGCAGCGAGGACACGCCACCGTCCGCTATGATCTTTCCCCGGTGAATGATGAGCAGGCGGTCGCACACCGCCTGGACTTCCTGCATCACGTGCGTGCTCAGAAGGACTGTGTGGTCCGCCTTGAGTCGCTTGATCAACCTGCGGATCTCGACGCGCTGGTTGGGGTCCAGTCCCTCGGTGGGCTCGTCCAGGATAAGAATGTCCGGCTCGGAGAGAATCGCCTGCGCCAGACCAACGCGCTGCCGGTACCCCTTCGACAGGTGGGCGATGGGCCGGTAGTACACGTCGCCGATGCCCGTCTGCTCGACCGCGGGGTCGATCCGATCCGGGATGCGCGCGTCCTCGATTCCGCGGAGACGGGCCATGAACGTCAGGAATTCCCCGACCAGCATCTCCTGGTACAGGGGATTGGTCTCCGGCAGGTATCCGATCCGGCGCCGCACCTCCTCCGAGTCCCGGTCGATGGCCCGGCCATCGATCTCGATCGTGCCCGAATCCGGTTCCAGCGCCTGGGTGATCAGGCGCATGGTAGTGGTCTTGCCGGCCCCGTTTGGACCCAGGAACCCCACGACCTCGCCACGGTCGATGGAGAAGGACACGCCGTCCACGGCGTGCACACCTCCGAAACTCTTGGCGACGTCGTGCAGGCGAACCAGCGACATTGAATGTCCTCTGAGATATGAGTGGCGGTGCGCCAAAGTAGTGGAGCCCGCATGCCTGTCAATCGAATTCACCGGAGGGTGACGATGAGTGGTGTCCCAAACTTGCCCGGAAGCCGCGTGAAAGCGACCTTGCTGTGCTCTCCGGGCCGGGCTCACGGCTCGCAATCAGGATCATGAAAAGCCGGACCAGATAGGGGAATCGATTCGATGCGAATACTCGTGGGGACGAAGGGCGGTCTGTACGTCGTTCGCTGGGTCCACGGCGAACGGGCGGCCCAGGTGGAGGAGAGTCATTTCGAGGGAGACGACGTTCGCGCGATCGTGCCCGCCGGCCGTCTGTTCTACGCTGCGGTAAGCGGTCACGGGGTATGGAGGAGCGAGGATCAGGGCCGCACCTGGAAGCAGATGACCGGATCGCTGGACGAACACATCATCCGCTCCCTGGCCGTCTCGCCGCGCGACCCGGAGTTGCTGTACGCGGGAACGCAGCCGGCGGCCCTGCACGTTTCGAGGGACGGAGGCGTGGGTTGGGAGGAGATGACGGAGTTCCGGGTGCTCGGCGTGAGAGAGGGCTGGAAGGACGCGGGTGAGGGAACCGGGCGCGTGGACACGGTCGCCGCCGATCCGCACGACTCGCGGCGCCTGTACGCCGGGGTCGAGATCGGTGGTGCCTACCGAAGCGACGACGGCGGGCAGACGTGGACCGGATGCAACGAGGGCCTGTTCGACGACGTGCATTTCCTGATGGCAGACCCGCTGGACTCGTCCAGGGTCTATGCGGCCACGGGTGGAGGCTTCCACATCAGCCGTGACCGCGGCCGGAAATGGACCGGCCACCAGGGCGAGGTGGGCCAGGCGTACTGCACGTGCCTCGACGCCGAGTTCGAGCGTGGAGCCCGCGATTCGGTCCTCGTGCTCGCTGTCGCCGCGGGACCGCCGGCCACCTGGGAGGGCTCGAAGGGCGATGCCAAGGCCCGCCTCATGGTCAGCCGCGACTCGGGAGAGACGTGGGAAGCGTTCAAGACGAGCGCCATGGGAGAGAAGGGAGCGTTCACCGCCCTGGCCACGGACCGGACGGCCAGGCAGTCCGGATTCGTGGGAACGAGCACGGGGCGGCTGTACTACGGCAACGCCGTCCTCGGGCGGTGGACGAAGATCCTGTACGGCCTGCCGCGAGTGCAAGTGCTCCAGGTGCTGTAATCGGTGGAGTGATTCGATGACGCGCGCACGCACGGCGGCTCGGGCGGTGATATGGGTCGTGGCGGTCGGGGTCCTCTGGATGGGGAATCCCACGACAGTGGTGGGGCAGGACGACCTGACCGTGGAGCGAATCTTCGGTGGCGACGACTTTCGGGGACAGTCGGTGTCGGTACGCTGGATGCCCGACGGGCGGCACTGGTCCACGATCGATCGGGACTCCCTTGGACGGGCCGAGCTGTGGCAGGTCGAGGCCGTCACGGGCGAGCGGGAGAAAGTGATTTCGGCCGCAGAGCTGATCAAGGCGGGTTCCGAAGAGCCTCTTCCTATCGAGGGATACGAGTTCTCGACCGACGGTCGCCGGATCCTGATCTTCTCGGAGAGCCAGCAGGTGTGGAGGGCGCGCACCAAGGGCCGCTACTACGTGTTCGACTTTCCCACCCGGCGCCTCCTCGAAGTGAGCGCGACGGACGGGTGGCAGATGTTCGCCAAGTTCTCTCCCGATGCCCGCCAGGTAGCGTTCGTCAGGGACAACGACCTGTACGTGACCGATCTTGCCTCGGGCAACGAGCGGCGCCTCACGTTCGACGGCAGCGAGACGATCATCAACGGTACGACGGACTGGGTGTACGAGGAGGAGCTCGATCTGCGGGACGCGTTCCGCTGGAGTCCGGACGGATCGCGAATCGCGTACTGGCGGTTCGACCAGAGTCCGGTGCGCACGTACTGGCTCGTGGATGATCTCCCTCTGTATCCGGAGCTCAACGGCGTGCGGTATCCCAAGGCGGGCGAGGCCAACTCCACGGTCGGGGTCGGATCGATCGACCTGGCATCGGGAGAGACGACCTGGTTCGACATCGGGTATGACGAGGACATCTACATCGCGCGCATGGAGTGGGCTGCCTCGTCCGACGAAGTGGTGATCCAACGGCTCAACCGGCACCAGAGTCAGTTGGACCTGCTCCTCGGTGACGCCACGACCGGGCTGACGTCGCTCCTGTTCACCGAGCGGGACGAAGCGTGGCTGGACGCGAACGATGACATGCACTGGATCGACGCCGGCCGGCGGTTCACATGGACGAGCGACCGCGACGGGTACTCGCACGTGTACCTGTACGACCGATCGGGGCGGATGTTACGCCAGTTGTCGCGCGGGACCTGGGATGTGACCGCGTTTCACGGCGTGGACGAGAATACGGGCCGTATCTTCTTCACTGCCGCAGCGGAGAGCCCGATCACCCGTTCAGTGTATCGGGCCCCCCTGGACGGAGGGGACATGACGCTGATCGCAGGTGGCCGGGGAACGCACTCCGCCAGGTTCAGCCCCGACTTCGGGCTCTTCACGGACACGTACTCGTCGATCGGCGCTCCGTCCGTCACGCGCCTTCGCCAGGCAGGGGACGGCAGCGAGGTCCGCGTGCTGGAAGACAACGCGGAGCTGGCCGCGCGCCTCGAAGTCCTGGATCTGCGGGAGCCGGAGTTCATAACGGTCCACGCGGACGACGGAACCGTTCTCAACGCGTGGATCATCAAGCCCCGGGACTTCGATCCGAGTCAGAGCTATCCCCTGCTCATGTACGTTTACGGGGGGCCGGGCTCCCAGACCGTGAGAGACGCGTGGGGCGGCACCCGCCTCCTGTGGCACCAGATGCTGGTCCAGGAAGGAATCCTGGTGGCCAGTGTGGACAACCGCGGGACGGGGGCACGCGGCCGAGAGTTCAAGAAGCAGGTCTACATGCGGCTCGGTCAGCTCGAGACGGCCGATCAGCTGGCCGCCATGCGACAACTGGGTGACCTGCCCTACGTGGATGTCTCCCGAATCGGAATATGGGGCTGGAGCTACGGCGGCTACATGGCGCTCATGACTTCGCTCCTCGGCGGGGAGCAGGTAGCGGCCGCGATCGCGGGGGCTCCGGTGACCTCGTGGGAGCTGTACGACACGATCTACACCGAACGGTTCATGCGTACGCCCGAGGAAAACCCCGAGGGGTATTCGATCGGGGCGCCGCTCTCGCACGCCGAAGGCCTGGAAGGCGACCTCCTGATCATCCACGGCACGGCGGACGACAACGTGCACCCGCAGAACACGCTACGCATGATCTACGAGCTGGAGCAGGCAGGGAAGCAATTCGACATGAGACTGTACCCGGGCCAGCGCCACGGCGTCCGCGGCTCCACGCTGTCGGTCAACCTGTACGAGATGATGACCGCGTTCCTGCACGAAACGCTTCTGGCGACGGTCGCGCAGCCGAGCGAGTCGGGAGAGACGACCTGGCTGCGTCGGTAGGCGAACGGGGAGCAGGAGACAGTCGCTCCGCCGTCCCGGTTCTCACACCTCGGGCGACGCCGGAAGTTCATTGTCAGGCCAGGGAGGCATGATCTTCACCAGGAGCCACAGGATGATGAACGGCAGGATCACGAACGCCCCCGCCATGAGCAATCCTTCCACCCCGAGCAGCTCGGCCTTGTAGACGGTCAGGCCCCGCAGGCTTTTCGAGAACAGCTGCCCACCGATCACGACGTTCCAGCGGATGCTGAAGATGCCGACTTGGACGAGGATGGCGGCGCCCAGGTAGATGAGCCGCCTGACCTCGGCAGGAACCTTGCGCGTGCCACGCCAACTCAGCGCCGGCGACACCACGCCCAGCGAGATGAGGGGCACCAGCGTCCCCAGCACGAGCTGCAGGACGATGAGGCTTACGAACAGTCGTCCCTCGATCAGTTGCGACAGGATCTCTATCGACTCCTCGGATTCGTAGAGACGGTGAATGAAGTCGAGCATCTCGAGAGAGAAGTCCAACACGATAGCGTAGAACAGAAAAGTCGCGAGCTTGTCCGCGCACCGCATGTCTACCTTCTTGCCCCGGAACAGGGTGGCCACCAGGTAGATGATCAGCACGAGTGCGATTCCGGACACGATGGCCGAGAACAGGAACACGACCGGCATCAGCACACTGCTCCACCACGGATTCGCCTTGATGGAACCGAAGATGAAGCCCACGTATCCGTGTAGCAGGAAGGCCGATGGGATACCGATGATGGTGATCCACCGTCCGGCCTTGTCGTCGAACGCCAGGGCCCGGTCCGACAGATCCGTCGAGCCCAGAGTAAGCGCGTAGTAGAACCACTTCCGGGGTCCGGTCGCCTCCCGCGCCCTCAGCACGAAATCCTTCCGGTAGTCGAACCAGATCTCCAGCAGCAGCACGACCATCAGATACCAGGCGTACACGAAGCCGAACATCGCCATGGCCGAATTGCGGTTCGGAGTGAGGAATATCTCGTAGGAACGCTCCGGATGACCCAGGTGCGCCAGCAGCGGCAGGGGGGCCACGATCAGAAACGCCAGTGCCGTCAGGAGGGCCAGCCGATACGTCGGCTCCACCTCCTTTACATTGAACACGCGCGCCAGCGAGGCCAGGATGAAGGCTCCCGCCACCAGTCCCGTGAGATAGGGGTAAAGGACGATGAGGAGACTCCACCTGAGCTCGAATTCGTTCGGGTAGATGTATCCCTGCATCGTCTACCTCACCTCTCCATCCAGGTTCGCGTAGAACACCTTCGGTTTGGTGTTCAGGTGCGGCTTCAGCACCTGGATCTCGTTGAAGCGCAGGAAGCGCGCGAGCGGATTCGCCCGGTGCCCCACCTCGCCGAACAGGCGAGCCGACGTCGGGCACACCTCTACGCACGCCGGCACCTTACCCTTCACCAGCCGGTGGTAGCAGAACGTGCACTTGCGAGCGACGTGCTTATCCGGGTCGAACCAGCGTGCCCCGTACGGGCATGCCTGCACGCAGTACCCGCATCCGATGCAGTACTCTTCGTCGACCAGAACCGCGCCGTCGTCGGTCGTGAACGTGGCTCCGACGGGACAGACCTGGACGCACGGCGCTTCCTCACAATGGTTGCACAGCTTGGGCACGAAGAAGGTGCGCAGCGTTTCGCCTTCCTCCTCGTATGGGGGGAAGCCGTCGATCCCCGCATTCGGGCTGTCGACCACGACCTCACCGTCGCTGCGAATCACGTAACGTTCGACCCAGGTGTTGACGAAGTGCGGCTCGTCGGGTACGTCGTTCTCGTTCTTGCAGGCCTGAGCGCAGCGGCCGCACCCGATGCACTTGCGAACGTCGATCCCCATCCCGTAGACGCGCTCGGCTTCCGCGTCGCTCTCCTCCTGCATGCCGCAAAGTTCCGGAACCCGGACGACGCCGAGGGCGATGGGCACGCCGAGGCTGGCCTTCAGCGCCTCCCATAGGAAGTCTCTGCGGTCCACCGCCTCGCCCCCCACCGGGGCCTTCCGATTCGGGCCAGCCGAAGAGCCTGTCATCACTCCGCCTCCGGATGGTGCGGATAGTGGCATTGCCAGCACAGGTAGCCTTCACCGTGTGTCGACATGTCTATCCTCGGGATGTAGGTGGGACTCTCCGCGCCCTCAGCGTGACAGCCGCCGCAGAAGTCGCGGGAGGACGGCTTGCCTGGTCGGATCAGCCGCGGTGTGACCTTGTGCTCGTCGGGGGCTTCGTGACAGGTGAGGCATGGCAGCGCGGCGTGGTGTGACACGGCTTTCTGGCTAGCGATCTGGCCATGACATGCACGGCAGGCACCTGGGATCACCGGGGGCTCCGGCGCATGCGGATCGTGGCACGACATGCACGGTACCGTCGGGTTGTGGGCTACCGGGTCGATCTGCGGAAAGCCCGACGGCCTGGACGCCTTGTAGCCGTGGCACAGGGGGCAGAACCCTCTCTCACGCGGGGCCGGCGGCTTCACCGAGCCGGGCGCGGCTACGTGCCCTGCCGCCGGTCCGTGACACACCTCGCAGGAGACGCCGGAGTGGTTCGAAGCGCTCCGCCTCTCGGCGATCGGCCGGTGGCAGAGGGTGCACTCTTCGTGTCCGGCGTACTGGAGCGGGTAGGCCGCGATTGAGTCTACGGCCGCCGCACGGTAGTGGCCTGCTTCGCCGAACGTGTCCGGCACCAGCCCCTGCCGCACCGCCACGAAGACGATAGCCAGGACGGCGAAGGCGATGCCGAGGCGCACAACCTGTTGGGGCATGGCGCGCTCGTTGTTTTCTGGAAGAGGGTCCCCGCCTCAGGGGCTCGGCTCGTACCGCGCAACATCGATGCCAAGGTCTGTTTCCTTAACCGACCGCGGCAAATGGCCTTATGCGGGGAGAGTCGAACGCCGTGTCGGTGGGACACATTGAACCGCGACCGCTCCAATAGTGGGACAGTGCGTCTCGCTTCGATCAGGTCCGGCAGGCGCCGGACCCGTCGCTATTGGATCGGATTTGCCGTGTAGCCCATGACTGTCAGGATGATGATATAGGCGATCATCGCCAGCGCGATCACGGTCATCAGTCGACTGGCTTCTCCAGGTGCTCTCCTCCGGTCCAGGAACGGCACGAGCAGAAGGAACGCTCCTGCGAGACCGAAGGCCATCACTCCCAGCATTTCGCCCTCGAGTCCGAGGATGTGCGAAGGAAGCAGTTTGAGCGTGTGGAACATGTACATGAAGTACCACTCGGGCTTGATTCCGACCGGCGCCGGGGCGAAGGTGTCGGCCTTTTCGCCCAGATGCGCGGGAAAGAAAGCCGCGAGAGCGCCCAGGACCGCAAGGGCGACCAGCCAACCGACGGCGTCCCGCATGAGGAAACTGGGGACGAACTTCATGGCGCCGCGCTGCGAGCCATCTCTCTCGACGTCCGGGGGCACGCTCATGCCGTGCCGTTGGACGAGGAAGAGATGGAGCCCGATGAACAGAATGATCACCGCCGGGAGGAGCGCCACGTGGATGGCGTAGAATCGGGTCAGGGTAGCCCCGGTGACATCCGTGCCTCCACGGGCCAGGTCCCGCAAGAAGCCGCCGATCAATGGGACCACTCCGAGGATCTCCGTCCCCACCCTGGTTGCGAAGTACGCGAGCTCGTTCCACGGAAGGAGGTAACCCGTGAAGCCGAAGGCGAGAGTGAGAACGAATAGGACCACCCCGGTGATCCACGTCAGGTCCCTGGGGGCTCGGTATGCCTTCAGAAGGAACACGCTGAACAGGTGAATGAGCACGGTGAACACCATCAGGTTCGCCGCCCATGCGTGAATCGACCGGATCAGCCACCCGAAC
>CAZRRU010000040.1:0-13283 GCA_964602635.1 uncultured Gemmatimonadota bacterium | reverse complement strand
ATTCGGTGTACAAGGTCCTGAACGTGATCGGGGCCACGCACCCGTTCTCGGTGGTTCGGGTGGCGGAGCTCCGAGACTGGATCGACACGGGCATCTACGACAAGATCATGGCTGGCGAGTACGCGCGCCGGTCCGACGAAGACCTGAAGCCGTACCGCGAGGACCTGGCCGAGGCGGCAAAGGGCTATACGGACGCGGCCCAGGAGATCTTCGACGAGGTCGACGCAGCGGTGGACAAGCTGAAGACGCGGTTCACCGACGCCTGGCGCCGCGGCAAGGGCGACTGAGCGAAGCCTCCGGGCGATTCGCGACGCCGCAGAAGACGTCGCGGAAGCACGAGTCAGGCAAGGAAGGGGCGTGGCTGGTCGCCGGGCCCCTTCTCGCATCTGGCGGCCCGCTGCACCCCGTGTCATCCTGTGCGCATGAACATACTGATCGTCGGAAGTGGGGGCCGGGAGCACGCGATCGCCGCCAGGCTGCGGCGCGACGACCCCGGTGCCTCGATCTACGTGGCGCCAGGAAATCCGGGCACGGCGGGCCCGGGGCAGAACATTCCCCTGTCCGTCTCCGACCTCGGAGGGCTGGCCGACTTCGCCTCCGACCACGCCATCGACGTGACCGTGGTCGGACCCGAGCAGCCTCTGGCGGACGGAATCGCCGAAGTGTTCGAGGCTCGGAGGCTCCCCCTGTTCGGGCCCTCGCGGCAGGCAGCCCGGCTCGAATCCTCCAAGGTCTTCTCCAAGCAACTCATGCGAGACTGCGGAGTCGCCACGGCGGGTTTCGAGATCTTCACGGACTACGAGCGGGCGGCGGACTTCGTCTCCGGGATCGAGCCTCCGATCGTGGTGAAGGCCTCCGGCCTGGCGGCCGGCAAGGGCGCCATCGTGGCCGATTCTCTCGCCGACGCCCTGGCGGCGCTGCGCGAAATGATGGTTGAAGACCGGTTCGGGGAGGCCGGCCGTGAAGTGGTGATCGAAGAATTCATGCCGGGAGAGGAGCTATCGGTCTTCTTCCTTTCAGACGGCGAGAACGCCGTTCCCCTCGCTCCCTCGCGCGATCACAAGCGGAGGTTCGAGGGAGACCGGGGACCCAACACCGGGGGCATGGGAGCCTATGCTCCAGTGGCCGACGGAACGGCCGAGCTGGTGGAGCGGGCTCGCCTCGAGGTGGCCGACCCCATTCTCCAGGGCATGGCCCAGAGAGGCTACCCGTACCGGGGCTTCCTGTACGCCGGCCTGATGCTCACCCCCGACGGACCGAAGGTGGTCGAGTTCAACTGCCGGCTCGGGGATCCTGAAGCGCAGGTGGTGCTCCCCCTTTCCGGGGCGGGCCTGGCGGAGCCGATGGCGGCGATCGCCCGTGGTGAGAGCATCTCCGGCTGGACGGCCGGCGCGACCCGGGGAGCGGCCCTGGTCACGGTGGTGGTGAGCGGCGGGTATCCGGGTTCCTACCCGAAGGGAGTGCCGATGGAGATCCCGGCCGACCTGGAGTCGGACCACGTGCAGGTATACCACGCAGGCACGGCCCTGGAGGACGGTCAGCTGGTGACGGCCGGGGGGCGGGTCGTCGGGGTGACGGGGCTGGGAGACGACGTGTCCGAGGCCGCGGCGCGAAGCCGTGAAGCGGCTGCGCGGGTGCGGTTCGAGGGTGCCGCGTGGCGCTCCGACATCGGACACTCCGAGATCGATCCGGCTGCGGGCTGAGGCCGTGCCGGAACTTCCCGAGGTCGAGACGATCCGCCGGGACCTGGAGCCCGAGATCAGCGGCCGGGTCATCACCGGCGTCCAGGTCCACAAGCCCGACATCATCCTCTCGCCGCACGACCCCGTCTCGTTTCGGCGACGGGTGAAAGGCCGGAGAATCGCCGGCGTCCGCCGGCGAGCCAAGTACCTGCTCTTCCAGCTCGACGACGACGCCATTATCCAGGTCCAGCTACGCATGAGCGGACGGTTCGCCCTTGGACACGAAGTCCCGGACCCGGCCGAGTTCCGCCACATCGCGGCCCGGCTGAAGCTGGACGATGGGCGCACCCTGTTCTACGACGACGTGCGCCGACTGGGAGGACTCCGCCTGCTCGAGCGCGCCGACTGGGAGATGGAGGAGGCGCGGCTGGGAGCCGAACCGCTCGAGGCCAGCTACCGGGCCGCCGACCTCGGGCGGACGCTGGCAACGACCCGGTCCCCGGTGAAGAACGCGCTGATGGACCAGCGGCGGGTGGCGGGCGTCGGCAACATCTACGCATCCGAGGCCCTGTTCAGGGCGGGCGTCGACCCGCGCCGTCCGGGCCGGGACCTCGGGCCCGATGAAGTGAAGCGCGTTCACCGGGCCGTGCGGAGCGTCCTGCGGGAAGCCCTGGAACGGGCGGGGACATCGTTCCGGAACTACCGGGCTGTGAACGGAAGATCGGGCGAGTTCCAGACCAGGCTTCGGGTGTACGGGCGCGAAGAGAAGCCGTGTGGGAAGTGCGGCCACCCGATCGTGCGGATCGTCCAGGCGGGGCGCAGCACCTTCTACTGTCCGTCCTGCCAGGACTGACCCCCGCTTCCACGAGGGGCCGCGCGTCAGTCTGCGGGCGTCGCGAGGTTCAGGTGGCGGACGGTCGGCCGCCCGTCCGTCACTTCCAGGATCGCAACACTCGGTGCGTGACCTTTCTGCGCGTTGCCGGCCGCTCCCGGATTGACGAGCATCACGTCTCCCACCATGTCGCAGCGCGGCACGTGCGTATGACCGTGCACGATCACCCGAGCGTCGGGGAACCGAGTGAGAAGCAGGCGGTACTCCGGGTGCACCTGATGGCCGTGGATCAACGCCACACGGACACCTCCCACCGCCAGGACGGCCTGTTCCGGAACACCGGCCCGGACGGCGGGTCCGTCCACGTTCCCGGACACTGCCGTGACCGGTGCGATGACCGAGAGGTCGGTGAGGTGATCGGGGTTCTCCACGTCGCCGGCGTGCAGCACACGCTCTACTCCCTCGAGGGCCGCGAACACCTCCGGAGGCAGGTGGCCGTGCGTATCGCTGATCAGCCCCACGCGAGCGACAGGACGGTCAGCCATCCCGTTCTTCCTCTCCGGTCCAGCGGTACCCGATCCGGTGATCGACGTCCATGTGATCCAGCACTCGGGCCACGACGAAGTCCACCAGGTCTCCCACCTCCCGTGGCCGGTGGTAGAAGCCCGGGGCAGCCGGAAGGATCACGGCGCCGATCCGCGCGAGGGCGAGCATGTTCTCGAGGTGGACGGCGGACAGCGGAGTTTCCCGCACTACGGCCACCAGCTTGCGGCGCTCCTTGAGGGTTACGTCCGCCGCACGCTCCACGAGGCTGCGCGACGTGCCATGCGCGATCGCCGACAGGGTACCCATCGAGCACGGGCAGATGACCAGCCCAGCATACGGAGCCGATCCCGAGGCGGGGCGCGCCCCGCGGTTGCCGTTGTCGTAGAACCGCAGGGGGCCGATGCCCCCGATCGACTCCAGCAGGTCCTCCTCGCTCCGCACCCCGGTTTCGTGGGCAAACAGCCGCCACCCGTGATCGGACACGATCACGTCGGCCGGCACCTCGAGCTCGACCAGGGCACGCAGGAGGCGGAGGGCGTACGGCGCACCCGAAGCCCCGGTGACCCCGACGGTCCATCTTGTTTCACTCATGCGCCTCGATCTCCCATCACTCGGCGGTGCCTTCCAGCGTCGGTCCCGGCCGACGCGCTCTCACAGTATACGGTCCAGGAGCACGAGAATCGCGAAGGCCGCCGCGATCCACACGTTGATGGTGAAGAACGCCCGGTGAATCGATTCGGGCGACTCCGGGTCCACGAGGCCGTGCTCCACCCCGATCAGGGCAGCCGTGACGAGGAGCGCCGCCATGTACCCTGCGCCGAGCTCCGGAACCATGATCGGCACCGCCAGGAGGCAGACCATCGTGCCGACGTGAAAAGCCGCTGCGCACCAGCGGGCCCACCGTACCCCGTACCGGGCCGGGATCGAGTGGAGACCGAGGCGGCGATCCACCTCCACGTCCTGCAGGGAGTAGAGGATGTCGAATCCGCCGATCCACGACCCGACCGCCAGCGTGAGGATCGGGAGCAGGATCCACGGGTCGCTCCAGCGTCCCGCGATCGCCAGGTAGCCCGCCGAGGGGGCGATCCCGTCGGCCAGTCCGAGGATGATATGGGTGGCCGACGTGTAACGTTTGGCGAAGCTGTAGCCCAGGACGGCCGCCAGAGCCACCGGTGAAAGGGCGAGACACAGCGGGTTCAGCATCCCGGCCGCCAGCACGAAGATCGCCGACGCCACGGCAACCGCGAACTTCCCTTCCCGAACCGAAATGGCCCCGGTGGGAATCTCGCGTCCCGCGGTGCGTGGATTGCGGGCGTCGAACTCGCGGTCGACGACACGATTGAAGGCCATCGCGGCGAAGCGGGCCGCCGTGAACGCCACGACGATCCAGAATACGTCGGTGACCGTGACGGGATACCTGTAGGAGGCGAGAATGGCCCCTACGAGAGCGAATGGAAGTGCGAAACCGGTGTGCTCCAGCCTGACGAAACGGGCGTATCGAACCGCCCTGGACCCGGCTCCGCTCAACGAAGACCGATCCCCAACTCGGACCACATCGCGTCCACCGCACTCCGGGTGGCCGGGTCCATCTCGATCACCTCGGGCCAGTTTCGATCGAAGCCTTCCTCCGGCCACTTCTTCGTCCCGTCGATCCCCATCTTCGAACCGAAGGTGAAGCGCCGCGACGCGTGGTCGAGAACGTCGATCGGCCCACGGGTGAACATCACGTCGCGCTCCGGATCGATGTTGTTGAGGGCGACCCACCAGGCCTCGGGCACGTTGCGCACGTCTACCCAGTCGTCCACCACCACGATGACCTTCGCCAGGGACATCAGCCCCTGCCCCCAAAGGCCCTGCATCACCTTGTAGGCCTGACCGGGGTAGTCCTTGCGGATCGACACCAGGACGAGGTTGTGGAAGATCCCCTCGGGCGGCATGTGGTAGTCCACTACCTCCGGGGCGGTCATCTGGAGCAGCGGGAGGAAGATCCTCTCGGTCGCGTATCCGAGCCAGAAATCCTCCATCGGCGGCCGCCCCACGATGGTGGCCGGGTACACGGGTCGCTCGCGCATCGTGATGGCCTCGACGTGCACCAACGGGTACAGGTCCGCCTCCGAATAGAAGCCGGTGTGGTCCCCGAACGGGCCCTCCATCACCAGGTCCTCGGATGGGTCGATGTATCCCTCGATCACGATGTCCGCATCGGCCGGCACTTCGAGATCGCAGGTGACAGCTTCGGCCAGGGCCACCGGGTCTTTCCGGAGGAACCCGGTGAACAGGTACTCGTCTATGTTCGGGGGCAGCGGCGCGCTGCCCGAGTAGACACAGGCCGGATCCCCTCCGAGCGCCATGCACACCGGCATGCGCTCGCCCCGGGCAGCCATCTCCCGCCAGTGGGCGGCGCCGCTCTTGTGGCGCTGCCAGTGCATGGCAAGGCGGTTCCGATCCAGCACCTGGATCCGGTACATGCCCACGTTTCGGCGCCCGGTGTCGGGATCCCTCGAGATGACCTGCGGCAGGGTAATGTAGCGACCCCCGTCGTCCGGCCAGCACAGCAGGTGCGGCAACTTCTCCAGGTCCACCTCGTCACCCCGCAGCACCGTGTGCTGGCACGCCGGCGTACCTCTCGACCGGCGTGGCGGGAACTTGGCGAATTCCGCCAGCTGCGGGATCAGGAGCAGCTTCTCCTTCAGGCCCGCCGGCGGCTTCATCTCGAGCATGCCGTGGATGCGGTCGGAGATGTCCTCCAGGCGTTCCACGCCCAGGGCCATCGCCATGCGCCTCTCGCTTCCGAACATGTTGATCAGAAGCGGCACGTCCGATACGGCGCCTCCTGGCAGCACGGGGCGCTCGAACAGCAGCGCCGGCCCCCCGTCCGGGCTCTTCATGCACCGATCGGCGATCTCCGTGATCTCCAGCTCGACGCTCACGGGCCGCGATACGCGGACCAGCTCGCCCGCTCGCTCGAGGGCCGTGGCGAACTCGGACAGGTCTGAGAAGGGCATGCATCGTCTCGCGAAAGGGTCGCGGTCGGCGGCGGACCGTTGTCCGGCCCGACCGCCGGACTCTAGCTTGCGCCCACGTTATGATGGGTCTGACGGATCAGCAACGTAGAGGCGACAGATCTCCGGAACCACGCGGTGAACTACCGGGAACGCAGTGACCAGGACCTGGTACGCCTGTCGCTGAAAAGTGACGAGCGGGCGGCTCGCGAGCTAGTGGAACGATTCGAGCGCCCGGTGTTCTCGCTCGTGTACCGCATGGTGCGCGACCGGGAGCTGGCCGAGGACCTGACCCAGGAGGTGTTCGTCCGCACCTTCAACAACCTTCAGCGCTACGACCGGTCCTACAAATTCTCCTCGTGGCTGTTCAAGATCGCCTACAACCTCACGGTCGATCACCTGCGCAAGAAACAGGTCAAGACCATCTCCATGCACGGGTCTCCCGACGCCGTCACCCCGGAGCGGCAGGAAGCGACCTCGCTTTCGCTCGAATCCGACGAGGAGAGCCCGGATGCCATGGTCGAGGCGCGGGAGCTTGCGGGCTACCTGGAGGAGGCGATTGGCAAGCTCAGACCGGAATACCGGACCGCGATCCTTCTGCGCCACGTGGAGGGCCGTCCGTACGAGGAAATCTCGGACATCATGGGCGTGCCCCTCGGAACCGTGAAAACCTACATCTTCCGCGCCCGCCGTGAACTCCGGGATCTCCTGGAGGACAGGCGGGACGACGGTGACGGAGACTGAAACTCGCCCGGCCCCGGTCCCGTAAAGCGAGAGGAATGAAGGAGTCGAGACTGGCATGAACGCGAAAACTCACGAACGGGCAACGCACCTGCGCGCGGATGAGCTGGAAAGACTGGCTCTCCCCGGCGATCGCAGGCTCCCAGCGCGAAGCTCCGCCCACGCGGCTGAGTGTGACCGCTGCCGGCGGGCCGTCGAGGAGCTGCAGGCGCTGCATGCCCTGCTCAACGAGCTGACGCCACTGCAGCCCGTGGTCGGGTTCACCGACCGCGTGATGCAGCGCGTCCGGCTGCCTCTTCCGTGGCGGGTCCGGGTGCTTCAGGCGGTGCGGAGGCACCAGGTGGCCGCGGCAGCCGCAGTCGGCGGCACGGCAGCCGCAGTCGGTGTAGGCCTGACGTGGATCGCTCGGTATCCGGAGCTGACTCCCATGACGGTCGCGGCCTTCCTCGTTCAGCGCTCCACGGCTCTTCTGTGGAGCGGCGTGATGGAGGTCGGTCGCTTGGTGTACGGATCCGGAATCGTCGAGACGGCCCAGGGTATCGCAGGACAGCTCACACCGATCTCGGCTTTCGTGGCCGTGGCCACCGTGACTCTAATCGGGCTGGCCTCGCTGCGGATCCTGCTTTCACTGATGGAAATTGACCCCGCGCTCGTGACGAGCCATTTGCGGCTGAGGCGGAGGATAAGGGGATGACCCGCAACACACGAACCAGGAGTTCGAGAACGATGCGACGTGGGTGGATGGTAGCGGTGGCGGTGGCTTTCCTGTGGCCTGCCGGGGCCGGACTGATGGCCCAGGAACAGGGAGTGACCGGCAGCACGGTTTCGCTGGCGGCCGGAGCCGCGAGCCTGGAACTGGCCCTGGCGGACGGGGAAACGCGCGTCATTTCGCTGCGTGAGGGAGACGTCCTCATCGACGGAGAGGTCCAGGGCAGTTACGAGCCCGGGGGAACCCTCGACAACTCGTGGCGGTCGCTATTGACCAGCCCGGTGCTCTTCGAGGGCCCGGGCCTGGCTGATCGACTGGCGGAATGGGTTCCCGAAGCCGGCGGCGATGCGGAAGCTTCGTCGGGCGACGCCCTCGAGGCCCTGTTCGACCGGCTGGCAGAGAACTCGAACCGGACCGTGGCAGCGGCGCTTCCCGAGACAGCGACGATCGACGTTGCCGGCGGGGGCGAGGTGCCCATCGCTCCCGGGAGAATCGCATCGCTCGGGGAGCTCACGCGCGGCGTGGAGCTGCTTGGTCGTCAGCTGGAGGTCCTGAGCGGCCAGGCCACAGGGCTGGACGAAGGCCTCGCCCTGGTCGTACACGACGACTACACCGTAGGGGCCGGCCAGCTTATCGAGGGCAACCTTGCGCTTCTGTCGGGCGATCTGGATCTCGAGGGTACGGTGGACGGTGACGTCCTCGTGCTCGACGGCGTGCTCACACTGGCTCCGTCGGCTCGTATCTCGGGCGACGTTCTGCAGGTGGGCGGCGAAGTGATCGACGGCGGCGGCCGCGTCTCGGGCGAGATGGTGTCGCTCCTGGCTGGCGAACTGGGCAGCCTGGTGTCGGGCGACTTCCAGGTCGACGTCGCGAACGAAGTCGACGTGCCCGTGCGCGTGAATGTGCGTTCGCACCGACGGGGCTTCTTCGGCTCCATCGGTCACAACATCGGACACGCGATCGGCGGCATCATGGCCTCGCTCGTGTGGCTCGCGGCCCTTTCAGCCCTTGGATTCGTCGTGGTGTACTTCTTCCGCAACCGCCTCGAGATGGCAGCGCAACGGGTCCGCGCGGATACGGTGCGCTCGTTCGGCGTCGGGCTGGCGGGCCAGCTTCTGGTCGTGCCGATCTTCCTGCTGCTCGTGGTCGGCATCGTCACCTGGCTGGTCATCCCGGTGTACGCTCTCGCGGTCGCCCTGGCGATTCCGGCCGGCTACCTGGCGGTGGCGCATGCGGTCGGAGAAGCTGCGCAGGAGCAGCGCTTCGACTGGATGGACCGGTTCAATCTGAGGCGGGCGAGCTCGTATCACTACGTGTTCAACGGACTCCTCTTCCTGTTGGCGCCGTTCGCGATCGGGTCCGCCCTGTACCTGCTCGGGGGGATGCTCGGATTCGTGCGTGGCCTGATGTTCTTCGCCGGCGGCCTCATGACGTGGGCTGCGGTGACGACCGGATTCGGTGCCATCATTCTCACGCGTGCGGGCGGCTGGAACGGCCGCGCCGCCCAGATGGAGTTCGATGATCTGTTCTCGACACCAGACGAGCCCGAGGCGGAAGGAGAGGCCAGTGCTTAGCAGGCCGGCACTGGCGGCCGTCGCGCTTCTCGCAGCGGCTACACCGCTGACGGCGCAGGAGGCCGACTGGACCGAGGTTCGGGCTCGGCGTCAGACCGATGGAATCGAATCGGTGACCGTCGACGTCGAGTACATCGCAGGGGAGCTTCGGGTCACGCCCACCGACGAGGGCTTCCTGTACGACACGCACCTCAGGTACGACGCGGCGCGCATGCGTCCAGAGCGCAACTGGTCCGTGACCGGCAATACCGCCCGCCTTGAACTCGGTTTCGAGGGTCTCGGTGACGACGGGGACATGGATATCGAATTCGAGGGCGACGACCACGGCTTCCTCGAGCTCGGTTTGAGCCGGGACGTCCCCACGGATCTGCGGATCAAGGTCGGAGCGGCGCTCAGCGAGGTTGACCTCAGCGAGATTCCGCTGACCGGACTGGTCTACCAGACCGGGGCATCCGACACGGAGATTCGGTTCGAGTCCCCAAATCCCGCGCAGATGAAGCGTCTCGAGCTTGCGGTAGGCGTGGCCGAATTCAGCGCGACGGGACTCGGGAACGCCCGATTCCAGGAGTTTCAATTCAAGGGCGCCGTCGGCGACGTCACGCTGGACTTCACGGGTGACTGGAGTGGAGACGCCTCTGGCACGATCGACATGGGTCTGGGCAGCCACACCCTCGTGTTCCCCGAGGACCTGGGAGTCCGGATCACCAAGAAGGGCTTCCTTGCAGCCCTGGACGCCCCGGGATTCACGAAGGTGGACGGTGGCTGGCAGTCTCCCGTTTGGGATTCGGCTTCGCACCACCTGGAGATACGTCTGGTGTCCGCTCTAGGGAGCATCGAGGTAAGGCAGGAGCGCTGAAGCCGTACCCGCCGCGCGTCGCCCGGGCGCGCGGCCCATCCCACCGCGCTAAATTGCCGGCCGCATGATCTCAGAATCGACGTTTCTGCTGGTGATCGCGGCCTGGACAGGGCTCGCCGTGTGCACGTTCGTCCTCCTGCAGTTCGTGACGGCCCCCTTCGGGCGTCATAGTCGGACCGACTGGGGACCGACCCTCCCTAACCGCGTCGCCTGGATCATCATGGAGTTTCCGCCGGTCGGCCTGTTTCCCCTGCTGTTCTTCATGGGGCCGACCGAAAAGACGACGCTGCATTACCTCTTCTTCGCCCTCTATTTCGGCCATTATCTGTATCGTGACCTGATATTCCCCTTCCGCCTTCGCACTTCCGGAAAGCGCATGCCGTGGGCGGTCTGCGCCTCCGGCGTGCTCTTCAACGTGGTCAACGCTTCGATCATCGGCGGATGGCTGGGGTGGTTCGCGCACTTCGACCCAAGCTGGTGGACCAGCCCGCAACTCATCGCTGGCTTGACTCTGTTCTTCGGAGGCTTCCTGCTGAACCTCCAGAGCGACAACATCCTCATCGGCCTGCGGGATGGGGATGACACCGGATACAAGATCCCTCGAGGCGGAGCCTTTCGCTGGGTGTCCTGCCCGAATCACCTTGGCGAAATTCTGCAGTGGACCGGCTTTGCGCTCGCGGCCTGGCACCCCGCGGCCCTGAGCTTCGCGGTCTGGACCGCCGCGAATCTGCTCCCGCGCGCCGCTGACCATCATGAGTGGTACTTGAGGGAGTTTCCGGAGTATCCCCGCAAACGGAAGGCGGTCCTGCCCGGGATGTGGTGAGGGAGAGGTCCTTCGATCTCAGTCGCGGTGCGTCCGCACGCTCACCCGATCGCCGCGGCTGGCCGATAGCCTGTTCGCGGCGCTTCCGTTTCGAACCGAGACCTCCAGCGTACCGCCGGATCCGATGAGGGCCAGAAGCTCCCCATCTTCCGCCGCTCCGTAGTGCGTCCTCAGACCGGACACTTCCTCTCCCCGGACTTCGGCCAGGGCCGTCGGACTCACCCAGGCGGCCGGGATGTCGGTGATCAGGTTGCCGAACCGGTCCACGTGGCAGACGTGCCCGCGAACCGCCGGCCCGAAACGCTCCGGCACCGGAAGATCCAGGCGAACGAGTCCCGCTGCGTCGAGGGAGGCACCCACCCGATCCGGGTCGCCGCCGCCAGCCAGCCAGGCCGCGGCCGGGGCGAACAGGTCCCGCCCGTGGAACGTGACGCTGGCCGGTGCCAGTCCCAGGGACTCCGTGTCGATCGAGCGTGCCCGTGAAGGCTCACAGGGAATCGCGCGAGTGATCAGGCCGTTGTCGGGACCGACGAACCAGCGGCCGTCATGCTCGAGGGCCACGGCCCTCCGGCCTCCGCCCACCCCGGGGTCCACGACCACCAGGTGCACCGTTCCCTCCGGGAAGCGCCTCCATACGCGGCCCAGGACCCAGGCAGCTCCCGGGATGTCTCCGGGCTCGATGTCGTGCGTGACGTCCACCAGGGTCGCCGTCGGACTGCGCTCGAGGAGCACGCCCTTCATCTCGCCCACGTAGCCGTCCCGGGTTCCGAAGTCGGTGATCAGGGTAACGATGGCCATTCGGTCTCCCACCGGTTCACGGTTTCGCTCACACGACGCGGTCCACCCACCGGCCACGTCTCCAGATCCACAGGGCCGCCAGCCCTCTCGCCACGGCCGTGCTGCTGATCGTCCACCAGATGCCCGGTAGGCCCAGCGGCCGGCTGAGCAGGGGGGCCAGCGGCAGCCGGAGCAGGGTCAGGACGCTGGACGGGATCCACGGAATCAGAGAGTAGCCCGCTCCTTCCATCCCCATCTGGAGCACTATCTCCAGGGCCATGAACACCTGCGCCACGGCCACGATCCTCAGGTAGCTTGTGCCGGCGGCAATGACGTCGGGGTCCGTGGTGAAGATGCTCATCAACTGGGCCGGGACGAGTAGAAAGGCCAGCCCGACGAGTCCCGTCACGGCGACTGCGTATCCCGTCGCCACGCGTCCCGACAGTACTGCCCTGTCTTTCGATCCAGCTCCAAGATTCTGTCCGACGGCCGTGGCTGCCGCCAGCCCGAAGCCGATGCAAGCCATGTAGCTCAAGGACTCGACCTTGTGCCCCACACCGAGGGCGGCGAGGGCCGCCGTCCCGAATTGGCTGGTGAACCGGGTCAGGACGATGTACACGAACGAGAACAGGGCCCCGCCGGCGGCCACCGGCAGTCCGATCCACGCCATCCGGAGGATCGGTCGCAGGTAGGGCACGGAACGCTTCACCAGGCCGCGCTGGACCATCCACCGGTAACCGACGAAGCACCCGAACGCCCGCGTCACCAGGGTCGCGAGAGCGGCACCCTGGATGCCCATTCTCGGGAAGGGGCCGACCCCGAGAATGAGAAGCGGGTCGAGGATCGTGTTGAGTCCAAGGGATACGGCGAGCAGGATGAGAGGCGTGCGCGTGTCACCGGACGACCGAAAGGCGGCCTCCATCACGAAGTACGTGAATACGATGGGGGCGCCGGCCAGGTACACTGCCAGGTAGGCGCTTCCCTGCACCGTGACGTCGGCAGGGGTAGCCATCAGCTGGAACAGGGGCGTCAGGGTGAAGAGCCCGAGGAGGCCGAGAACCACGGAAAGGGTGACCGCCAGCCAGTAGGCTCGGTAGACGGCGATCGCCGCCTCGTCCGGTCTGCGCTCGCCGTGCCTCCGACTCGCCACCGCCGTGAGCCCTACCGCGGAGAGTTCCGCCATCGACAGCATCATCCACACGGTGAAGCCGGCCGTGCTGACGCCCGCCAGGGCCGCCGGGCCCAGGCCCCGACCCACCCAAAAGGTGTCCACGACGTTGAACAGGCCCTGCAGCAGGGTGGCTCCCACGGCGGGTCCGGCGAGGCGCAGGACCGACCGCCGGACGGAGCCGGTGGTGAGATCGACCCGGGAACTCTGGCTCAGGAGACTTCCGCACTCCCGGCAGCGGCTGCGACCCGCGCTTCCACGACATCCGCGATCGCTTCGAGGGCCTGGCCTTCGGGTGAATCCGGGCGCCCGATCACCGTCGGCGTCCCCCGGTCGCCCTCCTGGCGCACCGCCATTCCCAGCGGTACGGCACCGAGGAACGGCAGGCCGAGCGACGCCGCCAAGGCCTCACCTCCGCCCGAGCCGAAAAGGTCGTGTACCGAGCCGCAATCGGGGCACGCGAAACCGCGCATGTTCTCCGCGATGCCGAGCACGGGCACGTCCACACTCTCGAACATCTTGATCCCCTTCAGCACGCCGGTGACGGAGACGTCCTGCGGCGTGCTCACCATG
>CAZRRU010000039.1:0-2532 GCA_964602635.1 uncultured Gemmatimonadota bacterium | reverse complement strand
TGCAGCCGAAGCGGTACCTGACACCCAACGTTCTGCAGGCCACGCGCGGCTGTCCCTACCGGTGCAAGTTCTGCTCGATCGCCGCCTTCCACGGCTACGAGATCCGTACCCGCCCTGTCGACGCCGTGATCGCCGAGCTGAGCGGCATGGGTCACCAGGTCGTCTTCATGGACGACAACATCATCGGTGACCGCGACTACGCCCTGAGCCTGTTCCAGGCGATGATTCCGCTCGGGAAGAAGTGGTTCAGCCAGTGCGGGATCCACCTGGCCGACGACGCAGAATTGCTAAGAGCTGCCGAAAGGAGCGGCTGCGGCGGGCTGTTCGTCGGCCTCGAGTCGCTGTCACAGGAAAACCTGAGCCGCTGGACCAAGGGGCCGAACCGGGCCGACGAGTACGTTCGCCAGGTTCGGACGCTTCACGACAGCGGAATCGCCGTGTACGCCGGCTTCGTGTTCGGGAGCGACGGCGATTCGCCGGAGGTCTTTCAACGAACCCTCGACTTCCTCGACGAAGCTCAGGTCGATGCGCTACAGGCCACCCGCCTCACCCCATTCCCCGGGACACCGCTGTTCGACGAGATGGATCAAGCGGGCCGGATCTTCGACAAGGACTGGAGTCACTACGACTTCGGGCACGTGGTTTTCGAGCCCCTCCACATGAGTCGGGAGACGCTGGATCTCGGTGTGGCCTGGATCTCTCGCGAGTTCTATTCCAGGCGCCGCGTGACCTGGCGGCTGGTGGGCGAGCTAGGTTACCTGGCGCCCTCCTCCATACTCCGTGGGTCCATTCCGTTGAACCTCGGATACCGGTCTCGTTTCGGCCGGAACGGGACACTGGAGAAGGGGGCGCGCTTCGACGCGGCCCACGGCGCCATCTCACCGTTTTCAGCTATCGAAACAACATGAGAATAACAAGCATAAACAAATGTGCAAATTGGTGTTAATGCGATTGTCGAGTATCATACGGACTTGCGCGACATTCTGGTTCCGGTATACTAAAAGAGTCCGATCGCAACGCAGTCCTAGGCGGTCGACCGGTTGCGGAGTTGATCGCAGCTTGAAGGCGCACCGGGTCCGGAGGGACATACCTTCTAAAGCGCGAAGAGGGCCTGCCTCAGACGTTTAGACAGGCCCTCTTTCTTTGGTGTAGATTGTGGTATGCCTGATCACCCCCGTACCTGGCTCCTGCCCGCTCTCGCGCCGGTGTGTTTGGCTGCGGTCCACGTGTTCTATCGTTTCAGGGCCCACGGCACGCCCCCGAGCGATGGGCCCGTCCTGTTCGTCGCCAATCACCCGAACTCGATCGTCGATGCGATCGTGGTGGGGGCCACCGTCGGGCGACCTGTCCGCTTCCTGGCCAAGGCCACGCTGTTCGACGAGCCAGGTATAGGGTCCATGGTTCGGGCGGGAGGCGCGATCCCGGTGTACCGCCGGCAGGACGATCCGGCGCTAACCGATCGCAACGCGCGCGTGTTCGAGGCGGTGCACGAGGCGCTGGCCGCCGGAGACGCGGTCGGGATCTTTCCCGAAGGTCTCAGTCACTCCGAGCCCTCCCTGTCGCGGCTTCGTACCGGCGCCGCCCGGATCTCGCTCGGGGCCTCGGATCGGAAGGGAGTCCGATTTCCGATCGTGCCGGTCGGGATCGTGGCCAAGCAGAAGCAGACCTTCCGATCGGAGTGCGTCGCTCTGGTGGGAGAGCCTGTTTCGTGGGATGATCTGGCCGGCCGGCCAGAGTCGGATGTGGAGGCGGTGCGCGAGCTCACCGACCGGATCGAACTCGGTCTCCGCGCCGTCACGGTCAACGTCGAACGGCTTGAAGACCGGCGAATCATCGAGTGCGCGGAGGCAGTCTTTGCCTCGGAACAGGAACTCGACACCTCACAGGAAACCCGCGTGCGCCGCCTCCGTGAGGCGTCCGATAGCCTTGCTCGATTCCGCGTCTCCGATCCGGAGCGCGTAGAAGAACTCTACGCGGAGGTCGAGAGCTTCGCCTGGACCCTGGATGTGCTCGGCATTCGGGCCGGCGATCTGGATAGTACCGCCCGCCTGCGCTCGAAGGCCGGGTGGTTCCTGAGGGTGTTCGGCCTCCTGTTTGTGGGCGGCCCGATCTCAGCCGCGGGGCACGTGGTCTTCTTCATCCCCTATCAACTCACCGACTGGATCGCGACCCGTCCACAGATACGGCTTGAGCGACAATCCACCTGGAAGCTCCTCGGCGGCGCAGTCCTGTACATCGCGTGGATTGCTGTGATCTCGGCTGCGGTGGGGATTGCTCTCGGCCCGAAGTGGGCGATCGCGAGCGCCGTGTTCCTGCCGATTCTGGCCCTCGCAACGCAAATCGTCCGCGATCGCTGGCGCCAGGCTCGAAAGCAAGCTCGCCGCTACATGCTCCTTCGACGGAAAGGACGCGTGAGGGAGAGACTTCTCGAGCAACGAGCCTGCCTCGCGCGCGCCCTGGAGGAGTTGAGGCGATCCGCCCGCGCTGCCGCGGGTGGCCCGCCGAAGCCTTGACACGGCACTCCACTTCTGC
>CAZRRU010000038.1:0-17252 GCA_964602635.1 uncultured Gemmatimonadota bacterium | reverse complement strand
CACGATACGGTGCGGGCCAACATCAGTTACGGCGAGGATCGTGCGGAGGAAGACATCTCCGAGGCGATCCGCGCCGCCAACGCAGAGGACTTCATCCGGGAGTTACCTGACGGTCTGGATACGCTGCTCGGCGACCGGGGAATCCGGCTGTCGGGAGGGCAACGCCAGAGAGTCGGAATCGCCCGGGCGATCCTGAGAGATCCGCCGCTGCTCATCCTAGACGAAGCGACTTCGTCGCTCGACACCGAGTCGGAACAGTTGATTCAGGCGGCCCTGGAGCACCTGCTCACGGGCCGCACCGTATTCGTGATCGCTCACAGGCTCTCCACGATCCGGGGAGCGGACCGGATACTGGCCCTCGAGGACGGTCGCGTGGTGGAATCGGGAACTCACGGAGAGCTCTACGAGGCTGGCGGCCTGTACCGGCGCCTGTGTGATCTGCAGTTCTCGTCGCCCCCATCTAGGGCGGAGACGCCGGGAGTGCCGGCTGACCCGGCGCCGGGCTAGGCGGCGGGCGGGGGCTGCGGGGGTACGTCGTATCCGCCTTCCAGCCCGTCCCAGTGCACTACGGCTTCATCCAGTCCCAGCTTGAGCAAGGAGCGCCTGAGTCGCCGAAGGTTAGCCCGGGCGCGGCGTTCGGGGATCGGACCGCTCAGGACCGATGCCCTGTCCAGATCGATCACGAATGCCGGTCCCTCTCCCTCCTCCGGGACCAGGATGTTGTACCCGTTCAGGTCGGCGTGAACGCCGCCGGCTTCATGCAGGAGACGGATCGCGCGGCCCATCGACTCCAGAATGGCCGCCCGGCGCGCCGCGGTTGCCCTCCCGAGGACCTCGGCCGCCGGCAAGGTCTTGGCGATCCGGCGCGTTACCAGACACGCCAGGTAGCCGGCACGAAACCGGGACTGAACGGCGGCAAGGACTTCCGGGACGGGAGCTCCGCGCCGGCGCAGCCGGTGCGTGGCCACGAGCTCGGAAAAGGCCCGGTTCCCCAGGAAGTACGTGCGCCGATTGATCTTCTCGACGAGACCGCCGCGTCGGTATGGCCGCACGACGGCCTCGCCGAACGGTCCGGCTGGAACAACCCGAATGCCGCCGCGACCTCCCGCAACCCTTGGCGCCGATCCGGCCGATTCCTGCTGCGATTCCGGCAGGGACAGCAATGGCGTACGCCAACAGTCGATCAGCCGGTATCGGTGGAAGGAATCGACGAAGTCGTTTTGCACGACGGCGGTCGTGCGTCCGTCGCGAAGTACG
The DNA here is from genome assembly GCA_964602635.1 of uncultured Gemmatimonadota bacterium. Classification (GTDB taxonomy): domain Bacteria; phylum Gemmatimonadota; class Gemmatimonadetes; order Palauibacterales; family Palauibacteraceae; genus Benthicola. The sequence goes on along the minus strand of CAZRRU010000038.1, from coordinate 15,995 downwards.
GTGAACTCGGCGGTCATCCACCCGGGAAGCTGCGCTCGCATGTCCGGAAGATGCCACGATCGCCGCTCGCGCGCGACGACCCCTCTCGTTGTAGCGTGGCCTTTCGGCGCGTACCTTCCCGCGCATGAACGACGCATACGCCCGTAGGCTGCGCGCGTGACCCGTCCGCCGCTCCGAGTTCTGCACGTCGAGTCGGGTCATGAGTGGCGTCTCACGAGAAACCAGGTCGGCCTGCTCGTGGAAGGTCTTCGCAGCGTGCCGCACGTCCAGCAGACGGTGGCCACCCTGGAGCGTTCGCGCCTCGAGCGGGCGACTCGGGACATGGGGGTGCCGGTCATTTCGCTTCCGTGGGCGGTCGGCACCGACCCACGCGCTCTGCGAACACTGGCGCGGCAGACGCGCCGGCGCTGGGACGTCGTGCACGCGCACGACACGCATGCCCTCCGCCTTATGGCCTACCTGATGGCTCTCGAGGGGTCGCAGAGCGGGATCGTGGCGACGCGCCGGGCCGTGCATCCACCCCGCTCCGCGTGGAAATGGCGGCGAGCCAACCTGGTTATTGCAGTCTCCGAGTCGGCCCGCGACTCGCTGATCGGCGCCGGAGTGGAGCGCCCCCGTATCGCCGTGATCCCCGAGGGCATCGATAGGCGGGGAATGGATGCTGAACGCCCGGGCGTCCTGCGAGATGCCGCCGGGGCTCGAGCGGAGCATCTGATCGTCGGTTCCCTGGCGGCGCTCGGGTCCGACAGGGATCACGCCACGCTTGTCCGCGCGGCATCACTGGTCGTGAAGAGCCACCCGGAGGTGCGATTCGCGATCTTCGGCGAGGGGCCGGAACGGAGCCGCCTGGAGCACCTGATCGACAGCCTGGGCCTCGGGGGCTGGGTGTGCCTGCCCGGCTACGTGGACGACGCGCGATCGTCCCTGTCCGACCTCGCCGTCTTCGTGATGCCCTCCCTGCAGGAGGAGCTGTCTACGGCCTGCTTGGAGGCCATGTGGGCGGGCGTGCCCGTCGTGATGACGGCTGCCGGTGATGGGCGGCTCAGGGGGGCGGGGATCGAGCCCGTTTCCCGCGGGGATCACGTGAGTCTGGCGGCTGCGATCGGCCGCTTGATCGACGATCCTGAAGGCCGGGCCAGGGCGGGGGACAGAGCTGGTCGATATGCACGAGCCCATCGGTCCGAGGAGATGATCCGCGCCACGCTGGATGCCTATGGCGCGGTGGCACGGGGGTGTCGTAGCAGTCGATGAAGCTCATGGATCTGGTGGAATACGCTCCAGCACGTGCGGCGGAAGCGGTGCTCGGTACCCTGCCTTCGGGGCTGGCCGTTCGGATGGGCTCTGGAGCGGGAGGTGCCGCGTGGAGTCTGGGGGCCAGGCGCGCCGTCGTGGAGGAGCAGATCACGGCAGCTTTTCCCGACCGCTCTCCGGACTGGGTCGCCGCAATCACGCGAGCGTGTTACCGCCATTTTGGACGGGAAATAGTGACCGTCGCGCGCATCGGACGATCCGGGGGCGCATTTCTCCTTTCCCAGGTACAGGCCGGGCAGGACGCGGTCGCCCTCCATCGGGAAGCCACGCGTGGATCCGGTGCGATCATCGTCACCGGGCACGTAGGCAATTGGGAGGCTGCGGGAGCCTACCTGGCCGCGGCCGGTCTTCCGATGGCCGCGGTCGTCAAGCGGCAGCGGAACCCGGCGTCCAACGAGCGGATGCTGGCCACGCGTCGTCGAGCGGGAATGGAGCCAATCTACATGCAGGACGCGCGTACCAGGATTCCGCAAGCGCTTCGGGAAGGCAAGACGGTCGCCCTGGTGGCAGATCAGGACGCCGGAGAGAGGGGGGTCTTCGTGCCGTTTCTCGGTCGCGAAGCCTCGACGTTTCGGGGGCCGGCCCGTCTCGCGCTGTCGCTGGAGGTGCCGCTATTCTTCGGCGCGATAGTCCGTCTCGGTTCGGGCTACTGCGCAGTACTGGAGCGAGTGGACGCGCCCGCGGGAGAAGACGACACGGAAGGAGCCGAGCTGGAGCTTACGCGCCGATGGGTCGCCCGGCTCGAGGAGCAGGTGCGGCGGCACCCGGAGCAGTACTTCTGGTTCCACCGGCGCTGGAAGACCCGGCCCACTGGAACGACGACCGGGCGCGGCGGTACATAGCGGAACGGAAGCCTCGCGAAACGCCTGTTTGGCGCTGGCGAAGGGTCGTAGAAAGGAGCGATGCGCGACGTGATCTACGTCACGCTGCCGGTACATAACGAGGAGCACACGATTGGTGTGCTCATGTGGAAGATCAGAAAGGTGTTCGCGGAGCTGGGCCGCGACTTCCGGATTCTGGTCGTGGACGACGCATCTACGGACGGTACGGCGGACGTGCTGGAGCCGTACCGCCGAGTTCTCCCCCTCACCGTGTACCGCAACGCCACGCGGCAGGGTTACGCGGCGTCTCTGGAGAGGCTGATCCGGGAGGCGACCCGAGTATCCCGGTATCCGAAGCGGGACGCCCTCCTGGTCATGCAGGCCGATTTCACCGATGGTCCGGAGATGATCCCGGAGATGCTGAGGCGCTTCCAGGGTGGAGCGGACCTCGTGGCGGGCCGCCCGGTGAATGTTCGAGATGCCCCGCCCGCGGTGCGATTCGCGCGTATCGGGGCCGGGATGATCGTGAAGCCTCAGGCCACGGTGGCCGACGTGGAGGATCCGTTCTGCGGGTTCCGCATGTACCGGCTGGTGGCCTTGAAGCGGGCGCTCAAGGAAGTGCCGGACGGGGGTGCGCTGCTGCGCCACGAAGGGTGGGCTTCGAGTCTCGAGCTGCTGACGGCCGTCACTCCCCACCTGCGGAGTGCGGCGCAGGTGGACATCTCGACGGACTATTCGCGACGCTATCGAGGCAGCCGTTTCCGGGCGATCGCCACCTTATGGGGCCTCTTGAGGGCCTCGCGCGATCCCCGTCTCCGCCGACGTGCGGCCGAGGGCCGAGCGTGAGTCCAGGCCAGGCAGCGCGATCCGTCCTTGCTCTCCTGGTCGCCCTTTCCGTCGGCCAGCCGCAGCTGGCACGGGCACAATCTGCCGCGGCGACCACCGATCCGGCACAGGCGTGGCGATTCCCGGTCGGCGAGCGCATGGAGTTCTCGGTCAGCTGGGGCCGGGTGCGGCTGGGTGAGGGGTCCATCGAGGTGGAGGCGATCGACTCGATCGCCGGTCAGGAAGGCTATCGTGTCGCCATGGAAGCCTGGGGCGGCCCACCGTTCTACCGGGTACAGGACCGCCAGATCAGCTGGATCCGCCCCGGGCCGCTCAGTTCGATCCGTTTCGAGCAGCGCTTGAGCGAAGGCAGCTACAAGCGGGACACCCGATACTCGTTCGACCTCGAGGGCATGACGTACGACCGGCACGACATCGTCGATGGCGAGTGGCGCGCGCACGCTGATGAGACGGATGTCCCGATCCTCGACGGGGCGCTGGACGATGTTTCCTTCCTGTTCTTCGCGCGGCTGCTTCCGCTCGAGGTAGGCCAGCGGTACGAATTCGACCGCTATTTCAAGGAATCCGGCAATCCTGTGGTCATAGAGGTCCTGCGCCGGGAGGAGATCCGGGTCCCCGCAGGCACGTTCCAGACGATTGTCCTCAGGCCCATCATCCAGTCCGGTGGAGCGTTCGGCGACGGTGGCGAGGCGGAGTTGTACCTGACGGATGACGACCGCCGCGTGATTGTCCGACTGAAGACCAGCATGGCGGTTGGATCCGGCAACCTGTTCCTGACCGGGTACGAGCCCGGCGAAGGGGGGCTGATCCCCGTCGAGGATTCGATGGCTGCGTCGGCGAGTCCGACTACACCCGAGGTGGACCAGCCATGAACCCGGGCAGCGAAGCGGACGACCCGAGACCTGGCTTGCGCCGGGTGCCGGTCGGCGACCGTCCGAACAAGGTGTCGTCCGGCGACTTCGCCGGCCCACCGCCGGCCGCGGCCGGAGCCTCGTTCGCCCAGTTTTACGACTCTCTCCCGCACATCCTGGCCGCCGATTCGCTGCACGCGGTGGCGCACGGGGTGGCGTCCGCCGCGCGGCACGATCGCGAGATCGTGTGGATGCTCGGCGGGCACGTGGTGAAGACGGGCCTGTCCGTGGTCTTGATCGACCTGATGGAGCGTGGGGCCGTCACGCATCTCGCGGTGAATGGCGCGACGGTGATTCACGACTACGAGGCATGCCGGTGGGGCGGCACTTCGGAGGACGTGGAGGCCGGCCTGTCGGACGGCACGTTCGGCATGGCGCTCGAGACCGGTCGAGACATGAACCTGGCGATCCGGAGGGGAAGGGACGAAAAGCTGGGGCTGGGGGCGGCACTCGGTGCCGACCTCGAAGCTCGGGAAGACAACGGGCACGAGGAGCTGTCACTCCTCCTCGCCTGCCGCCGACTCGGCGTCCCGATCACCGTGCACGTCGCGATCGGCGCCGACATTATTCATCAGCACCCTGAGGCGGACGGCGCCGCGATCGGGGAGACGTCGTACACCGACTTCCTGGCGCTGGTGGAGAGCCTGCGGGGCCTGGACGACGGTGGCGTGGTGGTGAACGTGGGCTCGGCCGTGATCCTGCCGGAGGTGTTCCTCAAGGCGCTCACGATCTGCCGCAACCGGGACGACGGTGCACCGCGCGGCTTCGTCACCGCGGATCTGGACATGATCCGCCAGTATCGGCCGCGCGTGAACGTGATAGAGCGGCCGACCCGCACGGGCGGTGGAAAGGGGTACCAGATCACAGGGCACCACGAGATCATGGTCCCGCTTCTGGCGTGGGCCATCGGCGAGGAGCTATCCCGCTGATTCGCGGAATTCAACTGTGTTATCAACGGATTCGGAGTTCCGGGAGGAGCTTTGCGGCGTCATCCGGGCTCAGGTATATTGAACAGGTGAGGCCCGGCGGCCGGGCGGCTCGACGCGAGAGCCGGCGGCACCGGGAGAAATGAATCGAGAAGGAGGAACTTTGTCGCGCGGAAAACAACAACACACGACGTTGGATCTGGCTCGTGATGAGCTGTTCAGTCATATTCAGCGATGCGGCGTTCTCGATGCCGAGGACACGGAACGCACGGAATGGATGTCGGACACCGTCGAATACCTGCGTGAGCGATATCCGGGGCTTTCGGATGGTGAAGTGAAGGAGCTCGAGGCTATCGGGCACAGATACTGTCAGCCGGCGATCCCATTTGGTTCACCGGAGGGGGACATCCCCGCGGCCACCGACTGAGGCAAGACGAGGTCGGCACAACCTGAACCTGCCGCTCCAGCGACCGGCAACGGTCTCCCGCGTTCGTACCTCGGGTGAGGCGCGGGCCAGACCTGACTCGCGACCGGGTGGGCTCCGACGAGCCTCCCGGAACGCGTGCACCTCCCCAACGACCGCCGGGATTCTCTCTCCGTGGTGAGAGTGGTCGTCGCCCTGAGTCTCGTTGCCGCGAACGCTTTCTTCGTGGCCGCGGAGTTCGCCCTAATCGCGTCCAAACGCCAGCCCCCGGAGGAACCCGGCGAGGATCCTTCGCGGGTTGATCCGGCGGTGGCGCGCGCCCGGCGCTCGCTCGAGCGTCCGATATCGAGCGTACGGATAGGGATCACCCTCAGTTCGTTCGCCCTCGGGTGGCTCACGGTAAGCTCTCTGGCACCGGCGATACATGGCGCGCTGGATGCGGCCGGCCTGGGGCTCCCGAGCGGAGTTGGTCTCACGGTTGCCGTCTTGTTGGCCCTCGTCGCGGTCGCGGCTCTCTATCTGGTCCTGGGCGAACTCGTGCCCCGGGCCGTCGCGCTGAGCCATGCGGGGCGCATCGGCCGTCTCGTGGCGATGCCGCTGAACCTGTTCACGATTCTCGCCTCTCCGATCCTGTGGGCGCTCAACGCGGTCGCCGAGCCGATCGTCAGGCGAAGCGGAGCGCACGGGCCGCGTGGCTATGGCCAGGTTCACGGGCCAGAGGAGATAGAGGCCCTGCTCCGCCACGGTCGAGCCGAGGGGGTCGTGGAGGAGGACGAGGAGGAGATGATCCACGGGATCTTCGAGCTCACGCGTACGGTGGCGCGCGAGGTCATGACACCGAGGCCGGACATCGTGGCGTTTCCCGAGACCGAGTCTCTGGACGAAGTCCTGGACACCGCAGCGGGTTCCGGCTTCTCCCGATTCCCGGTGTATCGCGAGTCGATCGACGACGTGACCGGGGTCGTCCTCATCAAGGACCTGCTTCGCTGGATGCGGCGTCCGTCGGCTGACGAATTCGTGCTCACGAGCGTGATGCGGGAGCCGTTCTTCGTGCCCGATACGAAGCCGGTGGACGATCTCCTGGCTGAATTCAGGGATCAGAAGCTGCACCTCGCGGTGGTGGTCGACGAGTTCGGGGGCACCGATGGCGTGGTCACGCTGGAGGATCTCGTTGAGGAAATCGTTGGCGACATCTTCGACGAGCACGACGTGGCCGAGGAGGAGATCGTGGTCCTGGGAGAGGGCCGGGCTCGGATCGACGGCGGTGCCGATCCCGCCGACCTCATAGAGCATTTCGGCCTCGGCGAGGTCGAGGGCGTGGACGAGTACGACACCGTGGCGGGCTACGTCATCGGCAACCTTGGCCGCATTCCTGAGCCGGGGGAGAAGGTGCGCCTGGGCTCCGCTGAACTCGAGGTAGCCGAGACCACCGAGCAGCGCGTGACGAGTCTGGAGCTGCGGGTTCTGGGCCCGGCGGCAGAAGAGGGTTTGACCGGCGATGAAAGGGCTCCACCGCGGGAAACCTGATACGACAGCGCTCCTGGGAGAAGGCATGGGGAAACTGAGTCGCAGACGCTTCATCGTGAATGCGGGTACCGTGGCCGGGGCGAGCGCGGTCGCCCCGGCGATCTTTGCACGGGATTCAACAGCCGGGACCGTCGAGCGACGTTTTACCGGTCCACTGATCCTCGACGGGGCGGCGGTCGCACCTGCCGTGGTATCGAGCGGAAACGGGCTGCGGGCCACGGAAACTGCCCTGAAGGCGATTCACGACGGACTGGGCACGCTCGAGGGGGTCGTGAGCGGCGTGAACCGGGTGGAGGAAGACCCGGAGGATCAGACCGTGGGGTACGGCGGGTTTCCGAACGCTCTCGGCGTCGTGCAGCTCGACAGCCAGGTGTACCACGGTCCGACGCGAGGTCTGGGTGCGGTGGCATCGCTCGAGGGCTACGTGAATCCTTCACGGGTAGCGCTCGCCGTGATGCGATACACGGACCACGTGCTCCTCGTGGGTCGTGGGGCTGCACGATTCGCGTCCGAGATGGGATTCGAGAAGATGGACCTCACTCCGGAGTCGCGGGAGGTGTGGCTGAGCTGGCGCGCCCGTCTCTCAGACCAGGACGATTATGTCACACCAGGGGAGAGCGGAGAGACGATCAGCGACTTCTCCGATCCGGGTGGCCCGGGCGGAACTGCGCGGGGAGAGGCCGTCGGGATCCTGGACTCGCATGACGGTGTTCGGCCGATGGGGACGATCCATTGCTCGGCGGTCGACGCAGCCGGTAACCTGTCTGCCGTGACCACCACGAGCGGCCTGTTCTTCAAGATCCCGGGACGGGTAGGCGACAGTCCGCTACCCGGGTGTGGCTGCTACTGTGACAACGACGTCGGGGCAGCGGGCTCCACGGGACGTGGGGAAGCCGTTATCAAGACGGTCGGCTCGCATCTCGTTGTTGAAGAGATGCGACGTGGGGCGCACCCGACGGACGCGTGCCTCACGGCCTTGCAGAGGATCGTGGACTGGACGGTCGAGAGCCGGCTTCTGGATGAGACGGTTCGACCGAACTTCAACGTCAATTACTATGCCGTGAACAAGCGTGGCGAAACGGGAGGGGCCGCAATCTGGTCCGGTCGGCGACACGCCGTGAACGACCGCCAGGGAAATCGGTTGCTGGATAGCGCATACCTCTTCGAGCGAGCTTAGGACAGCTATGGAATCTTCCCGGTTCTGGAGTGCCGAGGAGTACGACCGGCAGGCGCAGCGCCTGTACGAGGGTGGCGACTACGACGGTGCACTCGAGATGCTGAGGCGGGGCGCGGCCCTGTACCCCCATGCGGTCGAGCTTCTGGTCTCGATCGGGTACACGCATCTCGCGCGCGAGGAGTTCGTATGGGCCCGAAGGTCGTTCAGCCGAGCCCTCGAGAGTGAGTCCGACCATGAAGACGCCCTCGTGGGCCTCGGCGAAAGCCGGTTGAAGCTGGGCGAGCGTGCTCGAGGGTTTCAATGCTTCGAGCGCGTGCTGGATCTCGGCTTCGGGCAGGACCTCGAACTGATGTTGTCCATCGGACGGGCCCTGTTCCGCGAGGGATTGTGGGAGCATGCGGAGCGCTTCTTCCGCCGGGCCGTGGCTGCCGACGGGAAGAGCGCAGACGCGGCGGCCGACCTCGCCTATACGCTTCACAGGCACGGTGACGGCGTGCAGGCGCGTCTGTGGCTCGACCGGTGCCTCGAACTAGACCCTGAGAACCACGACGCCCGCGTGCTCCTCGCGAACCTGTTCTACGAGGGGGGCGAGCCCGAGAGCGCGCTCGGGCATCTGGAGCGCATCCCGCTGGACAGCCTGTGGGATCCGGTGAGTGTGTGGCGACTCGTGGAACTGGTGCGGGCCTATCGAGAGATTACGGACGGGGCCCGCGAGCTGGATCCATACCTCGATCGACTCGACCAGCTGTTCGTTGATCCGTCGCCCGAAGAGCGCATCCTGCTCGAGGTCGAGATGGAAGCAGCCGGACTCACGGCCCCGGCGCTCGGGACCAGGGACCAGCTCGACCTGTTCGGCGGCGATCGGGAGCTGGCTCCCGGAAGCCAGAGGACGGACTGGACCGGAATCGTCCGCGCGATGTGTGAGAGTTCGGCCGATCCCGGACAATCGGTCGAGGAGTTCATGCGGGATACGGCCCGGCGCGTCAGGGACATGACCGGCATTCAGATCCCGGATGACGATCCGGAGGAGTTTCTCAAGGCGTCGGCCCGGGCCGGAGTGCTGCACATCGATCGTTAGATCGTGTACGGCGAGAGGGGAAGACTGGTGGAAGAGACGATGAGCGACGATTTGCGTGAGCTCCTGGCCAACAGGCTGGCCGAGGAAGACATGGCCCCGGAGATCCCCATCTCCGTGGCGGAGCTGCACCGCCGGCTGCTGCCGTACGCCCTGTGCCGGCAGCGCCTCGGATTCGCGAGCAAGGCCGAGTACGACATCGGTTTTCTGAAACTGCTGGTGGACGATGAGAGCCTGCACGTACCGGAAGTCGCCCTGCTGAAGGCAGCCAGAGGGGAACTCGAATCGCCGGAGCCGGGACTGGCCCTCTTGCAGCGCTTCGCCGCGTCCGAGGTCCGGCTTCGCGCGCGCCCGTCCGGCTCGAAGACCGAGTCACCGGAGACCGGACCTCCGATCGCGGAGCTCGAGACCGGCCGGTCCCGCGGGGACCATTTGCCAGGACTCGACGATCCGTTGCTCGTGCCCCAGGACGAGTCGGCGGACGCGCTGGGTCGGATCGCGACGGTCGAGACGCCGGCCTCCGACCCGCCGGTTCGGGAGGAGGAGGACGGGTCGTCCTCACGTTGCCGCAGCTGCGATGCGTCCCTGCCGATGCGCTCTGGCCTCAGATTCTGCCCGCAGTGCGGGGCCGACCAGGAGCGCTGGCCGTGTCCGGCGTGTGGAGAAGAACTCGAGCGGGGGTGGAGTTACTGCGCTCTGTGCGGTAAGATGTTGCCCACATAATCGAGAGCGGGGCGCGGCATACGCGCCCGAGCGGTACAGGAATAACGGGACGCACACAGGAGCTATAATGAGCGAGAAGAAGATCTGGGGGCTGACGCTGGTCGCCCTCGTCGCGATCGGGCTCTCCGCCTGCGGTGGCGATGCCAGCGCGGATGGCGACGAGCAGGTTGAAACTGCGGCGGTCGAGGTCGTGTCGGCAGAGCCCGCAATGGACGTGGCCGAGATGGACGTGATGGATCAGGAACTGCCCGAAGGTGTCACGGTCGCGATGATCGAAGAAGGCGAAGGCATCTACAACGGAGCCGGCATCTGCATGTCATGTCACGGCGCGACGGGAGAGGGCATCCCGAACCTCGGCGCCAACCTGGCGGACGACGAGTGGCTGCATGTCGATGGCTCGTACGAGCAGATCGTCGAGAACATCATGACTGGCGTCACGGCGCAGGAGTCCAGCTCCGGGGTCCCGATGCCGGCCAAGGGCGGCACCGCGATCACCGACGACCAGGTGAAGGCTGTCGCCGCGTACGTCTGGACGCTGAGCCAGTAACGGACCGGCGCGACAGGTCGTCTTGCCGTACTGGAGGCCGGCGCCCCGCGGGGTCGCCGGCCTCTTTCGTCCACCGAATCCTCAGCCGGAGGACCGAGCGGAGATGATCCGCCCATGATTCGCATCGCCCTGATTCCCGGGGACGGGGTCGGACCCGAAGTGGTGCGGGAGGCCCAGCGCGTGCTGTCGGCGTGCGCCAGCGCGGGCCTGGCGGACGTCCGGACGGAAAGCTTTCCGCACGGGGCCGAGCACTACCTGGCCACGGGCGAGACACTGTCGGACGAGAGCTTCGTGCGACTTCGCGATGAGTTCGACGCGATACTCCTCGGGGCGGTTGGGGACTCCCGGGTGCCGGACGGACGGCACGCGAGGGACATCCTCCTCGGACTCAGGTTTCGGCTGGATCTGTACATCAACTTCCGGCCCGCCCGACTGCGGCTCCCCGAGCTCTCTCCGCTGCGATCGGCGGATCACGAGCCGATCGATTTCGTCATCTTCAGGGAGAATACGGAGGGCCTCTACACGGGGGCCGGGCGGATCGAATCCCCCGGGCAAGCCGACGAGCGGGCCGTGAGCGAGGCCATCGCGACGCGACCAGGTGTGGAGCGGATCGTGCGCTCGGCATTCGAACATGCCAGGTCCCAGAGACGAGGTCGGGTCACGCTGGGTGACAAGGCGAACGCCGTTCCACACGTGTACGGTCTGTGGCGTCGTGTGTTCTCGGAGGTGGCGGAGAGCTACCCGGAGATCGAGGCTGACATGCGGTACGTAGACGCACTGGCGATGCAACTGGTCCGGGCGCCCGAACGGTTCGAGGTCATCGTGACTTCGAATCTGCTCGGTGATATCCTCTCGGATCTCGCTGCCGAACTGGTAGGTGGGATGGGACTGGCGCCGTCCGCGAACTTGAATCCAGGGCACCACGCCCTGTACGAGCCCGTGCACGGAAGCGCACCTGACATCGTCGGCACGGGAACCGCGAACCCGATGGCCGTGATCTTGAGTACGGCGCTTCTCCTGCGCGACGGCGGAGTCCCGGAAGCTGCGGACCGCGTCGAGGAAGCTGTGGATGCGGCGTTGAGCAGTGGCGTTCGCACCCCGGACGTGGGTGGGTCGCGGAGCACGGAACAAGTCGGAGCCTGGATCGCGGATCGCGTCGCCAGGGGTTGAGCGGACCGCTGGAACCTTCACGGAGAGACCATGGGGACGATGGCATCGGATAGACAGGTCGTGTTCCTCGCCGCCGTGCGCACGCCGTTCGGCACGTTCGGAGGCAGTCTGAAGGACCACTCAGCCACGGAGCTGGGGATCCTCGCCGGACGGGCAGCGGTCGAGCGCGCCGGAGTGGATCCGGCGGAGTACGGACAGGTGTTCTTCGGGAACGTGATCCAGACATCGGCCGACGCCGTGTACCTTGCTCGCCATGTGGGCCTGAACGCAGGTCTGCCGGTCGAAGTGCCGGCGATGACGCTGAATCGGCTGTGCGGCTCGGGATTCCAGGCTGTGATCGACGGGGCCGAGGACATTCTGTACGGCGGCTCGCGCGTTTGTCTCACGGGGGGCACCGAGTCGATGAGTCAGGCTCCGCACGTGGTCCGCGGCGCCCGCTGGGGGCTGCGCCTCGGGCCCGCCGTGCCGTTCGAAGACTCACTGTGGGAAGCGCTGACCGATACGTACTGCGGGTTCTCGATGGCCCAGACGGCCGAGAACCTGGCGGAGGAATACGAGATCAGCCGCGAGGAAGTGGACGGGTACGCCGTGCGAAGCCAGACCCGGGCCAAGCAGGCGTGGGACGAGGGCCGATTCGACGAAGAGGTCGTGCCCGTCATCCTCCTGAAGCGGGGCAAGGAGAGCGAGTTCCGGATCGACGAGCATATCCGCCCTGACACGACACCGGAGGCCCTGGCGTCGCTCCGGCCCTATTTCAAGAAGGACGGGCTGGTCACGGCGGGCAACGCGAGTGGAATAGGAGACGGGGCGGCGGCCCTCGTGATCTCCGACTCCGAGTTCGCGGCGGCCCATGACCTGCCGCTGATGGGAAGCCTGGTCTCGTGGGCCGTAGCGGGGGTTCCCCCTCGCATCATGGGGATCGGGCCGGCCCCCGCGGCGCGCAAGGCGCTCGACAAAGCCGGCCTCACGCTGGACGACATGGACCTGATCGAGGTCAACGAAGCCTTCGCCCCGCAGTACGTAGCGGTCGAGAAGGAACTCGGACTGGACCGCGACAAGGTCAACGTCAACGGGGGAGCGATCGCGCTCACGCACCCGCTGGGAGCAACGGGTGCGAGGATCGCGACTCACCTGCTTCATGAGTTGAATCGCCGCGGAGGAGGGTATGGGCTCGGCTCCGCATGTATCGGCGGTGGGCAGGGAATCGCGATCATCGTGAAGGTGGAGGGATAAGGCCGGATCCGGTCCGAACCTGACCTCGGGCACGGCTTCAAACTGCGGGCACATCAGCCTCTCGCGGTGTATGTTACAGGACTGCCCGGCGGGATTCTGCCCACCGCGCGGTTCGCTCCGGATGCATCTGATCCTCGGGACCATGGAGGCTCCCATGGATGTGATTCTCGCTCTGATCGCCATCGGCGGTGCCGCGGCGCTCTCGACAAGTCTCAGGATCCTGCGCGAGTACGAGCGTGCGGTGGTATTCCGGCTCGGTCGCGTGCGGCCGATACGAGGTCCGGGACTGATCTTTCTCGTACCCTTCGGCATCGAGCGAATGGTCCGCGTGGGACTGCGGATCATTGCGATGGACATTCCGCCGCAGGACGTGATCACGCGAGACAACGTCTCCGTGAAGGTGAACGCGGTTCTCTACTTCAAGGTGCGGGATCCGTCCCGGGCGGTCCTGGAGATCGAGGATTTTCTGTTCGCCACCTCGCAGCTCGCGCAGACGACCCTTCGATCGGTGATCGGGCAGGCCGAGCTGGACGAACTGCTGGCCGAACGCGAGAAGTTCAACCGCATCCTGCAGCGCATCATCGACGAGGGAACGGACCTCTGGGGGATCGACGTTACGGCGGTTGAAGTCAAGGACGTGGACCTCCCGCAGGAGATGAAACGAGCGATGGCCCGGCAGGCCGAAGCCGAGCGCGAGCGCCGTGCCAAGGTGATCAACGCCGAGGGCGAGCTCCAGGCCGCATCGAGGCTGAAGGACGCGGCCAGGCTGCTCAGTCTCGAACCGGCCTCCCTGCAGCTGCGGTTCCTGCAGACAGCGTCGGAAATCGCCGCCGAGAACAACTCGACCACACTGTTCCCGCTTCCCATGGACCTGTTCGGGCCGTTGAAGAAGATGTTCGAGGAGCGGAAAGAGCTGACGGCGGAGGAGAAGGCCGAGATCAAGGCGCTGGAAGCACGTGCCCGGAAGGCGGCGGACGAGGCCACGGGCCTCAGCATGCCCTCCCGCATTTCCGAGCCCAGCGGCCAGTCCGGCCTGTTGGGTGAGGGGCGTATGGGGGCCGACAACGAGATTGAGGATGCGGAGGCCCTTCGCGTCGAGAGGGACTCCAGCGATGACTGACGGCAAGCGACCGTGCCGGGATAAACGACATGACGACGCCCGCCAAGAGTGACCGAGGATAGCGGAAGCAGTCGACTGCCGGTGCCGAGCGAGATCTCCCGGGAGCAGCTCGAGAAGGTCATTCACCGGGCAGCCGAGCTGCAATTCGGGCAGGGCGATGAGCCCGACACTCTGGAAGCCGATGAAGTCCTCCGAATAGCCGAGGAGGTCGGGCTGGAGGGCCGGCACGTGCGCCAGGCCCTGGCCGAGATGCGGGCTGATGCTCTCCTCCCGGCTCAGCCCGGAGACCGATCGCTGGCCACGCGCCTGTGGGGCGAGGCGATGATCGTGGAGAGCCGCGTGGTCCCGGGTGATCCCGACGAAGTACTTTCGCGGATGGGTCGCTACCTGGCCGATCGCGAGAGCCTGCGCTGCGTGCGGGACCGGCCGGGCCTGCAGGTCTGGGAGCCGGCCACGGACTTCATGAGCCAGATACAGCGCGGGCTGGATTTCAGCGGGCGCGGTTATGAGCTGGCCAAGGCTCGCAGAATCGGCCTGATGGCTCAGCCACTGGAAGAGGGACGGACGCTCCTGACCATCACGGCCGACATGAAGAACCAGCGGGCAGGCCACGCGGCGGGTTGGCTCGGCAGCCTCGGCGTTTTCGGCCTCGGATCGGCGCTGGGCGCCGTGCTGGGGGAAGGCGCGTCCGCGTTCGTGGTCTTTCCGGCCGTGGCCGGAGGCGTTGCGGCGGTGGGCACCCTCGGAACCGCCTGGACCGTAGGACGTCGCCGCGGCCGCCTGCAGCTGACCCTGCAGGGTCTGCTGGACCGGGCCGAGAGGGGCTCCAGCATGGCGTCCGACAGGCCGACCCTGCGGGAGAGGATTACCGAACTGCTGGACTGACCATTTAGAATGCGACGGGGCGACGGGTCGCGACGAGCGGACCTCGAATTCATCGAACGGTACGCAACTACTACCCAAGGAACTGGTCGTGAGCGACATAAAGAAGGTGGGTGTGATCGGCTGCGGGCTGATGGGCAGGGGGATCGCTCAAGTCAGCGCTTCTTCTGGCTACGAGACGGTGGTTCGGGAGGTGAACGACCAGCTTCTGCAGGCCGGCCTGGGGGCCATTGGCAAGCAGCTGGATCGTGTCGTGGAAAAAGGGAAGCTCGAGGCGGCGGACCGGGACGCCACTCTCGGTCGCCTGAGCGGAACCGTGTCCCTCGAGGACCTGGCCGACTGCGACATCATCATCGAAGCCATCGTAGAGGACATCGAGGTGAAGAAGGACCTGTTCGGGGTGCTCGATCGGCAGTGTCCGGACGGGACGATCTTCGCCTCGAATACCTCCAGTCTCACGGTTACCGAGATGGCGGCTTCCACGGAGCGACCGGACCGCTTCGTCGGCCTGCACTTCTTCAACCCGGTTCCGGTCATGAAACTCGTCGAGGTCGTTCGCACGGGCGCCACCTCAGACGCGACCTTCGACAGCGCCTTCGCGTTCGCCCGCTCCGTCGGGAAGGTGCCGATCGCCTGCGTGGACAACTCGGGTTTCGTCGTGAACCGGCTGCTGGTGCCCTACATGCTGGACGCGATCCGGGCCTACGAGGAGGGGATCGGGTCGATCGAGGACATCGATACCGGCATGAAGCTGGGCTGTGGCTACCCGATGGGGCCGTTCATCCTGGGCGACTTCGTGGGTCTCGACACCCTTTACTATATCGCCGAGATCATGTTCGACGAGTACCGGGAGAAACGGTTCGCGCCGCCCTCGCTGCTCAAGCGAATGTATCTGGCCGGATATCATGGCCGGAAGACCGGGAAGGGGTTCTACGACTATTCGGGTGACGAGCCGGCCGTCTCGGAGTTCGTGAAGCGATGATCCGACCCTGGCATTCCCTCCGCGCTAGTCCTCGCTTCGCTGCGGAGACGCGCTCCGGGAACACCGGGGTCCGAGGGCGGACGCCGGACTCGGTGCGGAGGCGGCACCTGCCCAGCCGCCTCATTCGGGGAATCGGGGTGTGCGGACTCGTCGCGCTGGTCGCGGTCGCGCCGCTGGGCTGCAGCGACGACGATGACGATGAGTTCACGGGTCCGTCGAGCGCGCCGGCCAGCCACACGGTCTCGAAGGATGGAGTGCGTCACCTGCCGGGACTGGACGACCCCGAAACGAATTGCGTGGCCTGCCACGGGGCGGATCTC
>CAZRRU010000037.1:0-2907 GCA_964602635.1 uncultured Gemmatimonadota bacterium | reverse complement strand
TCCGAATGTGGGTCGGGGGACCGGTCGGGAATGGCCGACAATACTGGAGCTGGATCGCGCTGGATGACCTGCTGGATGTCGTGCAGCACGTCGTGACCGACGAGAGCCTGGTCGGGCCGGTCAACGCCGTCTCTCCTGGATCTGTCCGCAACGCCGAGTTTTCGGCTGTCCTGGGGCGGGTGCTGCACCGCCCATCGTTCCTGCGGGCTCCCGCGTTCGTCATCCGGGCGATGCTCGGGGAGATGGGCCAGGCACTCCTCCTGGCGAGCGCGCACGTCCGACCGAAACGGCTGATCGACTCCAGCTTCGCCTACCGATATCCGGACCTGGAGCGCGCGCTGCGGTACCTCCTGAGCCGCCCGCGAAAGGGTGCGGAATGAGCGGGCGGAATCAGGACCGAAAGGCGGCGGAAGCCGAAACGGTCAAGTCCATTCGAATCGGGATCTCCTCCTGCCTGCTAGGACAGAAGGTCCGGTATGACGGGGGACACAAGCGGGATCGGTTCGCCACGGACGTGCTGGAGCCGTTCGTGGAGTGGGTCCCCATGTGTCCGGAGGTCGAGATCGGGCTTGGAATCCCCCGCCCGACGATTCGCCTGGAGCGGGGCGGGGACGGCACCGCACGTCTGGTGATGCCCTCCACCGGTGAGGATCTGACGCGGCGGATGGGGGAGTGGGCGGAAGTACGGGTCAGGGGTCTGGGAGTCCATGATCTGTGCGGCTTCATCCTCAAGAAGGACTCGCCCAGCTGCGGTATGGAGCGTGTGAAGATCTACGATCATAATGACGTTCCCGCCCGGAATGGCACCGGCATATTTGCCGAGACACTGCTCCGACTGGCGCCCGAGCTCCCGGTCGAGGAGGAGGGACGGCTGAACGATCCCCGTTTGCGGGAGAACTTCATCGCTCGCGTCTTCGCATTCCGAAGATGGAAGGACATGCAGGGTCTCGGGGTGACCCGGGCTCGTCTGATGGCATTTCACGCGGCGCACAAGTACCTGTGCATGGCCCGGAATCAGGCGGGCACGAGGCGGATGGGGAGACTGCTGGGTACGGCGACGACGGCTGATTCAGCCCGGGCGTTGGCTCAGGCCTACATGGTCGAGTTCACCGCCGTGCTGAAGCGACCCCCTACGGTCAGAGGGCACACGAACGTACTGCAGCACATGGCCGGCTATGTGTCGGACGATCTGGACGTAGAGGACCGGGCCGAGCTGTCGCGAGCGATTCACGAGTACCGTCGCGGTCTCCTTCCGCTGATCGTGCCGCTGACGCTTCTCCGCCATCACGCCAGGCGACAGAAGCGTGAATACCTGCTGGGGCAGGCATACCTGTTTCCCCACCCTCACGAGTTGATGCTCTTGAATCACGTGTAGGAGCCAATGGGCGGCCGGCGGCTATGCGGGATCGGCCGCACATGCTTCTACGAACCGACCGATCCGCACCCGGTTCATCTCGGCATCGCGTTGGCCCAGCTCTATGAGCTCCGTGAGGAATTCGGGAACGAAGAGAAGGTACGAGAGCAAATCGGAGCCGGAGCTGCGACGGGTGCCGAGGCCGCGAACCAGATGCCGGAGCGCGCGTGGGAGCCGCTTCTCGTACAATGCCGCCATGCGTCCGATGTCCCGGGACGGCCTCAGCACCAGAAGTTCGACCTCACGTTCCGGCAGGCGCCATTGCTCCCTGTCGTCGACCCTCTGCAGGAGCTGATTCACGCGCTCGAGCCGTTCCGCGTCGGCGTCCAGCTGGTCGAGGAAGATCGAGTTCAGCATGAGTCCGAGAATGCGCGCCGCGCTCGGATACAGGTCGGGTTCGGACGGGTCCTCGTCGGAGGTGCTGACGTATCGGGATGAAATGGCGAGCACCCGATCGGCGCCCAGGTGCACGGCCGGAGCCAGCGGATAGGGCTGGCGCAGGCTCCCATCGCCGAAGTACTCCCCATCCACCTGCCATGCCGGAAAGAAGAGTGGAATCGCGGCCGAGGCGAGGACGTGATCGACCCCGATCCGATCAGGCCGTGATCGCCGTCGAAATCGGCTCCACATGGCCGTTTCGGCCGGTCCCTGTACGAACGTGATGCTGTCGCCCGTCCGGTACGAAGTCGCCGACACGGCGACGGCCTGCAAGCGTCCATCCTCGATGTTCGCCGCTATGTTCTCCGGCTTGACCAGCGTATCGAGAAACTTCCGCAGCGGCTTGGTGTCCACGAGCCCGCGAGCCGGTGGAGCGAGGCGCGCGCCGCCGGTCGCCACGGTCGCCGCCACCCGCAGCCCGTTGGCGAGAAGGGAGGAAATGTCCGTACGCATTACCGTCGAGGTCGAAAGCGTAGACCAACGACGCGCCAGGTCTTCCATCGCTTCCGGCAGCTCGGCGCGATGGCTGGCCATGAACGCCGCGTTGATGGCGCCGGCCGAGACTCCGGTGATGATGGGGAAACGGAACTCGGGATGTTGCCGCGCGATGTGGCGCAGCACCCCGACCTGATAGGCGCCTCGGGCGCCGCCGCCGGACAGCACGAGGGCCGGCTTGGGGGGCACCGTCAGCCCTGGGGCAGCAGGCCGCGGTGCCAGGCGCTACCCGCGGGCGTTTCCAGGCCGCCGGACCGAAGATCGCCGAGCCTGCTCAGTGTCAGGTCGAAGACGGGAGTGCGTACCGAGACCTCGCCCTCCCGGGCCAGGTCGCCGAACGCGCTCCGCGAGACCAGGCGGATGTCACCCGAGGAATCCCGAAACCACACCGGCATCGAATCGAGTAGCTCCATTTCGAGCTCGGAGCCGAGACTCCTCAGGTGTCCGGTGAGCGCGTCGATCGAGCATCCGGAGGCCCCGGCCCGCGACTCGTCGACGCCGATCAGTAGGAACCGTTCGTGTCGCCAGTCAAAACCGGCTTGCAGGTCACGACGGTGCGC
>CAZRRU010000036.1:0-15592 GCA_964602635.1 uncultured Gemmatimonadota bacterium | reverse complement strand
GGCCAGCCGATTGCCGCCCCTGGCGGTGTCCGGATGGCTGAGGCGCTTCAGCCCGAGTATGAACAGCACCGCCGAGACAAGGTAGGCGAGCTGCATGATGAGAACTCTGGTTTCCATCTATCTGCCTCGGTGTTCGCTAGTTCGTGTCGGTGTCCCGCCGGAACATCTGCAGCATCCGGTCGGTGACCATGAATCCGCCCACCACGTTGATCGTTGCCGCGATGACCGCGACCATCCCGATGATGTCGAACATCGTTCCCTGTCCCATGCCTGCGATGACCAGCGCCCCGACGATCGAGATACCCGAAATGGCGTTCGAGCCGGACATGAGCGGCGTGTGCAGCGTGGGGGGAACCTTGGTGATGACCTCGAAGCCGACGAACATCGCCAGCACGAAGACATATACGCTTATGAGAATCGTACCGGTCATTGCTGATACCTCACATTTCCGTCGTGCGTGACCGCAATCGCGGTAGTGATCTCGTCGTCGAGGTCGATGACGATCTTGCCCTCGTCGTTCATGAGGTGCTGAAGTAGGACGGACACGATCCGGCCGTACATCAGGCTTCCGTGAACCGGAAGCGAAGCCGCGAGGTCCGTCTGCCCCAGGATCAGGACGCCGTGACGCTCCACGACCTCACCTTTGACGGTGAGCTCGCAGTTTCCACCCGTCTCGGCGGCCAGGTCCACGATCACCGAACCCGGGCGCATGCCTTTGACCATCTCCTCGGAGATGAGCTTGGGGGCCGCCCTGCCGGGAACGAGAGCCGTTGTGACGACGATATCCGACTTGGCTATGTGGTCGGCGAGGAGTTGCTGCTCACGCTCCTCGTCTTCTGCCGACACCTCTTTGGCGTAGCCGCCCTCGGTCTGCATGTCGTCGGAGGCTCCCTCCCACTCGACGAACGTGGCTCCGAGGCTCTGGACCTGTTCCTTGGTTTCGGGGCGAATGTCGAACCCCTCGACCACGGCTCCCAGACGCCGCGCAGTGGCGATGGCCTGAAGACCTGCCACGCCGGCGCCGATAATGAAGACGTTGGCCGGTGGAATCGTGCCCGCGGCCGTCGTGAGCATCGGGAAGAACTTGCTCCCCGCTTGCGCACCGCGGATCACCGCCATATAGCCCGCCACGGTGCTGAACGCCGACAGGCAGTCCATACGTTGGGCCAGCGTCGTCCGCGGCATGAGCTCCATCGAGAACGAGGTCACCCCTCGTTCTGCGAGGCGCTTCAACGCGTCCACGTTCTCGTGCGGCCGCATCTGGGCCAGGAACAGGGCCCCGGACGGAATCAGCTCGACTTCGTCGGTTCCATCTTCCCGCTTCACCGGACTGTTGATCTTCGCGACCACGTCGGCTCCTTCGAACAGGGCCTTCGGATCCTGGATGATCTCGGCGCCGGCCTCGCGGTACTCGTCGTCGGTGAAGGAGGCACCGAGCCCGGCTTCGCTCTCCACCACGAATTGGACATCGTCCGAAGCGAGACGCTTGATCGACTGCGGGGTCATGGCCACGCGGTGATCGAGCGGCGTATGCTCCTTCGGGACAGCTATTCGCATGGGTTGTTCGCTCTCGTGTAGGGTTCAACCGTGCTGGTCACGGTGCAGCGTTTCGATGCCGTCTACCGGGACGAGGCGACTTCCCACGCCCGGTACTGGCTGAAGCGAGCATAAGTCCCCCGCTGGGTAGCGAGAAGCGTGCCGCCACTCACGGCGGCCGGGACAAGCCGTCCCGCGCCTCTCCCCGGGGCTCGACATGCCGTGAAGACACTGGTTGTAGTATCTTTCAGAGGATCTGGCGCCCTTCGAAAAGGACTCCGTGCTCCGGCCCCGGTCGGATGGCGGGTCAAGCTATCCCATGGCGGGACAAAGTGACAAGTGGAGGCGAGAGACATGTGGGTTCGACCGATCATAGCGCTGCTTCTACTGAGTCTGGCGACGTCGGGGTTGGCCGGACAGGAAAGCCCGGTCGTCGATCGCGACAGTCAGATCGGACAGGCCGGGCTGGCCGCTCCGCCATCCCTTCGCGCGGCCGCAACCGTGCTCGGGTACGGCGGGGACGAGAGGCCGGCGGATGCCCTCACCGTGCTGCGCGAGGGGACGAACTCCCTCATATGCCTGGCGGATGATCCGGCGGAGGCGGGATTCCACGTGGCCTGCTACCACCGCAGTCTCGACGAGTTCATGGCGCTCGGTCGCCGCCTGAGAATGGAGGGAAAGGGGCGGTCCGAGATCATGGACGCGCGCTACGCGGCCCTCGAAGCCGGCAGCCTGGTCATGCCCGAACGGGCCGCTCTGTTTTCACTCAGCGCAGAGGACGCCCCGGACGATCCCGCCGGAGCGCGACGACTGGCCGTGCTGTACGTTCCGGGTGCGACAGCCGAGGAACTGGGCCTCCCGGCGAAGCCCGACGGTGACGCCCCGTGGCTAATGCTGCCCGGTACCCCGTGGGCGCATGTCATGATAGGTCGCTAGGAGGAGCATTGCCCAACTTCACCCGCCACCAGATCGCCTACAACCTGCTCAGCGCCCTGCGCGGCGCGGGGCTCGGAGTGCGGGACGAGTTCGAGGGGCGCCAGGAGCCCACGTCCTGGTTCTTCCGCTGCCTCGCCTATGACCAGTCGGAGCTGGACATCATGGAGTCCGGCGCCATCGACGCCCTGCACGCCCCGTCGGCGCTGGTCGAGGTATCGCTCGACGAGGTGGCCCTGGCGGCTGCCGCCATCGGCCCCGAAGGGCTGATCTCGTACCTGGCGTGGGGAACGGACGACGAGCCGTTCGGTGACGGCCCGCCGCCAACCGGGTCTCCGGATCCCGCTCTGGAATTCCACCCGGACGTGCATCTGGGGTACCTCTCCATAGACGTCGCGCCACCCAGCCTGTGGATGGAAGAGCGCCGCTCGGACCCCGAGTCCAACGAGGCGCTGGCCCGACGACTGGCGGCCATGGCGCAACAGGTCGGCGGGGTCTGCGACGTGGTCGAGGTGCACATCGAGGGTGCCCTCGACGCGTCGGACGACGGCTGGGCCGATCGGACCGCGGAGGTCCGGCCGGCCGGCGTATCCGTCCACTTCACGCTCGAGATTCCCCTCGCCGGGACGGGCGAGCGTGAGCTCTCCATGCGCTTCGACGACGGTGCTCACACGGCGGCGGCGGCGATCGAAGGGATGAGGCTCGTGTTTCAGAGGCTGTCGGCCGGCGAGCGGTAGCTCCTCAGGGCGTCTCGTGTCCTCGGAGCACGAGCACGCTGTCGACGGCCGATCGGAACGTGTCCAGAGGAACCGCCCCCCGGATTGCGACGCTGTCGCCGACTACGAAGAACGGGGTGCTGGCTACCCCGGCGGTGATGGCAGACTCGTAGTCCCGCACCTGCAGCGGGGCCGTCTGGTCGTTGCGCAGGCAGGCGGCGAACGACTCGTCCTCGATCCCGATCTCGACGGCCCACGAGCGGAACAGCTGGTTCGGATCCGGAGACTCCGCCCACTCGTCGCGACGCTCGAACAGCACATCGTGCATGGCCCAGAAGCGGCCGGCGGCCCCGGCACAGAAGGCGGCCTCGATGGCGGGCCACGCCCGCGGATGCGTGGAGTTCGGAAACGAAATCCAGACGTACCTGGCGAGACCCGACTGCACGTAGAGACTGTCGATGGCCCGGTAGGACTCCTGATAGAACCGAGCGCAGAACGGGCACTCGAAGTCCGAGATTTCCACGATTCGAATCGGCGCCTCCGGGTCCCCTTTCACCCGGGCTCGGTCGGCGCGCTCCAGGATCACCGACTGGTCGCCCGGGACCATAACCGCCTCCGAGGGACTCACATCCTGGGCGGCCGCCGGTCCTGCCCCGGCGAGGAAAGCCACAGCGAGCACCAGGGCGGGCACCTTGGCCAGAACCTGGCGGCCAATCATGCGCCGAGATCCAAGAGGACTTCTTCCGCGTGTTCCGCGGGTCTGACCTTCCCGTATGCCTTCTCGATTCGCCCATCTTCACCGATCACGAACGTTGAGCGAAGGATGCCCCAGTACTCGCGGCCGTACAGCTTCTTGAGTCCCCAGGCGCCGTACGCCTCGGCAACCGCGTGATCCTCGTCCGCCAGCAGGGGGAAGTTGAGGTCATACTTGTCCCGAAAGCGCTCGTGCGAGCGCACCGGGTCCGGGCTCACACCGAGCACCGTCGCATTCTGTAGCGAAATCGCCGGCAGGGCGTCCCGGAATCCGCACGCCTCCCTGGTGCACCCGCTGGTGTCGTCCTTGGGATAGAAGAACAGGACCACCCGCGTGCCGCGCAGGTCGCTCAGTCGGACCACGTCACCGCTGTCGGACGGAAGGGCGAAATCAGGAGCCATATCGCCGACTTCGATCATGCCATGCCTTTCCCCGCTGCCATGCGGTCGTATTCCTGCTTGAGAAGCCGCCATGCGTCCCGCACCGCCTGTTCCGTTCCCCTCGCGCTCCCGACGGCGAGACGGATCACGTAGCGACCGCCGACGGTCGTATGGGAAAGAAACACGCGACCGTCACGGTTTACCGCTTCGAGGAGCCTCCGGTTCCACTCGTCAGAGTCCGAGTCGTCCGGCGGGACGGCTCGAAATACCACGAGAGAGAACGGGTGGGGAGCCGCGATCTCAAATCCAGGATCATCGTCGATCCACCCGGCCAACTCTGCGGCGAGCGCGATGTGAGTGCGAAGCCGCGTGCGGATGCGCTCCGCACCCTCCATACGAAACTGGAACCACAACTTGAGCGCCCGAAAGCGCCGGCCCAGAGAAAGCCCGATGTCCATGAGGTTGGATCCGTCCTCGGCGCTGCGCAGGTACTCGGGCGTCAGCGACAGCGACCGCCGCATGGCCGCATCGTCCCGGTACAGCAGAACGCTGCAGTCAATCGGCGTAGACATCCATTTGTGGGGATTCAGCACGATGGAGTCCGCACGCTCCCAGCCGTCGAACTCCGCCCGTTTCTCCGGAAGCGCAGCAGCCGGACCGGCGTAGGCGGCGTCCACGTGGAGCCACACGCCGAGGCGCTCGCAGATGTCTGCCACCTCGCGCACCGGATCCACGCTGGTGGTCGAAGTCGTGCCGATGGTCGCGCACACCATGATCGGCGTGAACCCTGCCGACCGGTCCGTCACGAGAGCCCGCTCCAGCTCCGGAGGCGCCATCCGCAACCTCTCGTCCACCATGATGCGGCGGACCTGGTCGAGACCGAGCCCGGCCGCGAGTGCCGACTTGTCCAGGGAGCTGTGCGCTTCGGCCGAGACGTACAGAGTGCACGGGCCCAGGTCGCCCCTACCGGCGAGCCCACGTCGGCGCACGTGCGGAACCGCCCGTTCCCGGGCCGCGAGTAATGCCGTGAACGAACTGCTGGAGGCCGTATCCAGGATCAGGCCGTCGAACGTGTCCGGAAGACCCACGAAACGCCTCACCCAACCCACCATCCGTTCCTCGAGCTCGGTTCCGGCTGGAGACGTGCGCCACAGCATGGCGTTCTGATTGAGCTCTGCGGCGAGGAACTCGGCGAGGACCCCGGCATCCGTGGTCGAGCTGCAGAAATAGGCGAAAAAGCCGGGGTGGTTCCAGTGGGTGAGGCCCGGAACGATCACCTCGTCGAGGTCGTGGAGGATGGACTCCAGCGTCTCCGGGTCCTCAGGCGGCTGCGCGGGAAGTCCGGCGGCCACGTCACCCGGTCGCACGCGGGCGAGTACGGGCAGGTCTCCCACCTTCTCCCGGTAGGAGGCGATCCAGCGCGCTGCCCGGGCTGCCTCCTCGAGAAAACCGCTGTCGCTCAAACTGCTTCCTCCTGGATCTGGTTCACGCTGAGCCGAGCGGGTCTGCGGCACCCGTGGCGTCAGACGCCCGACCGCCTACCTTGTCCTCTACATGAACGCCGCGCACGGACCAGCCGAAATGAAGGTCTTCCTCGAAGGCTTCCAGCAGGCAATCGACGAAGAGATCCTCGCGATTCAGGACGACCTGGCCCGCCGGGGTATCGGGCAGGCCGTCGAGGCGTCCGGTGGCCACGAAGTGGACACCGATTCGACGGGGTTCGTGTACGACTGGACTCTCCCACCGGGAAGGTACGTCATCCGCGCGGACGACGCAGTCCGCATAGCGTGCCACGCAGGCGAGACCCTGGGTTTCGTTGCGCGGTGGGACCCCCCGACCCGGGTACTTCGCGTCGGTGTGCCGGACTGGCTGGGCCGTATGGCCGGGCACGCCGAGCTGACATTCGATCCGACCTGGCTGCTGGCGGCCCTCGACGGCCGTCTTGCCGATATCGATTCAGACCCGACCTCCTATCATACCGGTACCGCCATGCGTCTCTTCGGCGCCCGGTTCCCCGAGACCGGAGCCCGCGAAGCCGGCGCCGCGCAGCGGGACGGCCTCAACGACTGCCAGGCGCGGGCCCTCGAGCGCATCCTGGGCAGTCGCACCCAGCTCGTCTGGGGACCGCCGGGCACGGGAAAGACGCGGCTCCTGGGACAGGCCGCGACCGCGCTGGCGGAGGAAGGGAAGGTCCTCGTCCTGGCGACCACCAACGTATCGGTCGATGAAGCGGCGCGGCGAGTTGCAGCCCGGATGGGCTCGGAGTCGGTCTCGGAAGGCCGGATCGTCCGGGTCGGGGCCGGCTACAGTCCATCGGGAGACGCCGACCTTTCGATCGAAGCGGTCGTGCAGCGCCGGGAGGACAGGGATCCGGGACGGCTGACCCGGCTCCTGGAGGACCTCGAATCAGAGCTGGGGGTCGGGAGGCCGCTAGCGACCGGCTCCGGTCTGAGACAGCGCTACGGGGTCGTACTCGCGCGAGCACGATCCGGTACGTCGCCTGGTGCGCTCGCGAGGGTCGGGCACCTCACCGCCGAGCTGCAGCGAGCCGGAGCGCGGACGCTTGCCCGGGCGGACATCGTGCTTACGACCTTCGCACGCTTGACGTTGCGAGACGATCTATGGGGCCTGCGTTTCCAATCGCTGCTGGTGGACGAAGCGAGCATGGCTCCCCTTCCATACCTGTTCGCCGGGGCCTGTCTGGCGTCGGACCGCGCCGTGGCCGTCGGAGATTTTCGCCAGCTGCCCTCCGTCGTCACGTCCAGGGGAGCCGGGGCGGCCCGCTGGCTGAGTCGCGACATCTTCCGCCAATCGGGTGCGATCGATCCCCAAACCGGCCGGGACCTACCTGATCCTAGGGACGAGCTGTGCGCCATGCTGACCGAGCAGTATCGAATGGCCTCGCGGATCCGCCTTCTGGTCAGCGATCTGTTCTACGGAGGACGGCTCGTCGACGCGCCGCCCGTGTCGGGCCGGCAGCCGACGACGCCGCCACTCGTCCTGGTCGACACCGAGACGCTCAGGCCCGAAGTGGAACGAGCCGAGGGGTCGCGGGCGAACGCCGCGCACGTGGAGGTCCTGGTCCAGCTGCTCGAGCTGCTGGGGCGCCGGGGAGTCAGCGACGTCGGGATCGTCACTCCGTACCGTCTCCAGTCACGCCGGATCTTCCGTGAGGTGAGGACACGACTGGGTCGGGTGGCCCCGGCCGGACTGGAAGTCGCTACGATCCACCGCTTCCAGGGAAGAGAAAAATCGGCGGTCATACTGGATACAGTAGATGCTCCCCCGGGGGGTAGCTGGTTTCTCAACGAACACCGCAACCCGGATTTTCCGCGCCTTTTGAACGTGGCACTGTCGCGTAGCCGCGAGACCCTGATCGTTGTGGGAACCTCCGCAGGCCTGCGTCAGACGCTTCCCCCCGAGGCCCTGCTCATCCGCGCCATGGAGACCATTCGTGAGCGCGGCCTGGTGATCGACGGAGCGCGACTCGCCCGGGACGGCCACGCGCTGCTCGGCGCGTCGTGAGCCCTCGCCGGCCGGAGGGCTACCTCGGTCCCAGTCTTTCAATTCTACAAACGCCGCTCGCAAAGGGTATTCACGATTCATTTTTTCAAAATATCTGTATTCGTACGCGTGTCGGCCTTGCACGAAAAAAAAATGATTGTATACTGGTCTCGTGCCGCGGAGGAGGCACCGGCAAGTATCCGGTAGGCCGCTGCACCGACAAAGCGACGACGGGTTGTCCGGAGTGGATGACTCAGCTCCCTGTGAGCGAGAGAACCCACACAGCTAGCCGGACGCACGGTACCAAGGCCCGTTGATTCTTGGAAGGATAGCGCAACCGACCTAGAAGAACGCGACGGTGCAGAAAATGTATCCTTCCTCAGCCCCTGGTGCTCTTCGGAGTTGCCGGGGGTTGAGTACATCCAGCACCGTCTTCCTCCTCGTTCTCCGCTCCTGAGCGCACTCCGTCTCGAAGGCAGTCCGCCGTTCCCCACCGCGGTATTGGCCGTTCGGTCGGGAGCCATGGAACCGGAGCTTGCGAGATAGCTAGTCGATCCATTTCGTCGGGAGTTGTTTTCAAAAAACCAACTGTGGATTACCTGTGGATAGTGTGTGGAAAAACATATTTTTCGGCGTGTAGGAGTGGAACTGTGGTGGCGCACGACGGTCGAGCGGAGTTATCCACGTGGTGGGGATAGTAGGAGGTATGTGCAGCATCTCGGGTCACGCCGGAGCGGAGGATGGGCGATGAGAGCCGTCGTTCAGAGGGTCTCGAGCGGGTCAGTCACGGTCGATGGGATCCCCGTCGGTGAAATCGAGCGGGGGCTGCTGGTTTTCGTGGGATTCACCGCGGGCGATGGACGCGAGGAGATGAAGTGGGTGGCGGAGAAGCTGAAGGGCCTGAGAATCTTCCCGGACGCGGAGGGGCTGATGAACCTCGACGTCAGGGAAGTGGGTGGCGAGATGCTCGTGGTCTCCCAGTTTACCCTGTACGGAGATGTTTCTCGGGGGCGAAGGCCGTCGTTCGTGAGAGCGGCTGAACCGGATGAGGCCCGGAGCCTGTACCAGGAGTTCGTTGACATGTGTCGGGAGGGCGTCGTGCCGGTGTCGACGGGCGAGTTTGGTGCCCGCATGGAGGTCGCACTCGTGAACGAGGGTCCCGTCACCCTGGTGATCGAGCGTTGAGGCTGATCCTGGCGTCAGGGTCGCCGCGCCGGCGGGAGATCCTGGATCTGCTCGCACTCGAGCACGAAGTCCGCCCGCCGGCGACGGCCGAGGAATTGCGCCCGGGCGAGGCTCCGGGTGCAGAGGCCCGGCGCCTGGCCATCGAGAAGGTGGCCGCGACTCCGTCGGTGCCGGACGAATTGATCCTGGCGGCGGACACGCTGGTAGTCCTGGGGGACCGGATCCTGGGCAAACCCTCGGACGAGGAGGACGCGGTTCGGATGCTGATGCATCTGCAAGGCCTCCGGCACGAGGTCTTCACGGGGCTCGCGCTGCGAGTCGGCAGCCGGGTCGAGGCAGACGTCGCCGTAACCAGCGTGTGGTTCAGATCGCTTGATGCCGCTGAATGCGAGGAATACGTTGCCAGCGGAGAGCCGCTCGACAAGGCCGGGTCCTACGGAATCCAGGGACTCGGTGCGGCTCTGGTCCATCGAATCGAGGGCGAGTACTTCAACGTGATGGGCTTGCCGGTGCAGCTCCTGCTCTCCCTTCTCGCGCGGTTCGGCCTGCGTTATGCCTACGGCCGCCTGGAGGTAAGTTGATCCAAAGGCACGACGGTTCATCCCGCCCGTGAGAGACCGCGACCTCGTTCTCGCGATCGACCAGGGCACCACCGGCAGTCGAGCCCTGGTGGTCGATCGAGCCGGGCGCATTCTCGGCAGCGCGTACCGTGAGTTCGGTCAGCACTTCCCCGAGCCGGGCCAGGTCGAGCACGACGCCGAGGAAATCTGGAACTCCGTTCGGACCACGACGACCGAGGCGCTCGAGGCGGCCGGCCATGGGTCCGAGCGACTGGCGGCCATCGGTATCACCAACCAGAGGGAGACGACCGTGGTGTGGGACCGTGCCACCGGTCGGCCCCTGGCTCCGGCGATCGTATGGCAGGACCGCCGGACCTCGAAGCGTTGCGCCGAGCTCAAGAGTCTGGGACACGAAGAGCGGATTCGCGGGAGCACGGGTCTCGTGCTCGATCCCTATTTTTCGGCTACGAAGCTTGAGTGGCTCCTGAACGCGAATCCGGAGTGGCGCGATCGAGGTGCTGCCGGAGACCTCGCGTTCGGGACGATCGACAGCTGGCTCATCTTCCGTCTCACGGGCGGCGGCGTCCACGCCACCGATCACACGAACGCGTCGCGGACGCTTCTGTACTCGCTCGACTCGAGCGACTGGGACCCGTGGCTCTGCGACCTGTTCGGCATTCCACGGGCCATGCTTCCCGCCGTGAAGGACTCCTCGGGCGACTTTGGGCTGACGGATCCAGAGGTCGTGGGAGCGGAGATTCCGATAGCCGGAGTGGCAGGCGACCAGCAGGCAGCTCTGTACGGTCAGGGGGCCTGGGACCGCGGGGAGGCGAAGAACACGTACGGAACGGGCGCATTCCTTCTCCTCCACACCGGCACGGAACGCGGGCCGGACGTGCCCGGGGTCCTGACGACAGCCGCGTGCGATCGTCGCGGTGGTCGGGCCTTCGCCTACGAAGGAGCTATCCTGGTCGCGGGCGCCGCGATCCAGTGGCTGCGCGACGGGCTCGGCCTCCTGGAGGACGCTGCCGGGTCGGAGGCGATGGCCCGCTCGGTCGAATCGTCAGACGGCGTGTACTTCGTTCCCGCCATGACCGGTCTCGGCACTCCCTGGTGGGAGCCCGAGGTTCGCGGAACCGTACTGGGCCTGTCACGCGGCTCGCGCCGTGAACACCTGGTTCGGGCAGCCCTGGAAGCCATGGCGTACTCGACTCTGGACGCGCTGCAGGCGATGACCGCCGGTCCGGACATCGATCTGAGGTCGCTCAGGGCAGACGGGGGAGCCTCGGCGAATGACTGGCTGATGCAATTTCAGGCCGACGTCCTCGGCGTGCCCGTGCGACGTCCCGCCGCCACGGAACTTACGGCGGTAGGCGCCGCCGGCCTGGCTGGACTGGCGGCGGGTGTGTGGGCCGAGCCGGAGGAATTTCTGGCGGCCCGGGGCCAGGAAACGGTCTTCGAACCGAGCCCCGGAGCGGCTGAGGTCGCCGAGCGAGGCCTACGGGGGTGGCGCCGGGCGATCCGAACGGCTATCCACTGGGCCCACCTCGAAGACGACGGAGGAGCTTGACCGGTGGTCTCATACCCCGTGGGGCACGCGACCGTGGCGCACAGGCCGTTCAGGATCGGCGTCATCGGATCCGCCAGCGCCGACGCGGAGACATGGGCCACGGCGCACGCGGTGGGCGGGGCCCTCGCGCGAGCGGAAGCGCTACTGGTGTGCGGTGGTGGCGGCGGAGTGATGGCCGCCGCGGCCGAGGGGGCCTGCCGAGAGGGTGGTGCGGTCCTGGGAATCCTCCCGGGTGACGACGCGGACGCGGCTGCAGACGGAGTCTCCATTCCGCTTCCCTCCGGGATGGGTGAGGCGAGGAATGTCCTGGTGGTGCGGGCGTCTGAGGCAGTGATAGCGGTGGCGGGAAGCTGGGGCACGATGAACGAAGCGGCGCTCTGCATGAAGATGGGCCGCCCGCTCGTCGGAGTCCGGGACACGCTGGGTAGCCGATTCGAGATCGAGCGGTTCGATGATCCGGCTGCCGCAGTGGCCCGGGCGCTCGAGCTGGCTACCGAATGGCGATCGGGTCCGCGTCCCAGGCACGAGGTCCGGTAGCGGCCTGGGTCTTCACACACGGAGGTATGGTGTACGCAGTCTACATTTTTGGATCGATCATGGCGATTCTCGTCGCAGCGGTGATCTTCGCGCCCTTGATCGAGGGCCGCTGGAGGGAAGGAAAGGGCGGAACTTCGGCGGCCGATCGTAAGGAAACGGCTCTCGCCGCGCTGCGCGAGCTCGAGTTCGAGTACCAGACGGGCAAGGTGTCCGACGAGGACTACACAACTCTGCGAACGAGGTATGCACGCGAGGCGCTGGCCGCGCGGGACGAGCTCGGTGAGACCGTCGATTCGGAGAGCTGCGCCGCCTGCGGCGCCGCCATCCGAGAGGGCGCGAAGTTCTGCTCGGTGTGCGGCGGGGCGCTGACCTGAAGGAGTCGGGATGAGCGATATGGTCGTCGATCTGAGATCCGACACCGTTACGCGTCCAACGAAGGGCATGCGCCGGGCGATGGTCGATGCCGAAGTGGGAGACGACGTGCTCGGAAAGGACCCGACGGCCGACCTGCTGGAGCGTCGCGTGGCGGAGCTGCTCGGCAAGGAAGCCGCCCTGTTCTTTCCGTCGGGCACTCAGGCGAACCAGGCGGCCGTCCTCCTGCATACGTGTCCTGGCACCGAGGCGATATGCGAGGCCGAGTCGCATGTATTCCACTACGAGCTCGCCGACGCCGCGTGGCTCGCCGGAGTCCAGTTGCGCCCGGTGACTTCGGAACGCGGAAGCCTGACCGCGCGAGACGTGGCCGGTGCCGTACGGCCCGGAGACCGCCACCACCCGCTCACGACGCTCGTCTGCATCGAAAACACGCACAACATGCACGGAGGGTCGGTGGTGCCGTTGCCGGCCATGCGGTCGATTCGGCAGTTGGCCCTGGAAAGATCTCTTCCGGTTCACCTGGACGGGGCCCGCCTGTGGAACGCAGCCGCGGCGACCGACGCTGAGGTCGCAGAGTACGCGTCCTGCGCCGATACGGTCGCGGTTTGTCTCTCGAAAGGTCTTGGCTGCCCGGTCGGGTCGCTGCTGGCCGGTCCCTCAGGCCTCATCGCGGCAGCCTGGTCAGTCCGCAAGCGCCTCGGGGGAGGCATGCGGCAGGTCGGAATACTGGCGGCCGCCGGTTTGTGGGCGCTCGACCACAACCTCGATCGCCTGAGTGAAGATCACGCCCGGGCCCGGTGGCTCGCGCGCGACTGCGATGCGATCGACGGACTGCGGGCCGAAGCGCCGGACACCAACATCGTGATGATCCACATCGAGCGGGAGGGCCTCTCGGCGGCAACCGTGGCAAGCGAACTGGAAGTAAGGGGAGTCTGGATCCTGCCCGTCGGTCCGGGGCGCCTCCGGGCGGTCACGCACCTCGACGTCGATGACGCGGGGATTGCCCGATGCCTGGACGCCCTATCTGAAGTCATGGCCTGAGAGCCGGCTGATCGCGCCAGCTCTCAAGCCGGAAGATCCCCAGGCAGCCAGGCCAGGGCCACCCGTTGGATATTGATGTCGGCCTTGCGCGGGGCGATGGCGACAGTCTCCACCTCCAGGCCGTCCACGTCGAATCTTTCCCTGACAGTCTCCGTTTCGCGGGCGAACTCCTCCTCCAGCTCGGCTCGCTGACCTCGCAGGACCTCCACGGACTCGGCCGCCCTCCGGATGTCGTCTCGCTCCCGCGATGCGCGGCCGGCCCCGCGCATGGCCGTGGTAGCACGCCCCATGCTCCGTCGGCTCAACTTCTTGCGACCCAGAAACGCGTCGAGGACCGTGGCGCCCACCGAGATCGCGGTCTGCATCTTTTGCTGTGAGTACTGTGACTCTTCGCGCTCGACCCGCTCCTCTGCCTTGCCGATCCTGGCGTCGATCCTGGCGAGCCGCGTCGCGTACTTGTTGCGCAGCTTCTCGACCTGCTCGTCCCTCGCATCCCGTGCAGCCTCACGGAGACGTACTCTGAAGTCCACCTCGTTCTCGCCGGCCTCGGACACCAGCTTGAGAGCCTTGCAGCGGTACAGCTCCACGGGACGATTCTTGTACAGGTATCCCTTCAAGGCCGACTTCCATGGCCGGTAGCTGGCCGGCCGAGCCGCTGCGCCGGGCAGCTCGCCAAACTCCAGTCCCGGCTCCGGCTCCGCGCTCAGGCCGAGGGCAGCATACGTTTCAACGGCCTCCCAGGGGTTCGGAGGTATGTCCGCCGGCAGCGGAGACACGCACACGACTCGCTCCCACGTGTCGAGTCCGAGCGCCGCGCGCGCATAGTGTAGGTCGACCTCGGCGAGGAGGGCCGGGCGGTAAGGGCCTCCGTCCCCTCCCGCCACGGGCGTGACGAACACCTCTTCCACCCCGGGGGGGACGACCGGTCGCTCGATCTTGGTTCCCGCGACCCCGTCCGAATCGGCCGGCGGCGCAGCCATGCGCGACAGCGGTTTGGCCGCCGCTGTCTCGGAATCCGCCAGCGGCAGCCCGGGGTCGCGTCGCGGCTCCATCAGCCGCCGGATCTCGGGTCTCGCCATCGGTCCTCGCAAGTACGACATCGCCCACCGTGTCCGGAACAGCACCGGCCCGTCTTCGTGGACGTTGTTGAGGAGGAACGTCCGGCTCTCCAGTCCACTGAGAATCCGATCCATCTCGCGCCGGTCGAGCCCCGACTCGGCGAACGCGGCAGCCCCGTCCAGACCGTCCATGATGCGGTTCTTGTCCCTCTCGGTCTGGAGACGGCCCAGAAACCACGTGCCCGCGTTGCTCAGCGCCTTGTAGTCCAGGTCCACCGGGTTCTGCGTCGCCAGGACGACGCCGAGGCCGTAGGCGCGGGCCTGTTTCAACATCGTGAGAAGCGGTGGTTTGGACGGTGGGATCTTCGATGGGGGCAGGTAGCCGAAGACCTCGTCCATATACAGGATGGCCCGAAGGCTTGACGTCCCGGGGCGGGTGCGGATCCAGGCCAGCAGCTCGTTCAGTACGAGGGTGACGAGGAACATCCGCTCGGCCTCTCCCAGGTGCGCGATGGAGATGATCGAGATCCGCGGCTTACCGTCCGCCGTCCACAGCAGGCTGCGAATGTCGAGCGGTTCTCCCTCGAGCCACGCCTCGAATCCCGGCGCCGCGAGCAGGTTGTTCAGCTTCATGGCGAGCTCGAAACGCTGCTTCTCGGGGTAGAACGAATCGAGATCCAGCACTCCCACCCGGTCGAATCCAGGTGACTGCACGGCCCGGATCACCGCCTCCAGGTCCAGGTCCAGGCCATCATCCCAGGCCCGCTCCACGATGTGCGACAGCAGGATGTGCTCCCGGCTCTGCAGCGGGTCCGCGTCCTCGCCGGCAAGCGCGAGGAGGGCCGACACCGTGGAGGTGACCCGCTCACGCTTTGCGTCCGCTTCCACCTCGAGCCCGGCCGGTGGCGCGGCAAGCGAGCGCAGCACGGCCAGGGGGAGCCCGTGGCTCGCCCCGGGCGTGTACACGGCCATGTCCACCGCCTCCCGAAGCCGTGAAATCCGTTCCCCGTCCTGTCCCCATGCAGCCAGGCCGTTCTTCCACTTGTCGGCTTCGCGCTCGGCGAGCTCGTCGGGCGTGATGCCGTCTCGAGCGGCCTTCGCCTCGTCGATCCACGGCCTGAAATCCGCGGGGGCGAGGTCGGGAAAGGTGAGGAGGAGGTTGCCGAGGTCTCCCTTGGGGTCGATGGCGATGGCCGGGATCCCGTCGATCGCGGCTTCCTCCAGGAGCGAAAGGCACAATCCCGTCTTTCCGCTACCCGTCATGCCGACCGCGACGGCGTGTGTCGTCAGGTCCCGGGCGTCGTACAGGAGAGCCGAGCCCTCCGCTTCGGGATCGCTCGCGTCTACCTCTCTGCCGAGGTAGAAGGAACCCAGCTTCTCGTATCTCGAGGCTTCGAGCGGCTTGGCGTTCGTGGGCATGGGCGATCGCTCCGTCGAATTTCA
>CAZRRU010000035.1:0-3246 GCA_964602635.1 uncultured Gemmatimonadota bacterium | reverse complement strand
TCCGTGACGACCGATGCGGTGCAGGTATATGGCGGTTCGGGATACATGCGGGACTATCCGATCGAGAAGTACATGCGCGACGCCAAGATCACGCAGATCTACGAGGGCACGAACCAGATTCAGCGCGAGGAGATCGGCAAGATCTTGATCGGCGAGCACATCCAGGCACAGGACGCATAGGAGCCGGGCCATGAAGGTGCGGTACGCCCCGGGCGGAAGGTATTCGATGGTCCGAAGAATGTGGAGCGTACGACTCTGGGGCATCTTGCTCACGAGCCTTGCCGCAGTGGCGCTTCTCCCGGCGAGCGGCTTCACCCAGGGGATCTTCGGCCAGGACCAGCCGGCCCAGGCCCCGGCCGGTCTCCAGGACACGACCCCCGGCGCTCCGAAGGCCATACCGGTTTCGGAAATCCCGCTCCGCTCGGAGGCGGCGCTCGCCCGTTTGGGGGCCGTCGAGAGGCAGCTCAGCTTCGACCCGGACCTCGCGCTCATCGAGGAGGAGCTTCCGGGAGAACTGGCCACCATATCCCGGGCTCACGAGCAGCTTGGCCGCCTCGTGCTCGAGCAGCTGTCCGCCCGCGAGCTAATGATCATCGAGTCGTTCTGGCAGTCGCTCGAGGGGCAACTGGCGGACTGGACAGCCACGTTCGAGGACGAGCTGGGGGAGTTGCAGGATGCCTCCGAGTCGACTCGCCAGATCCGGGACCAGTGGCAGCTGACCCTCGACGCCCTGAATGACGAGGACGTCGTGGCGGAGGCGGTGGCGGCACAAACACGGAGAGTGCTGAACTCCGCCACGGCCCTGCGGCGCGTGCAACGCGGGCAGCTCGAGTACGTGCTCGGAGTCAAGTCCCAGCTCGACGAGGGACTGGACGGCATTCGTCACGTGCTGCGGGAAATCGAGACCGCCCAGGCCAGCGTTCGCGGGCGCACATTCAGCCGGACCGCCCCCCCGATCTGGCGCGTGACACCAGTCCGGGAGCAGTCGGCCTTGGGGACGGGCGGGCGGGCGTGGGGAGACGATTGGCTTGCCCTGGCCGGCTTCGCCTCGAACCACATCGGCCGCATCTTTCTGAACTCGGTCCTGTTTCTCGTCTTCGCATTGCTCGCCGTGCGGCTGCGGGACCGCTTCGACGCAGAAACTGTCGCGCAGGACGAATCGCTGGCCAGGGCCGCCGAGACCCTTCGCAGGCCCTTCTCGGCCGCACTGGTCGTATCGCTCTTCGCCGCCAATGTCCTGTACCCGCGTGCCCCTGTTCTGGTCTTTCAGCTCGTTGCGATCGCCGGGATCGTGCCGCTGTATCGTCTGCTGCCACGTTCCCGAAGCGCACTGGTCAAGATTGCGTCGCGCGCCCTCTTGATCCTGTTCGGCATCGCCAGCGCGACCGAGTTGCTGGTGCCACCATCCTTCGAGTATCGGCTCCTCAACCTCGGCCTGGCACTTGCGCTGGTCATCGTTGCCGGCTGGCTGCTCCGTCGTGGTCGCGTCGCCCAGGTGCAGGAGAGGGGTTGGGGACTCGTCACGTGGCGAATCCTCCAGTTCGTCTTCGGGGCGGGCGTCGTCGCGGGCGCGGCCAACGTTCTGGGCTTCGTGATCCTTGCGGAGCGTCTCGTCACCGGCGTGCTGTTCGCGGTGTATTACAGCATTGCCGTGATCATCGCGTACCGTATCATCGCGGGCGTGATCCTCCTTCTGCCCAGCACGGCATTCGGTCGGGCTTCCCGAATCATGCGCGACCATGGAGACCTGGTGACAAAGCGCGCCATCGTGGTAGCCAGGGTGGGCGCGGTGCTGACCTGGACCTGGCTCGCTTTCGAGTCGTTCGAGCTCGGCGGTGTGACCGGATCGTGGGCGTCGGGAGTCCTTGCCAGCCCGATCCGGATCGGCGCCGTCGAGTTTTCCCTCGACAGGGTCGTCTCGTTCGCGGTCGTCGTGTTGCTCACCATCTCGATCGCTCGACTGGTCTCCTTCGTGCTCGACGTGGAGATCCTGCCGCGGCTCAAGCTGAAGCGCGGGGTGGGGAACGCCATTTCCACGGTCGTGCAGTGGACCATTCTCGGTGCCGGTCTCCTGATGGCCGGCAGCGCCCTGGGCCTGCAGGCAGGGCAGCTGGCGATTGTGTTCGGAGCCCTCAGCGTCGGGATCGGCTTCGGCCTCCAGAACATCGTGAGCAACTTCGTATCCGGCCTCATCCTGATCTTCGAGCAGCCGGTCAAAGTCGGTGACAAGGTCGAGATCACGGCTTTGGGCCTCACCGGCGAGGTGCGTCGCATAGGAATCCGGGCCTCCGTCGTGCGGACGTTCGATGGTGCCGAGGTGATCGTACCCAACGGGAACCTGATTTCTTCCGAGGTCGTCAACTGGACGCTGTCCGACCAGCGCAGGAGAGTTCGGGTGGAAGTCGGGGTCGCGTACGGAACCGACCCCCATCGCGTGATGGAGATTCTGAAGACCGTGGCCGCCGGGCACCCTGAGGTGCTCAAGTATCCGGAGCCCTCGGTCATCTTCCTCGAATTCGCCCAGAGCTCGCTGAACTTCCGCCTCCTGTTCTGGACGGCCACGTTCGAGGACTTCTTCAGGATCCGCAGCGAGGTCTA
Source organism: uncultured Gemmatimonadota bacterium (assembly GCA_964602635.1). Lineage (GTDB taxonomy): Bacteria > Gemmatimonadota > Gemmatimonadetes > Palauibacterales > Palauibacteraceae > Benthicola. Next base: position 648 of record CAZRRU010000035.1, on the reverse strand, counting down.
CGTGGCGGTGAACGACGCCCTGAAGGAGGCCGGCATCACGATCCCATTCCCCCAGAGAGACCTTCATCTGAAGAGCCTGCCGGGGTCATCGGCGCTCGCCCTGGAAGCGGATTTGGAGACCGGCGCAGGCCCCGTCGCCGAGGTGGACGGGTCGCACGGGATCGGGGAAGCCCCCGACTGATTCAGGCCCATCGCATCCTCTGGACGGGCGTGCTAGTATACGTGTCAGCGGCCGCCGCCATGCTTCCAAGAGTGTAGGATGGATGCCACAGTAAGTTGGGCCGGTGCAACGCGAAGTACCCTCCATGAGTTCTCAGGTCAACGTACGTAAGTATCTTAAATACATATATATACGAGATGTGGACGATCTGCTCGCGTGACGGCACGTCTCTCGCGTCCAAACGAAAGCTGGATGTGTCTGGATGTCACCCCGGCGGACGAGACAACCCGAAGGGATAGAATCTATGAAATCTCCAATCAGCCTGGAGTACGTCATCGCGGTATCCCTGCTCGCGCTTTCGGCCGCGGTTCTTTCTTTCGTGGCCCCACAGGCCGCCTTCAGCCTGGCGGCGCTTCTGCTGGGTGTCTACGCGCTGCACCTGGTCAGCGTGCGGATCGTGGTGCGGCACTACGCGGGCGTGGCTCCGG
>CAZRRU010000034.1:0-3790 GCA_964602635.1 uncultured Gemmatimonadota bacterium | reverse complement strand
GCCGAACTCACGAACGAGCGCTATTACAGCGGCCTGGTCACAACCTTCGAGCTGTACACGATCCAGTCCCTGTACCGGAACACCGAAGCCACGCTGCCGGTGCTGGAGAGTGCCTACGAGGAGGCAAGGGGTCGCCTTTCGATCCTCCTGGGCCGTTACGCGGGCACCATCGACGACCTGCTCGGCGAGGACGAGGCGCTGGCCGTCGTTCTCGATCCCATTCCCGTGGATCTCACGGCAGCCCTGCTCGAACAACGGCCCGATGTGTGGTCGGCGTGGCAGCGCATGGAGGCGGCGCGGTACCGGATCGGATCCAGGAAAGCTCAGCTCTATCCGCAGATCCGCCTCGATGCGACGGTCGGTCTGCAGGCCGGTTCTTTCACAGACCTGTTCCGGATCGACCAGTACTTCTTCAACCTGGTCGGAGGTCTGCTGCAGCCGATCTTCCAGGGCGGCCGCCTGCGCGCAAACGTCGGCGTGGCGGAGGCCCAGTTCCAGGCCGCGGCAGCCAACTACGTTCGTACCGTGTTGACCGCCTTCAAGGAAGTGCAGGTCAGCCTGGTCAACCTGGAAAAGCAGTCGGAGCGATACGAGTCGCTCAGTCGCCAGACCACCTCAGCGGCCGGATCGGTGGACTACCAGCTCCGCTCCTTCCAGCGGGGCGTCGGCAACTACATCGCCTACCTCGACGCGCGCCAGAACCTGGCCAGCGCCGAGATCAACCTGGCCGCCGCGGAGCGTTCGCTCGCGGACGCGCGCCTCGCAGTGCACCGCGCGCTCGGTGGGGCATGGGTGCAGGATGACGAAGACATCGGGCAACAGCTCGAAGAGGAATACGAGATGATGGATCGACTGATGTTCCCCTCCGACGAGGAGGCGGGACGATGAGCATTCTCAGCAAGCCGGCGAACGCGTTCGCGCGCATGAGCCCTTTCTTCAAGGGCCTCACGATCATCGGGATCGGGGTGCTCGGCCTCGTGCTCCTGATGGTGTTCAGGCCCAGGCCGGCCGCGCAGGAGCCTCCGCGCCGCGTTCCGCTCGTCGTGACGGCTCCGGCCGACGTTCGGTCCGGCAACCTCACGATCCGGGGCAACGGGACCGTCCGTCCGAAGAGCCAGATCGTCCTGTCGCCGCAGGTGGCGGGCCGGGTGGAGTGGGTGTCGCCCGCATTCGCGTCCGGCGGGCGGTTCGAGAAGGGCGACCTTCTGCTCCGCATCGAGCAGGCGGATTACGTGAATCGGGTGGACGCGGCGTCCGCTGCCGTTGCGCAGCGTCAGGTCGAAGTGCTGCAGTGGGAGGAAGAGCAGGCCCTGGCGCGCGAGGAATACCAGCGCCTGCTGGCCCGGGAGGGAATGGATGCCCCGGACTCGGCCTCGCTTAGCAGTCTCATCTTCCGCGAGCCGCAGCTTCAGGCGGCGAAGGCATCGCTCAGAAGCGCCGAGGCCCAGCTCGCGGACGCTCGGCTGGCACTGGGACGCACCCGCATCATCGCGCCGTTCGACGGAATCGTGCGCTCCAAGTCCGTGGACGTGGGTCAGTACGTGGCCCCGGGGCAGAACCTCGGCTCACTGTACGACACGGACGAAGTCGAGATCGTGGTGCCGCTCACCGATGCCGAGGCCGCGCTCGTCGAGGGCCTGTGGGATGCCGGCGCCGGAGACGAGGCGACGAGGATTCCGGCCTCGGTCCTGGCCACGTTCGGTGGTCGCGAGTACGAGTGGCCGGCCTACGTCGACCGGGCCGAGGGTGCCCTCAACCCGGAGACGCGGACCGTGGACGTCGTGGTGCGCGTTCCGGACCCGTTCCTGTCGGACGAAGGGGGCCGTCGGCCACCGCTCCTCCTGGGTACCTACGCGTCCGTGGACATCCAGGGCGCATCGAGGGAGGCCTACGTCGTGTTGCCGAGAATGGCCTTCCGCGACGGAGAAGCAGTCTACGTGGTCGAGCAGGACACACTGCTCGTCGTGCGGCCGGCGGCAATGCTCCAGGAGATCGGCGGTGAGGTGTTCGTGTCCGCCGACATCGCGGGGGGTGAGCCGGTCGTGGTCAGTCCGATGGACATCGTCACCGACTCCATGACCGTGCAGGTGGCGAACGGGGGCGACCGATGAACCGGGCCATCGCCTGGACGGCGGCCCACCCCGTCGCCGCCAACCTGCTGATGGTCCTGATTCTGGCCGGCGGCTTCGTGGGTGGAAGCACCGTGATCCAGGAAGTATTTCCCGACTCCGATCTCGGTGCGGTGCAGGTTCGCGTGGAGTACCGGGGGGCCTCCCCCGAAGAGGTCGAGGAAGGGATCATCCAGCGCATCGAGGAGCGAGTCGAGGCGGTCGAAGGCGTGAGCCAGATCAACTCCACCGCCTCCGAGGGCGTCGGCATCGTGTTCATCGAGCTCAACCTGGGCGAGGACACGGCAAAGAGGCTGGATGAGATAAAGGCCGAGGTGGACCGGATCACGAGCTTTCCGGCCGATGCCGAGAAGCCGGAAGTCACTGAGGTGGCCAGCAGGAGCCGGGTGATCGAAATCGCGGTGACCGGCGACGCCCCGGAGAGGACGCTCAAGGAGCTGGCGAACCGGATCAAGGACGACCTGTCCTCGATGCCCGAGATCTCCTACGTGCAGGTCACGGGCGTCCGCGACTACGAGATCTCGATCGAGGTCTCGAACGATGTGCTCCGCTCGTACGGTCTCAGCCTCGACGACGTGGCCCTGGCCGTCCGGCGAGCCAGTCTCGACCTGCCGGGCGGGCGGGTGGACACGGCCGACGAGGAAATCCTCGTCCGGGTGAAGGGGCAGAAGTACGACCGGCACGACTTCGCGGAGATCATCGTACGCGGGGCGCGTGACGGCTCCACGCTTCGCCTGGACCAGATCGCCACGATCAAAGACGGTTTCCAGGACGCGGACCTGACATCCCTGTACAACGGCCACCCCGCGGCCTTCGTCCAGGTGTTCCGCACCGCCGACGAGCAGGTACCCGAGATCGTGAACGTGGTGCAGACGTACCTGGCGGATGTGGCGGTACCGTCGATGCCCAGGGGGGTCCACGTCGAGATCTGGCAGAACGACGGGGATCTCCTCAGAAGTCGATTCAACCTGCTTCGCAAGAACGGGCTCATCGGGCTGATCCTCGTCCTGATCGCCCTGACGTTGTTCCTCGATCTGCGCCTTTCGTGGTGGGTGGCCGTCGGGATTGCGTTGTCGTTCATCGGCACGTTCGCCGTGATGCCGTGGCTCGGAGTCACGATCAACATGATGTCCCTGTTCGCCCTGATTCTAGCGATCGGCATCGTGGTCGATGACGCCATCGTGGTGGGCGAGAACATCTTCAAGCGCAGGGAGGAAGGGGCCGAGCCGCTCGACGCAGCGATCGAAGGTGCGCAACGGGTCGCGGTTCCGGTCACGTTTGCCGTTCTCACTACGGTGACGGCGTTCTCCCCGCTGCTGTTCATTCCGGGGATGATCGGGAAGTTCCTCAAGTTCATTCCGCTCGTGGTGATTTCGGTACTCCTGTTCTCGCTTCTCGAGTCGTTGTTCATCCTGCCGCACCACCTGTCGCACCTGCCGGAACACGCGCACATGAAGCTGCCGCCATGGCTCCGCTGGGTGGAGAAGGCGCAGGACACTGTGCAGTCGGGGCTCCGGAAGTTCATCGACGGCCCGGTGGACCGGACCGTTCGATACGCCACGGCCCACTACGGCGTCGTCATCTCGGCCGGGATCGCCCTGCTGATGATCACGGCCGGGATCGTGGGTGGGAGGTACATCGGCTTCAGCTTCCTGCCCCGG
>CAZRRU010000033.1:0-6793 GCA_964602635.1 uncultured Gemmatimonadota bacterium | reverse complement strand
GGGGATCGGAGGGCCGCGCTCGATCCACACCGGCGGGCCATCCAGCCGGTGACCCTGCAGGTCCGGGCCGATACCCAGGGCCTGCGCGAGCCGCGCCGGACCATTCGTCAGGTCGTCGCGGCCTCTCCTGGAGCGCATGTGGCGCTGACCGGCCACCGGCTCGAGCGCCCGGATGAGGACTCCGTGCGGACTGCCCTCGAGGTCCGTGACGGCGTTGAAGCACCAGTGCACGCCATAGTTGAGGTGGACGTACGCGGTTCCGGGAGGGCCGAATAGGCCCTCGTTACGGACCGTTCGGCCGATGCGGGCCGCGGCGTGGGATGCAGGATCGTGCGGGCCTTCGTATGCCTCGGTTTCCACGATCCTGCCCGCCGTGCGCACGCCGCCGACCTCCGACACGACGAGGGTGCCGAGCAGCTCCGGAGCGACGACGCGGGCCGGGAGCGCGAAAAAGGGCGCTCGAAGCGCCCCTTTCCGTCGGCTACCATCCATCGACATCGAGCGGGAGACGCGGCTAGCCGTCGTTTGCTTCCCGCTCCGCGCGCCGGCCGTCGATCACGGCCTGGGCCCGCCCTCTGGGGAGCACCGCTTCGACGCGCTGCGGCTCGTTGTCGATGATGTCGAGCACGCCGTCACCGAACTCCTCGACCAGTCGCTCGGCCGTGCGTCGCCCCACGCCCTGGTAGCCGCGCGACATCTTCTCCACCAGGTCCGTCTGCCCGGAAGTGAATCCGCTGGCGGCAGTACCTGCGGGCTCGGACGAAGCCGGCTGTGCCGAATCGACGCCGGGCGCCTGTGAGCCCGACCCGCCGATCGATCCACGCCTGAAGCGCCCCATCGATCTCGTGGTCGGTCGCGGCGCAGCGTCATCCGTCTTCTCTTGCGCCACCAGATCGCGCGCCGGCGCTTCGGTCGGGTCCACCGGACCGGGGACGATCGTGGGGCCCTGCTTCGGCCTCGGTGCGCGGCGCTTGCGTCCTGCCAGTCGTGTCGGAGTGGCCGCCTTCGCCGCCGCGGGAGACGGCTCCGGCGAGACGACCGGCGCCGTCTCCGGTGCGACGTCCGGTGCCGACTCGACGTCAGGCTCCACGTCGCTCACGGGCGGCGGCGAATCCTCTTCGGTCGGCGCAGACGCCTGCTCGTCCGCAGCATCCTTGCCCTCGCGTCCGCTCGATCGATCGCGTCGGTCCCGGCGGCCGCGGCTCCGACTGCGGCCATCTCCGGATGGCTGTGCGGTTGATTCTACCGGTGGCGCTTTCCTGACGTCGGCACCCGTCCCGTTGATGGCCGAGATCTTGTAGTTGCCTTCACCCGTCCGTTCGAGGGTGATGACCTCCTCGTCGTGCGCCTGGCGCAGGAAGCGCGAGAACTTCCGGAAGCCGAGAGCAGCCTCGTCGAAATCCGGGTCCTTCGCGACCATCTGGCGCTTCACCTCGGAGTCGCGCACCGAGCCGCCACGGCCGGCCTTTTCGTCCACGACCGACCGGAGCAGCTCGTATGCGGCACGGAGTCGATCCTCGTCCACCGAGGGCGGTGCCTCGCGCGGTCGCTCTGCCTCGTCTCGGGCTCCGCGCGACCGTCCGCGTCGCCCGGAGCGAGCTTCCGTCTTCTGCGTCCTGGACCCATCGTCACGCCCGCGCCGCCGACTTCGACCTGCATCGGAGCCCCTGGCGGCGACCTGCGGCGCCCCGGCCGTGGACGCCGTCGAAGTCGTGGACCGGGCAGAGCCCGCGCCGGCGCCGGTGTAGTCGCCCACGCGCTGACCGATCGCGACTTCGTACTGGCCGTTGGCCGCCTTGTGCAGATCCAGGATCCCCCGCGATGCCGACTCGGTGAGGAACCGGTTGAACTTGCTGAATCCGATCGACTTCTCGCTGAAGCTCGGGTCGAGCTCCAGCATGACCTGCTTGAACCGGTCCGAACGCATCACGTCGCCGCGCTCGGTCATCCGGCTGATCGCCTTCGCTGCCAGTTCCCACGGATCGTGCTTCTCGATGTTCTGCATTTCGGAGGCGGAGGTGAGACCCGACAGCGTGTTGTAGCTGTAGTACTCGTCGCAGTTCTGGACGAGCAGGTCCGAGCTCGATTCCTGGATCCCCACGCCGATCACGTACTTCCCGTATTCCTTGAGCTTCAGGACGAGGCTCGAGAAGTCGGAGTCTCCCGACAGAAGGATGAAGGTCCCTATCTCCGGCCGGATGAACACGATCTCGAGGGCATCGATCGCGAGCCGGATGTCCGTGGCGTTCTTCTTCGTGGATCCGTACGCCGGGGCGAAGATCAGGTCGATCGACGCCTCGGACAGGGACGCGATGTACTGCGGGTACCGTCGCCAGTCCGCGTAGGCGCGCTGCACCGACACCTTGCCCCGGATCATGTCCGAGTCCAACAACTTACGGAGCTCCTGGCCCAAGTTGGACCGGATTCCCATCGTCACGTTGTCGAAGTCGATCAGGAGGGCGGCGTGCGATGAATGCGCGTCCGCCGACGCGGCCGGCCTGTGCGGCGCGTGTGAATAAATCTCGTTCATTTTCCTCTCTTCTACTGCTCTGTTGTGTCTGGCAGAACCCGCCATTCAGGCGGGCGAGAGGCCCTTCGACCTCGCCCCCGGCTCTCCCGGGGGGGATGGTGCGAAGAGTCTCTCCGTCTCTTCAGTCGGCCTGTTCGTGCCGACGGGCCGCGAGCTCGAGCCGCATGCGGCGTGATATCTCGGCGCGTCGTGAGCTGCCCGTGGTGGTCATCGGCAATTCCTCTACAAAATGCACCACGTCCGGCAGCTTGTACTCCGCGAGCGTCGGCCGGCACAACTCGCGGATTTCGTCCTCCGTCACCAGCGCGCCCTCGATCAGGACGACACAGGCGCACACCAACTCCCCCAGCACCTCATTCGGGATACCGACGACGGCCGCATCGGCGACCGCGGGAAGGGATCGGAGGTGGTCCTCTACCTCACGCGGATGGACACTGTATCCCCCGCGAATAATCAGGTCGCGCTTGCGACCGTCAATATGAAGATAACCCTCATCGTCCAGAGTTCCAAGGTCGCCCGTCTTGAACAGGCCCTCCGCGGTAATGGCGTTCCGCGTAGCGACCGGCTGCCGGAAGTACCCAGTCATCAGGTTGAATCCGCGAACGGCGACCTCTCCCTCCGTGCCCACGGGTACCGGCACTTCGGCATCGTCCAGGATGACGACCTCGACGCCGTCCAGCGGCCGGCCCACTGTGCGGGCCCGCCTCTCCGGAGGGTCGGTCGGCAGGGTCATGGAGACGGTAGGCGCGGTCTCGGTAAGGCCATAGGCGATCTCCAGGTCCGGAACGACGCGCGTTCTGACCTCGGCGATCAGCTCGGGGGAGACCGGCGCTCCGGCGATCACCCCCGAGCGCAGGGACGACAGGTCGGTCGATTCGATCGCGGGCTCCCGCAGCATCATCACGAACATCGTGGGGACGCCATGCAGGACGGTCGGCTGTTCCGTCTCGATCAATTCGAGCGCTCCGTCCACATCGAAGCTTTCCTGGAGGACGAGGCCGGAACCCGTGACGACCGACGTCAGGAGGGCCACGCCGAGACCGAAGATGTTGAACAGGGGCACGATGCACAGGGTGGTGTCGGATTCCGTCATCCGGAGTCCCGCCGCCGTCGCCTCGGCAGTCAGCAGCAGGCTCCCGTGCGATTGAACCACTCCCTTGTATTTCGTCGAGGTGCCCGCGGTGAACAGGACCGCGAAAGGATCGTCAGGCTCGACGGCCTGGGGGATCAGCGCGTGTCCGCGTCCCGCCGAGACCAGGTCCTCGAACTGGTAGATCCGGTCGTCGTACCACAGGTCCTCCTCGCCGACCGTGACGAGGTACTGGAGGCCGGGAAGCTCCGAGAACAGGGACTCGAACAGCTCCAGGTACTCCACGCCGGCGTGGCGCTCCGCCGTCACGACCAGTGCGGCCTCGGTGTTTCGGAGCACGAACTGGATGTCGCGCGCGGAGTACGCCGGGTTGAGAGGAACGACGACTGCCCCTATTTCGGCCGCCGCGAGAACGGTGAGGACGAACTCGGGCCGGTTCGGCAAGGTGAGCGCGATCCGGTCGCCCTTCTCGATCCCGAGATCCTGGAACGAGCACGCGAGCGCATGGGCCTGGGAGGCCACCTCCGCCCACGTCCAGGAACGCTGGCCGGATCGCACGAACACGTCGTCGGGACGTTTCTCTCGCTGGGAGTAGAATGCCGCGAAGATACCAGAGACGTCGCCTCTTACCTGCAAGGCGTCTCCCGCCGATGGGTCCGGGCCCGACGTGTCGTTCCGTCCAGTCTCAGCTCCTTGTGCTCCTCACGCCGGGGAATCTGCGGCTTCGAAGGCGTTACGTAAAGCGGCCTCCAGCGGGCCCCGGCACGCGGCGGCCGTGATGGCATGCGTGTATTCGCCGTTCTCCCCGGTCGCCACGGTTCCGAGCTCGGCCAGCAGGACCCAGTGAAGACGTCCGCCCCGCGACTTCTTGTCGGGCCGTGCCCGCTCGAGCAGCTCGTCCACGTCGATCGGCGGCTCGAGCACTTCCGGTAGTCCGCAACCCTCCAGCATCCGGTCCAGTCTTTCGCCGACGCCGACACCCGTCACCCCGAGGCTCTCGCCCAGACGGGCCTCCATCCGCATTCCGGCCGCCACGGCCTCTCCGTGCAGCATGGCGAACCCGGTCACCGACTCGAGCGCGTGCGCGAAGGTGTGACCGAAGTTGAGGATCCTCCGCAATCCCAGCTCCCGGGGGTCCTCGGCCACCACCTCGGCCTTGATCCGGACGCTCCGCTCGATCAGCTCAGCTGTCGCTTCCGAGTCGCCGTCCCGCACCGCAGCCGCCCGGTCCTCGATCCACGTGAAGAACCCGGCGTCCCGGATCGCGGCTGCCTTCACGGCCTCGGCGATTCCGGAAATGCGCTGGTAGCGCGGCAGGGTGCCCAGAAGCAGCGGGTCGATCACGACGGCCGCCGGGTGGTGGAACGTGCCGATCGCGTTCTTCACCTGTCCGGCGTCTATGCCCGTCTTGCCGCCTACCGAGGCGTCCACCATGGACAGGAGCGTGGTCGGGACCTGGATCACCGGCATGCCCCGCATGTACGTGGAGGCCACGAATCCGGCCAGGTCGCCCGTCACGCCACCGCCTAGCGCGACTACCGCCGAGTCCCGCCCGAAGCCCTCGCCCAGGAGCTCGGCGCACAGACCCATCCAGCCCTCGGCCGACTTGTTCCACTCACCGGCCGGGAAAGAGAACAGCTCCGCATCCAGTCCGGCGCTGGCCAGCGCATTCACGGCGCGCTGCCCGTACAGGCCGGCCACCCGACTGTCCGCGATCACCGCGTAGCGATGCGCGTGTACGGCCGCGCACGCGTCGCCGAGGCGATCGAGGCCTCCCGGCTCGATCCGGATCTCGTAAGGCAGGGCAGGGATCCCCGGTACGTCGACGCGGATCTCGGTCATCGGGCGGAAGGCGGGGGAGGCAGTTCCTCGAGCTCGAACCGGGTCAGCCTCTCCAGGTCCGCCGGCGCCTCGAGGCCGGCCGGGAGATCCCACACGGTCACTACGGGTCGGCGGGCCACTGCGCCCCTGAGCACGAGGATCTCGCGGCCCGCTTCCCCGGGGCTGCCGCCGTAGCGCTCGTTCAGGGCCCGACCCACGCCGGTTTCGAATTGCAGCGCATCCCGCTCCGTGTCCCACACCGTCGTCCACAGGAAGGTCTCTCCCGCCGGGCCGTCGAGAAGGCGGAACCGGTCTCCATCCCACCCCGCTGCCGCGCCATCGGCTTCCTCTCGGGAGGGAAGAAATTCGCGCAGCAGCAGACGCGTCTCCAGCTCTCCCAGCCCGTCGGCGTACACCTCGGTCCACCCGTCCGGGGGATCGGCCACGAATCGAACGTCCGTCGGCATGTCCACCCGGCCGGGCTCGAACAGCTCCGGATGCAGGACCTGCTCAGTGGAAACCGGCATCTCGTCGCCGAGCGGCGGCACCCGCCCCCATGGACCGGACCAGTGCTTCTGGACGAACACCAGTCCGCCGATGTACGGGAAGAGCAACGATTCCCGGATCACGGCCGGGGCATCGCTGAGAACCGGCATTTCGATTCCGGCCGCCGCGAGGGGATCGTCGCCCAACAGGCCCTCCAGCCCCGGAAGGGCCGTGAGATCCGCTGCATCGCCCATGAGCTGCGCGAGCTGCCACTCGAGCATGGCGAACGTGGCGTGTCCCTCCATGGCGGCCTGAGTGGCCGTGCCGCGGTCGTTGGCCTCCAGGTTCGATTCCATCAGGGAATCGAGATCCACGTACTGGTCCTGCAGGGCGTGTACCATCTCGTGGAGCAAGACGGGCTCGACCTGGCTCTCGTCGACCCGCTCCACGACGTACAGGGTGTCCGCGGCCGGATCGAAGTAGCCCACCACCTGCTCCAGCAGAAGAGCTCGGAGCAGGGGCTCCAGGTCGATCGTGTCCGGGACCAGGCCCAGGCGTGCGTAGGTACGCACCACGGCTTCCAGGCGATCCGGAGGAAGCTGCTCGGCCATCTGGGCCACCAGGAAGGCCTCCAGATCCTCCCTGGAGCGTGTGGCGAGCTGTATGGGACCGCGTGCCGGAAGCCCGGAGTGAAGCTCCGCCGCCGGCAGTAGCTCGGCCGCGAGGCGCCTGAGGGCCGTGTCCGCCTCGAACCCGCCCGTCGAGGCCCCGTCACCGGCCGCATCCGCGCCTCCGCAGGCCAGGCACCCGATGGATACGAGACCGGCGGCCGCGAGCAGCCGACCCTGGTTTCCCGTCTTGCTCCT
>CAZRRU010000032.1:0-5193 GCA_964602635.1 uncultured Gemmatimonadota bacterium | reverse complement strand
TCCTGCACGCGCAGCGCGGACGCCCAGAGGACGCCCGCGCTGCTCCAACCGGCAAACTTCCGCCCGACCTTACTGCGTCGGAGGGGCCAGCTTCTCCATCACCTGGTCCAGGCTGAAGCTCGCCGCCTTCTGCCGCGGCGGATACTCCTGGAACGTGGCCAGGAACCGTCCCACGTAGGCCTGCGCGGGAACCATGAAGAAGACGCGGTCCAGGACCCAGTCGAAGTACGTGTTCGACGTAGTCTCGGCACGCTCATACGGATCGCGACGCAGGTTGAACATCAAAGGAATACGGAGCGGCACGAACGGCTCCATCCAGACGCGGAAGGTGCCCTCCGCCTTCTGCTCCATGAAGATCAGCTTCCAATCGTTCCAGCGCAGGGCGGTGAGATCGCCGTCGTCGGAGAAGTAGAAGATCTCCTCCCGGGGACTGGCGTCGGTCTGTCCGGTGAGGAGCGGCAGGATGTCGTAGCCGTCGAGGTGCACCTTGTAGGACCGACCGAGGACGGACGACTGCCAGCCGTCCAGCAAGTCTTCCTTGATATCCGACTTGCCAGCGGCAGCCGCGAAGGTCGGCAGCCAATCCATGTGGTGCACGATTTCGTTGGTCACCGACCCTGACGGGATCTGGCCCGGCCAACGGACCATGGCCGGCACTCGCCAGCCGCCTTCCCAGTTCGTGTTCTTCTCGCCCCGGAAAGGAGTGGAAGCAGCGTCCGGCCAAGTGTTGTAGTGCGGGCCGTTGTCCGTGCTGTAGAACACGATTGTGTTGTCAGCGATGCCGAGCTCGTCGAGCAGATCCAGGAACTTCCCGATGTGCATGTCGTGCTCGACCATGCCGTCGGAGTACTCATCCTGTCCGGAAATCCCACGTAGCTCTTCCTTAACGTGCGTGCGGAAGTGCATGCGCGTCCCGCTCCACCACACGAAGAACGGATCGCCTCGCTCATGCGCCTCGCGAATGAAGCGAACAGCGGCATCAGACGTTTCGTCATCCGCCGTCTCCATGCGCTTCTTCGTCAGGGGCCCCGTGTCCTCGATTCGCTGGGTACCGTCTGCATTAGCCCAGCTGTGGATGACTCCGCGCGGCCCGTAACGCTCCAGGAAGGTGCGGCCATCAGACGTGACGAGGTCTGCCGGATAGTCCTCGAGCTCCGGCTCTTCCTCGGCGTTCAGGTGGTACAGGTTGCCGAGGAACTCGTCGAACCCGTGGTTCGTCGGCAGCATCTCGTCCTTGTCACCGAGGTGGTTCTTCCCGAACTGACCCGTAGCGTATCCCTGCTCCTTCAGGACCACGGCGATCGTGGGGTCCTCCACCTGCATTCCGAGGTCCGCGCCTGGAAGTCCGACCTTGGACAGACCGGTGCGGAACACGCTCTGGCCCATGATGAACGAGGACCGGCCAGCCGTGCAGCTCTGCTCGCCGTAGTAGTCGGTGAAGATCATTCCCTCGTTGGCGATGCGATCGATGTTCGGGGTCCGGTATCCCATCACGCCCATCGTGTAGGCGCTGATGTTGGACTGGCCGATGTCGTCGCCCCACACCACCAGGATGTTGGGCTTGTCCTGCGCCGCGGCCGGTGTTGCCAGCAGCAGGAAAGCGCAGGCGCTCAGGAGCCATCGTTTCATGATTCGAAACTCCGCTCTAATGAGAAAGCGGGGGCCGCCCGGTGACGGCCCCCGCACAGGTCCAGCGAAACGTCAGTCCGTCAGCTTCTTCAGGGCGTCCTTCAGGGAATCCCACTGACCCTTGGCCCACCCCTTCATCTCTTCGAAGGTCTCATGGGCGCGTACGAGCGCCAGCCTCGCGGCCACCTCATCCCAGTCCACCACGTTCCAGAACGCCTCGATGTAATCCGGGCGCCGGTTCTGGTAGTTCAGGTAGTAAGCGTGCTCCCACACGTCGAGTCCGAGGATCGGCACTGCGCCATCGGTGAAGATCGGGTTGTCCTGGTTGGCGGTCGAGGTGACGATGAGGCCATCCGACGCCGCGCACAGCCATGCCCAGCCACTGCCGAACCGGGTGCCGGCGGCGGTGCTGAACTGCTTGTGAAACTCCACGAACGACCCGAAGGACTCGTCGATCGCCTGTCCCAGCATGCCGCCAGGCGTGCCGCCACCGTCGGGGCTCAGGTTGGTCCAGAACAGCGAGTGGTTCACGTGCCCGCCCCCGTTGTTGCGCACCGCGGTGCGGATGCTGTCCGGGATAGAATCGAGGCTGAGGAGAAGCTCCAGGGCGGTCAGGTCCTGTAGCTCCGGGTGGCCCTCGAGGGCTGCATTCAGCTTGTTGACGTAGCCCTGGTGGTGCTTGGTGTAGTGGATTTCCATGGTGCGCGCGTCGATGTGAGGCTCGAGCGCGTCGTACGAGTACGGCAGCTTGGGCAACTGGAATGACATATCGACTCCCTGTCTGCTATGAGTTCAACGAACCGTTGACACCAGTCTAAGCAAAAGATCTCTGTATAGGGGAGTGACAACCTGCAACGGCCCGCCGGCCTGCGCAAACCCGTTACACTGCCGTTACCTCGGCCTGCCTGCTCCCCCCATCAAAACCGACTGCCTCGCCTCTCGGTTCCCGGTCCCACCGCAGTTATCGATTGACAATCCGGCTTTTGGCGTTATTGTTTTACTATATTGTCAAACAATTCGGACAGGATGGCGGTGTGAGCACACAAGTGACAGACTCGAGGACCCCGCAGGGTGCGGAAACCGATACCGAGACGCGGATCTTCGAGGCCGCCCTCAAGGTCTTCGCGCGAAAGGGCAAGGACGGAGCGCGGCTGCAGGAGATCGCTGACGAAGCGGGCATCCATCGGCCACTCCTGCACTACTACTTCCGCACCAAGCAGCAACTCTACGAAGCCGTGGCCGAACGGATGTTCGAGCAGTTCCTGGCCGGCTTCGATGTGCCAGCCGGACCGGACCGCTTCGACGAGACGCTGCGGGCGTTCATCGACCACTACATCGATTCGGTCCAGGAGCACCAGCACGCGGCGATGTGGATGGTGGCGGAGAACATGGCCGGAAACCCGGTTCTGGGGGAACTCCTGGCCCGGGCCTTCGAGACGGAAGGTTCGCCGCAGCGCAGGATGGTCGATGCGATCCAGCGCGCGATCGCGAGCGGGGAGATACGACCCGTGGATCCCTGGCAGGTCATGCTGACCGTCGTGTCGGCGTGCGTATTCCCGTTCGTATCGCTTCCCACGGTGAAGATGATGAATCCACTGGCCGCGGAGGATCTCCAGGCCTGGGTGATCGAGAGAAAGCGGCACGTGTTCGAGGTGGTCTACAACGGCCTGGCGAGCCGGGAGGTGACCCATGCGTAAGACGATCGCCCTGTCCGCCGCCCTCGCGATCCTGGCCGCCGGCTGCTCCTTCGCTCCTGAGTCCCGCGAGCCGACGACCGTGCTTCACCTGCCAGCCGAGTACGCGGCAGCCCCGATGGACAGCGCGGCAGCGGCCGACTCGATTCGAGACGCCCGCGAAGCCGAGCGCTGGTGGACCGTGTACGAGGACCCAGTCCTCGAAGCCCTCGTCGACACGGCCCTGGCGGCCAACCTGGATCTCAGGGAGGCCGTGGCGCGAGTGGAGGAAGTTAGGCAGCGATACCGGATCGCGCGCGCCGACCTCTATCCACAGATCGGGCTGTCGGTCGACGGCACGTACCAGGACGCACCGACGAACGCGGGGTTTGCCGGCCAGATCGGAGGAGGCGGTGAGCCCGGAGAGCCCTCGTTCTTCCCCGACCGCTTCCAGTACGACACGTGGACCGCGGCCCTGGGATTCTCGTACGAGATCGATTTCTGGGGCCGTGCCCGGAACGACACGAAGGCCGCGATCAGCGACTTCCTGGCCTCGGAGGGAGATTACGAGACCGCCCGCCTGGCCGTTATCTCAGCCACGATAGCCACCTATGCGGAGGTCGTTGAGCTCAGGCGCCAGGTCGATCTCACAAGGTTCAGCGTCGATATCCTGCGCGAGCGTTCCGAGCTTACCAACGAGAGGTACTACAGCGGACTGGTCACAACCTTCGAGCTGTACACGATCCAGTCCCTGTACCGGAACACCGAAGCCACGCTCCCCGTGCTGGAGAGTCTGTACGAAGAGGCCAGGGGCCGGCTCGCCATTCTCCTCGGTCGCTACGCCGGCACGATCGAGAATCTTCTGGGTGAAGACGAGGCGCCGGCCGTAGTGCTCGACCCCGTGCCGGTGGATCTCACCGCGGCTCTGCTCGAGCAGAGGCCCGATGTGTGGTCTGCGTGGCAGCGTATGGAGGCGGCGCGCTACCGGATCGGATCACGGAAGGCACAGCTGTACCCGCAGATCCGCCTCGACGCGACGGTCGGACTTCAGGCCGGTTCCTTTGCCGACCTGTTCAGGATCGATCAGTACTTCTTCAACCTGGTCGGAGGCCTGCTGCAGCCGATTTTCCAGGGCGGCCGCCTGCGCGCCAACGTTGGCGTCGCGGAAGCCCAGTTCCAGGCCGCCGCTGCCAATTACGTCCGCACCGTCCTGACCGCGTTCAAGGAGGTGCAGGTCAGCCTCGTGAACCTGAAGAAGCAGGCGGAGCGCTACGAGTCGCTGCGCCGGCAGACGACGTCGGCGGCCGGCTCGGTGGACTACCAGATGCGCTCGTTCCAGCGCGGCGTCGGCAACTACATCGCGTACCTGGATGCGCGCCAGAACTTGGCGAGTGCGGAGATCAACCTCGCGACCGCCGAGCGCTCTCTGGCCGACGCGCGCCTCGCGGTGCACCGGTCCCTCGGCGGGGCCTGGGTGCAGGACGACGAAGACCTCGGACGACAGCTCGAAGAGGAATACGAGATGATAGATCGACTGATGTTTCCCTCCGATGAGGAGGCGGGACGATGAGCATATTGAGCAAACCGGCCCGGGCGTTCGCCGGCCTGAGCCCTTTCCTCAAGGGCGTCGCGATCATCGGGATAGGCGTGGTCGGCCTCGTGCTGCTGATGGTTCTCCGCCCGCGCCCCGCGGCGCAGGAGCCGCCACGCAGGGTGCCGCTAGTGGTCACGGCTCCGGCCGACGTCCGCTCCGGCAACCTGACCATCCGCGGCAACGGAACGGTGCGGCCGAAGAGCCAGATCGTGCTCGCGCCGCAGGTGGCGGGCCGAGTGGAATGGGTCTCGCCCGCGTTCGCCTCCGGGGGCCGGTTCGAAAAGGGCGACCTTCTGC
>CAZRRU010000031.1:0-5058 GCA_964602635.1 uncultured Gemmatimonadota bacterium | reverse complement strand
CTGGGATTCAGCTTCGCGATCGGCGCCGCGCTGCTCATAGGCATCGCGGTCCGCATGTCGGTGCTCGCGCGGGCCCGCGAGATCGCGATCATGCGCACCGTGGGGGCAACCGACTCATACGTACGACGGCCGTTTCTCGTTGAAGGCCTGGTGACCGGGATCCTTGGCGGCCTTCTGGCGCTCGCCCTGACCTGGGGCACTCACCAGGCCGTGGAGCGCACCTTGCTCTCCCTGGCCTGGCTCCCCGCCTCGTGGACCGTCGCCGGGCTCGCCTTCGCCGGGATTCTTGGAATGCTGGCTGCCGGCCGTGCCGTGCGTCGCGAGCTCCGAAGGTTGGATGTGTACTGACCGGCTGGCGGTACTCGCGGCCCTGTTTCTCACGCTTCTCGCCGGCGCCGCACCGGATCTCGCGGCCCAGAACGCGATCGGCGATCAGATTCGGGACAGCCAGGACCGGCTGGACCAGATTCGGCGTGAGAAGCAGCAGCTGGCGCGCGAGTACGATGACCTGCGAGGCCAGGTCCATACGTTCTCCGAAGAGATCTCGAACATCGAGCGCCGGATCGGCTCCTCCATGGGAGCGCTGGACGAGTTCGATCTTCAGATCCAGGCGTATGCCGTGCAGGTCGAAGAGACCACCAGGGACATGCTTCGGACGCACGACGAACTCGTTCTTCGCCGCACCGAGCTCGAGGCGCGTCTGCGAGAGATCTACAAACGCGGCGACCTGCACAGCGTCCAGGTCTTGATGGAAGCCCGGTCCTTCGGCGACCTCCTGAGCCGATACAAGTACCTCCACCTCGTGGCGCGTTACGACCGCACGCTTGTCAGCCAGGTGCAGCGGCTGGAGGAGCAGCTCGTAGCGCAGCGTCAGCAACTGGCGTTCGAGTTCGCCCGTCTCCGGTCACTGCGGGGCGAGAAGCAGCGCGAAGTCAGCGATCTGGAAACGCTCGAGGCACAGCGCGAGCGCCGCCTGGCGAACACGCAGCGACGCGTCACACAGGCCGAGACCCGGATCTCCCAGTTGGATGAGGAGGAGCGGCGACTGGGCAATCTGCTGGCGGAGCTGGAGCGGGCCCGGCGTGAGGCTGAACGGGTAGCCGGGACGAGCAGCACGTCCACGCTCCGCACCTCGGACCTGGGCAGCTTGAACTGGCCGGTCCAGGGAAACGTGGTGTACCGGTTTGGAGAGGCCAAGCCGGATGTCGAGGATGTGTGGAAAGGCGTCGGTATCGGCGCCCCCAGAGGAACACCGGTGGCCACCGTCGAGGCCGGCGAGGTTGCATGGGCAGGCTCCCGGGGGGTGCTCGGTCAGACCGTGATCATCGATCATGGAGGCGGCTACTGGTCGGGCTACCTCTATTTGCAGGATCTCACGGTTCGCATGGGAGACCGAGTGAGCGGCGGACAGGTGATCGGCCACGTGGGAGGGGACGAGGGTTCGCCGGCGGGCACGCATGTCGAGTTCCAGATCTACGAGCCGGGACGGGACGGAAACCCGCGGCAGGTTGATCCCGTCCGCTGGCTGCGGGGGCGATCGTGAGCCTCCATCCAGTCGCCGGCCACGCCGAACTCCAGGATCGCTTGCGTCACGCAGCGGACTCCGGACGTATCCCTCAGTCGTTGCTCTTTCGCGGGCATCCGGGCATTGGAAAGCAAAGGCTCGCGCTGTGGCTTGCCGCCCTGCTGCAGTGCGAGGCCCCGGTGGATCGGCCCTGCGGCCTATGCACCTCGTGCCGCCTGGCCGACGACCTCCAACACCCCGACATTCACTGGTTCTTCCCACTGCCCTCACCGAAGAACGCCTCCGGGGACCGCCGTCGTCAGAAGCTGGAGGAGGCGCGTCTCGAGGCGTTGGAGCTTCGCCGATCCAACCCGCTGTGGCCCACCATGGGCGATGAGTCCGCCTCCATCTTTCTGCCGATCGTCTCGGAGATCCGCGCTCGCGCGGTGCGCAGGCCAGCGATGGGACCGTCATCGGTATTCGTGATCGGTGACGCCGAGCGAATGGTACCCCAGGCGTCGAGCCCCGAAGCGGCCAACGCCTTCCTCAAACTCCTCGAGGAGCCGCCATCTGACACCCTGGTATTCCTCACCTCGAGCCGGCCGGGGGCGCTCCTGCCGACGATCCGCTCGCGAGTGCTCGAGGTGCGGGTCACCCCGCCGTCGGTCGACGAGGCGCAGAAGTTTCTCGTTGAACGCGCCGGCTTCGACCCGGCAGAGGCGGGCGCAGCCGCGCGGCGCTCGGAAGGGGCGATCGGGACCGTCCTGGCCATGTCCGCCGACGGCGGCACCAAGGCCAGGGTGGAGGCCGGCAGCCTGCTCGCGTGTGCCGTGCGCGGCTCACGAGCGGACCGCCTCAGGCTGGCCGCCCGGTATCCGTCGGCCGGGGCACGAGGACCGTTCTCGGGCATGCTGGACGTTCTGGAACGAACGATTCGGGATGCGGCTTCAGTGGCCGCGGGCGTGCCGGACGCCACGCTGGATCCGGGCATCGCCGACAGGATTGCCGAGATTCGGGCTCTGTCGCCTGATAGACTCGTCGCGGCGGCAGGACACGTGGATGCTGCCCGCGACGCTGCGGCCGGCAACGGAAACCCCGAGTCCATAGTAGCGATCCTGCTTGCGGACATGGCGGCCGAACTGGGAAGTGGAGCGTGACGGTCACGGGACGGGATCGTCAGCTGGAACCGAATCGCTTTCTTTGCGTATAAGAAAGGGTTATGAGCGATTCGAAGACATTGACGCACGTGGATGAAGCGGGCCGCGCCCGAATGATCGATGTGAGCGCGAAGGCCGTCACGCGACGCCAGGCCGAGGCCGAGGGGCACATTCGGATGGCGGAGGCCACACTTCAGGCGGTCCGGGAAAGCACTGTGCACAAGGGAGATGTCCTGGTGGTAGCACGACTGGCCGCCGTCGGTGGGGCCAAGCGAACGGCGGACCTGATTCCCCTGTGCCACCCGCTCACGCTGGATGGAATCGACGTCACCGTCGAGACAATACCCGAACTTCCGGGTATCCGTATGAGTGTCGTGGTGACGACCGAGGGTCGGACAGGGGTGGAGATGGAGGCCCTGTGCGGCGTTTCGGCTGGACTTCTGGCGGTGTACGACATGTGCAAGGCCATGGATCGCGGTATGGAGATCGGCCAGATCCGGCTGGTACGCAAGACGGGCGGAGCGAGCGGGGAGTGGCTCCGGGCCGACAGGACAGGGCAGTAGCGGGACCCGATACTCGAGCAGGAGCGAGAAATAGATGTCCAAGAGACACCAGCACCTTCGCGTAGGGCCCAAGCCGCTGTTGGACGCGGCGTTGGACCTCCGGGAGCAGCTGCGGGACGCGAGGCGCCGGCCCGGGCGTGGAGTCGGGGCTGCGGCCCTGCTCCTGTGCGGGATCGTGGGGCTGAACGCACTGTGGGCGATGGGTTCGGTGCGGCCCCGTCTGAAGGAAGCTGAATCAACGGCGTTGGCAGCGCTCGAGGCGCAGCGCGACGCCGGTGGCGAGTACGCCCTCGTTCGCCTGCAGAACCAGAATCTGCGCGAGATCATCGAGTATTCGGCGCGCTACCGCATTCCCGCGGACCTGGCGCAGTCGATCCACGCGATCGCGATCGCGGAGGACCTGGATCCTGCGATGGCTTTCCGGCTCGTCGAGACCGAGTCGTCTTTCCGTCGGAACGCGCTTAGCGAGGCAGGCGCCGTGGGCTACACCCAGATCCTTCCGAGCACGGCAGTATGGCTCGACGCCAATGCTCGCGGGATCGACCTGTACGAGAGGGACGTCAACCTGCGGCTCGGCTTCCGCTATCTCCGACTCCTGTTGGAGGAGAACGCCGGAGACATGCGGCTGGCGCTCCTCGCCTACAATCGGGGGCCGGGTACTGTACGAGCGATCGTAGCGAATGGTGGCGATCCGTCGAACGGCTACGCGACCCGAATCATGGGCAGCGAGTAGCCCACGATACAGGCTCGATCATGATCGCGGCCGGCGGACCAACGTCCGCCGGCCGTGCCGCATCTGTGCCCGGACGGATCGGTCGTCAGGCACGATACATGCTCCGAACTCAGGGACTGGAGTACGGCAACGCACTCTGCATTTCGCTCTGTCGCGGGGACCAAGGCAATGTCCGAATACGATTCGCTGCTGTCGAAGATCGAGACCAAGGAAGTCATCGTCGGTATCGTCGGCCTGGGGTACGTGGGTCTGCCGCTGGGAATGGCGTTCGTCGAGGCCGGGTTCCAGGTGCTGGGATTCGACGTGGATCTTCAAGTCGTCGAGGGCTTGCGGTCCGGAAAATCGCACATCGGGGACGTTCCCACGGCAGCCGTGGCTCGGGCCATCGAGAAGGGCCTCTTGTCGGCCACGACGGACTTCGCCCAACTTGCGGACGCCGACGTTGTGGTCATTTGTGTCCCCACCCCTCTGTCGAAAACCGAGGATCCGGATCTCTCATATGTGATGCAGGCGACGGAGTCGCTGACGGACGTGCTTCGGAAGGGACAGCTGGTCGTTCTGGAATCCACCACGTATCCGGGAACGACGCGTGACCTGGTCGCGCCGGCTCTCGAGGCAACCGGTCTCCAAGCGGGTCTCGATTTCTTCGTCGCCTTCAGTCCGGAGCGCGTGGACCCGGCGAATCCGACGTGGGGAATCGCGAACACGCCGAAAATCGTGGGCGGGTTGACGACGAACTGCCACCGTCTCGCCGTCGCATTGTACGCGGACGTCATCGATCAGGTGGTCGAGGTCTCGTCCCCCGAAGTCGCGGAGCTCGCCAAGATCCTCGAGAACACGTTCCGGGCCGTGAACATCGGCCTCGTGAACGAGATGGCTCTGATCGCCGATCGGTTGGGGATCGATGTCTGGGAAGTGATCGACGCCGCCGGGACCAAGCCGTACGGTTTCATGCGGTTCTTTCCCGGGCCTGGCCTGGGCGGACACTGTATTCCGATCGACCCGCTGTTCCTCGCCTGGAAGATGAAGACTCTGCAGTACCGTACGCGTTTCATAGAGCTCGCCGCGGAAGTCAACGGGGAGATGCCGCGCTGGGTGGTC
>CAZRRU010000030.1:0-11800 GCA_964602635.1 uncultured Gemmatimonadota bacterium | reverse complement strand
GCCAACAACGCCGCGGCGGTGCTTGGAGCGAACGTGCTGACCATGAGCCTCGCACCAAGCGTCGGGCTCGACGAGGCGCGGATCGAGACCGGGTCCACCCAGGATCGCGCCCAGTTCGTGCTCGGCAAGTACCTGACCCCCAGGCTGTACGTGGGCTACGGAGTCGGCATCTATCAGCCGATCAGCACCTTCCGCATCCGCTATCTCCTGTCATCGAAGTGGTCGATCGAATCGATGACCGGCGACGAGCGCGCGACCGACCTGCTGTATCGGTTCGAAACCGGACGTGTGAAGTCGAACCAAGAGAGCGAGTCGACTGAAGCAGATGGTACGTAGCGCGATGCGCGAGCTGAAGATCCTGTATCAGGCCGTGCGGAAGGGAGTCAAAGGCTTTGCGCTCGATCAGGCCGCCGCGATCACCTACTACACGTTCTTCTCGATCTTCCCTCTCATGCTCGGGGTCATGGCCGCGGTGGGGCACTTCTTTCAGTCCGACGCCGCCCAGGCACGCCTCTACGAGATACTGGCCAACACCCTGCCGGGAAGCGCCGATCTGGTGCGGGAGAACCTCGACACTGTCGTCGATCTCCGAGGGGCGCTGGGCCTGATCGGTGCGGCTGGTCTACTGTGGTCGGCCAGCTCGGGATTCGGAGCGATCACCCGGGCAGTGAATCGGGCCATCGGTGCCGAGCGACAGCAGTCCTACGTCGCTTGGAAGCTGCGCTACGTGCTGATGACCCTGGTCCTCTCAATCCTCATCGTGCTGTCGGTGGGCCTGACCGCCTCGATCGGAATCCTCGCCAACATCGATCTGGAGCTCCTGAAGAGGATTGGCCTCGAGCCGGGACTGGCTGGCCGACTGGCCGCGTCGTCTGCCGGGGTGGTGTCCGCCTTCCTGATCTTCGCGCTGATCTACAAGGTCACTCCGTACATTGAGACCCGCTGGCGACAGGTGCTCCCCGGAGCTGTCCTGGCAACCGTCGCCTTTGAGCTCGGCAAGCACGGGTTTCTGGTCTATGTCGGCCGCGTGGCCCAACTCGAGGCCGTCTACGGATCGCTCTCGTCGATCATCGTGCTGCTTCTGTGGCTATACTTCTCCGCGCTGGTCCTGGTGTTCGGGGCCGAATACAACATCGTTCGGTGGCGGACCCGGGCCGAGGAACGAGACTCCGCTCCCGGCAAATCATGAAGAACGCGTTCAGTTCGCTCGTTCTGGCAGTGGTGCTCTCGCTGAGCTGCACATCCGCCGAACCTCACGATGAGCTCCTCGTGATCACCGAGGTAACCCTCATAGATGGAACAGGGGGTGCCGCCAGACCCGGCATGACGGTCGTCATCGATCGGGACCGCATCCGCGAGATCGGCGCGACCGCCAGCCTGAGTTACCCCCGCTCGGCGCGCGTCATCGACGGCTCCGGCAAGTACTTGATTCCGGGCCTCTGGGACATGCACGTGCATCTTCGCGACCTTGAAGGGACACTCCCGCTATTCGTCGTCAACGGGGTGACGAGCGTTCGCGACATGGGAAGCGACTTCGAGGCGACGACGGCCATCCGGGACCAGGTCGCGGCCGGTACGCTCCTGGGGCCCCGCATCAAGACGTCCGGCCGGATGCTGGAAAGCACCGGGTGGCTCGACCAGTATGTCGCGTTGCTGCGAGAGCAAGGCTTCGGGGAGCAGACAGAGCCTTTTCTCGGTACGCGGAT
The DNA here is from genome assembly GCA_964602635.1 of uncultured Gemmatimonadota bacterium. GTDB lineage: Bacteria > Gemmatimonadota > Gemmatimonadetes > Palauibacterales > Palauibacteraceae > Benthicola. Next base: position 10,094 of record CAZRRU010000030.1, on the reverse strand, counting down.
CAGCGCCGGCGATTCGGCCGAGAGCGTAGCAGTCGTCGAATCGCTCGCCGCTTCAGGCGTAGACTTCATCAAGATCCGCCACGCCGCCTCGAAGGAGGCGTACCTGGCCATCGCCCGGGCCGCGGACCAGGCAGGACTTCAGCTGGTCGGCCATTACCTGTGGATCGTCAGTCTGACCGAGACGGCGGACGCGGGACAGAAGAGCGTCGAGCACAACATCTATCCCGGGTTCAACGACCAGACCGATCAGGAGAAAGCAGAGATCTTCGATGCCCTGATCCTAAACGGTACCCACCTGGTCCCTACGCTCGTCGCGGGCCGTAAGGAGACCTGGCCCAGCGAGGTGGCCTCGGCGATCGTCTCGGATCGCGATGGCGCGGTCGACGAACGCAACCGGTATGTCTCGAACGCGATACGGAAGTCGTGGCAAGAAACGCTGGCCATGAACGCGGCTGACGAGGGACGGCCCTCCGCGGGAGCTATCGGCCATATCGTGACGCAGAGCAACGAGTTCCTGCGCGAAGCGCACGATGCAGGGGTACCGATGATGGCGGGGACCGACGCGCCGACGACCGCGGTCTACTTCGGGTCCAGCCTCCACGATGAGCTGCAGCTTCTGGTCGACGAGCTCGGCATGACGGCGATCGATGCTCTGCGAAGCGCTTCGTCTGTTCCGGCCGCCTTCATGGGATTGGACTCGCAACTGGGGACGATCGAAGCTGGGAAGATCGCGGACCTGGTTTTGCTCGACGCGAATCCGCTCGTGAACATCGCGAACACGAGGGAAATCAACACCGTCATCATCGGCGGACGGGTGATCGACGGGACCGAGCGCTCGGAGATTCTCGCCGAGATCGCGGCCGCGATCGCAGGTCGCTGACGCGCCCTAGTTCTGTCCCGCCGCGATCGCCTGCTCGAGCGCGGCCTTCATGTCCCGTCCGATCGGGTCCTCGGGGTGGGTCTCGATCATCCGTTCGGCCACTGCCAGAGCGCGCTGATAGTCGCCCCGCTTCGCGTAGTGGTCGCCCAGCGCGTACAGGTATTCGAGATTGTTGGGTTCGGCATCCACGGCGGCACGCAGAGTAGCTTCCGCCGCCGCGAGACGGCCCATCTGCTGCTGGAGCAGGCCGAGGTTGTAGCGGATGCGGGTCCGCGCGGGCAGGCCGTCGGCTGCCTGGGTCAGCCAGGTGAGCGCTTCCTCCGCCCGCCCGGTCTCGACCAGCAGCAGGGCGAGCGCGTACTCGGCCTCGTGGTTCTCCGGGTAACCCTCCAGAACCTCGCGCAACATCTCCTCCGCTTCCGCGTTCCGGCCCTGCGCGTTGTACAGCACCGCGAGGTTCATCTTGGCGGGAAAGAAGAGGTCGTCGATCGTGATCGCCCTCTGGTAGTACTCCTCGGCTCGCGCCGTGTCTCCTTGCGCCAGGTACAGGTTGGCCAGGTTGAGATTCGCGAACGGGAAGTCGAGCAGGTAGCGCATCGCTCCCTCGTACTCGGCCGTCGCCTCATCCAGGGCCTCGAGCTGGTACGGCTTCAGAAGCTCACGCGGGACTCCGGCGAGCTGAGCCGCCGCCTCGCCGCGCACGGCCTTGGTCGGGTCGAAGAGGAGCGGCCCCACCAGGTCCACCAGCTCGGCCGCATCTGCCGGGCTGACCGCCATCACGGCCGTGTGCCGGATCAGTGCCTCTTCGTCCTGGAGGGCGGCACCCAGGGCCCGGGCCGACTCCGGACCGGGGTAGCCCTGCAGCAGCCCGAGGGCCGTGGCCCGCACCAGGGTCGGATAGAGCGAATCGCCGGCCAGCCGGATGAGCTCGGGGGCCGCCGCCGCATCGCGGCGCCGCCCGGCCACGATCGTCGTCCCGTAGTGTGAGCGGCGGGCCCGGCCGTACCAGTCCACGTAATGGTCGGCCGCCCACTGGTCGGTCTCATCCTCGTGACAGCCGGCCGCGGTGCACGCATTGGGTGTCCCGATCTCGACCGACAGGTCCGGCCTGGGCACGCGCAGGCTGTGGTCGGCGCGCCAGTCGATCACCATGTATGGCCGCTCGGGCATGTGGCACTTCACGCACAGAGTGCCCTCGTTCGACTCGCCCGCTTCGGTCAGTTCTTCGTGGAAGTGGTGCTCAAACACGTCGTAGGTGTCCGCCCGGTGACACTGTAGACAGAGGTCGTTGCCTTCCTCTCGCAGCGTCAGGCTGTGTGGATCGTGACAGTCCGAACAACGGACATTGTTGCGGTACATCTTGCTCTGGACGAACGACCCCCACACATATACCTCTTCGAGGATCTGGCCATCCGCCTCGTACAGCCCTTCGTCCAGTAGGGTCGGGACGAAGTTGTCGAACAGATTCTCGTCGCCGTGATCGTAGTCCCCGAGGTCCGTGCGCCGTGAATGGCAGGGCGCGCACAGCTCGACCTGCTGGCGCGAGGTGATGCCGGAGGTGGGAACGGCGAGGTCGTAGTCGGGGACTTCGGGACGGGCCATGGGCGGAAGCTCCGCCCACGCCAGGTGCCGGGAGCCGGGTCCGTGACACGCTTCGCAGCTCACGTCGATCTCCGACCAGGAGGTGGAGAACGTGTCAGTCTCCGGGTCGTATCCCTTTTTGAGGCTCGTCGAGTGGCACTCCGCGCACATGCCGTTCCAGTTCTGAGCCGAACGGGTCCAGTGCAGCCAGTCATCGGGCGGAATGTCCCGGTCGGGATACAGATGAAACCACTCTTCCTTCTCCGTATCCCACGCGATGCTCAGAGTCTGGTATCGGCCCCCGGGAAACGCGATCAAGTACTGCTGCAACGGCTCCCAGCCGAACGTGTAGGCGATCTCGAAATCGGCCATCTCGCCGCCCGTCCCCTCGGTGTGCACCCAGTACTTCCCATCTCGTTCGTAGAACCGGCTCGTCACCCCGCGGTGCTCGAACTCGACCTCCCCAAAGTCGCCTCGCACCGTGGTCGAGTCCGCCGGCGCCATCGCCATGTCATGGTGAGAGCCGCGCCACGCCTCGGCCGCTTCCTCGTGACACTCGACGCACTTGTCTCCCCCGACGAACGCGTGCTCCTGTGCGCGGTCGGCCGCATTCCAGTCGGCCCGCTGCCGTCCTTCTTTTACGGCGTAGACCGGAAGCGAGAGCACGATCACGGCCGTGGCCGCGATCCCGCCGATCTTCCAGCGTCGGAGCGAGTCTGATCCGGATCTCATGCGCGGGCCACCTGGGATGCGTCGAACGAGCGGCGGCGGACCGTGCTCTCCGTGTCCACCTTGACGATCCCATTCTCGATGCGAACGGGGTGGATGTCGAGCGCCCGTGGCGCCGGTGGGCTCAGCACATCGCCACGGAGGTCGAATGCCGACGCGTGGCACGGACAGACGAACCGGTCTTCTTCGGCAATCCAGGGGACCGTACAGCCGAGGTGCGTACAGACGCGGGAGAGGGCCAGAAAGCTCCCGTCCTGTAATCGGGCTAGATAGAACCTGCCGCTGGGAAAGGCGGTTACGGAGCCGGGATCAAACTGGTCCACCGGCCCCGCTACCACGATCCCGGGCCCATCGACTTCCGAGCGGCGCGGACGGAGAAACTCGACCACCAGCCACACGTACTGGGCGACCGCGAGCCCTCCCAGCCCGAGCCAGAGGCGGCTGAGGAAGGCGCGACGGGGCGGCATCTCCTCGGTCGGGTGCGGCGCTTGCTCTGCCCGGGGTGCTTCAGCTTCCGGGGGACGCGGATCCTGCGGCCCGGCGCCCTTCTTCTTCTTTCCAGCCGACGATCCGCGACTCTTACGGCGACGCGCCATGGCTCAGCCGACCTTCCAGGGCCAGGTCAGGGCCATACCGGCGCCCCGAAACCACACGCCAAAGACGGTGAGAATGATCAGCGCCGTCGCAACGAACGCGAAGGCGGCCTGCACCGTCTCCTGCCGGTTGCCTCCGTACCGACGGGCGGCCAGGCGGGCGACGCCCCACGTCAGCGCCAGCGCGATCGCGACCGGGATCAGGCCCTCGGAGAGCGTGGTGGGCAGAAACGGCAGCCAGCCGGACCAGTCGATGGCGTATTCGTCGGCCAGAACCCAGAGCGGTGTGAGGACCAGCGCAGCCACACACGCGGCGGCGGCCATTGACCGCCCGGTCGGCGACACGAACCACCGTCCCTCCATCTCCGGCTCGTAGCGGACATACGGGATGGCGAGCATGCCCAACAGCGCCAACCCCGGGAGCACGACCACGGCCCACGTCGGGTGAAAGTGGAGCAGAAGCTCCTGCAGGCCGAGGAAGTACCAGGGCGCCTTGGCGGGATTCGGGCTCATCCCCGGGTTGGCCGCGTCGGCGAGCCGCGCGTCGAGCGCGACGGACAGCACGAGCACGAAAGCCGTGAGCGCCAGCGCGGTCACCAGCTCGCGCATTAAGAGGGATGGCACGAACAGGACCGTGTCCGGCTTATTCGGCTCGCCCGCCCCTTCTTCTCCCCACGGGAGCGGGACGACCACGCCGCCCGCTTTTCGCACGCGCCAGAAGTGCAGCCCCATCAGTACCACGAGGGTCACCGGGATGAGGGTGGTGTGAAACGTGTAGAAGTTGATCAGGGTCGCCGTTCCGATGTCCGGGCCGCCCCGGGCCAGTCGGGTGAGCCCGTCCCCGATCAAGGGCACGTAGCCCAACATTCCCGTCACGATCGTGATGGCCCAGTAGGACAGCTGGTCCCACGGCAGTAGATAGCCGGTGAAGTTCGCGGCCAGCACCAGCAGGAGGAGGAAGACCCCGATCACCCAGTTGAACTGGCGCGCCCCGTGAAACGCGCCGGTGAAGAACGTTCGCAGCAGGTGCAGGAAAACGATGAGCACCAGGAGATTGGCACTCCAGTGGTGCACGTTGCGAACGAGTCCGCCGAAGCGAACCTCACGGCGCAGACCTTCGATCGACTGGTAGGCGCGCTCCGGCGACGGCTCGTAGACAAACATCAGAAGCACGCCGGTCAGGATCATCAGGAAGACGAGAGTGGCGGACATGCCGCCTAACCCGAAGGTGTGCCGGAACGCGATCGTCCGTTCCGGCAGGCGTACGGGGCGGAAATGCAGGACGAAGTAGTCGAGCACGACCCGCTTTCGCTCCCGCTCCGTTCGCGGAGTGAGCGGAGTCCGGAAAACGGACCGCCAGACTCGGACGGCAAGGTTCTGTCGTTCAGGGTCCGACGACCCGGAAGGCTTCACGGTGGCTCAGTCGGCGGCTGCGCCCGGCATCTGCAGCGTGGTCGTTGAGGACGCAGTGTTCGTTATCGGCATCTCGAAGCCCATCGTCGCCACGGACCCGCTTCCCTGCGAGGAGGCCTCGGCACTCAGCATGACGCCACGAGCGGAATCCCAGTAGTACGTAGTGGAGCTGGTCCCCTCCATGGTCAGCTCGATGGGCGCCGGGGACCCGGGCGGTGTGCCGGCGCCCGTCAGCACCCACTTCCCTTCGGAAACGATGACCTCCGCGGGGACACCGTTCCACGTCGTGTCGCCCGCCATCCGGGCCGTTCCCGTGTACGCCGACGAGCCATCCAGACCCGAGCCCACCGGCGCTTCAACGATGTGAGGCCAGCTCTCGGACGTGTCCGCCCCGCCCGGCGGAAGTGGCATGAGAAGCCCGATCACCACACCAGCGAGGTCGTCGGCGCTGATGCCTTCCAGGTCGATTTCCGGCGCCTCGATGATGTCCACGACGCCCCCATCTTTCAGCACCGCCACGAACTTCGTCCCCTCCACTGCTCCACCATCCACTTCTCCGGAGCCCAGGTCGCCGCTGGCCGCGGCGCGGAAGGATTCGAACGTCACCGAAAACACGGTGCCTGAGTCCGTTCGCTCCCCGATGGACGCCGTGAAGGTGGCATCGGACTCCCCGCCCGATGTCTGCGTGCCGCCTGGCGTCTCGATTTCGTTGGAAATGTCCGCCGTGAGCTCGTAGCGCAGCGGTGACTCCGTGGGCCGGTACTCGTAGATCGGCGCGCCGGAGCTGGCACAGGCGGCGAGCGACATGGTGAGAATCGCCGTCAGCAACCCCTGCCGGGCGGAGGATGGATTGGTTCTCATTGTAGGCCTCGGTAGATCGATTCAAGGGACGAAACGTGATCGTCCTCATGATAACACCAGGCCAGCCCGTTGGCCCCGCGTTTGCGGCGCGCCGGCGACACGGCCCGGGACCCAACCGGAGCGAGTTGGTCGCCGACGACACTGAGCCTATCTTGAGGCCCGCCTGGCAAGAGGCTCTGTCCGACCCGGGCCGTCAGCCGCACATCCGTGAGGAACCGTTCGCTACACATCCGTGAGGAACAATGAAACAACCGTACCGAAGCCGCCGGTCAGCTCTCATGTTCTGTGCGACCTCGCTGTCAGTGATCTTGTGCGGATGCGAAGTCGCTCGTTCAGGTGGCGACGATGCCGTCGCAGGGTCGGAGGAGGCCGTTCTCACGCTTGCCCCGGCCGTACCGCCTCCCGTTGCCCGCGACCAGCCTGTCCGAGTGGTCGTGAATCTGGAGACCCAGGAGCTGGTTGGGCGCCTGGCGGACGGCGTCGAGTACACATTCTGGACGTTCGGCGGCGAGGTCCCCGGTCGATTCATCCGCGTGCGCGAGGGTGACGTCGTCGAGTTCCATCTCAACAACCGCCCGGACAGCCGGGTGCCGCACAACATCGACCTGCATGCCGTCACCGGCCCTGGCGGCGGCGCCACATCTTCGTTCGTGGCTCCGGGACAGAGCGCCACCTTCGTCTTCAAGGCACTGAACCCGGGTCTCTACGTCTACCACTGTGCAACGGCTCCGGTCGGAATGCACATCGCCAACGGCATGTACGGCCTCATCCTGGTGGAGCCCGAAGGCGGCCTGCCGCCGGTGGATCTCGAGTACTACGTGATGCAGGGCGAGGTCTATACGGCGGGCGGCTACGGTGAGCCGGGACTCCAGAACTTCAGCATGGAGAAAGCCCTGGCCGAGTCCCCGGACTACGTGGTGTTCAACGGTTCCGTCGGCTCACTCGTCGGAGACCGGGCGCTCACAGCGGAGGTCGGGGACAGGGTCCGGCTCTTCGTCGGAAACGGCGGTCCCAACCTCGTGTCCTCGTTCCATGTAATCGGGGAGATCTTCGACCTGGTTTATCACGAGGCGGCATCGAGCGCGGTCGAAAATGTCCAGACGACCCTGGTACCGGCGGGAGGCGCAGCCATCGTCGAGTTCGAGGTCCAGGTCCCCGGAAACTACCTGCTGGTGGACCACGCGATCTTCCGGGCATTCAACAAAGGTGCCCTGGGCATATTGACCGTGACCGGCCCGGAGGACTCGGTGATCTACTCCGGTCGGATCGCCGAGGGTGTGTACTTGCCTGAGGGCGGTGCCGTGCAGGCCCTGCCTGGCGATCAGCCTCAGCCTCAGCGAGCCTCCACCATCCAGGAGCGAGTCGCGTTCGGACAACGGGTCTACACTCAGAACTGCGTGGCATGCCATCAGGCCGAAGGCCAGGGCATCCCCGGCGCGATCCCACCGCTGGCGGGCTCCGACTTCCTGAACGCGGATGAAGCGCGCGCGATCGGAGTCGTCGTGAATGGGTTGGACGGTCCCATCACGGTGAACGGCGCGGCCTTCAACAGCACCATGCCGCTCCTGGAGCTCAGCGACGAAGATGTCGCCAACGTGCTGACCTTCGTGTACAGCCGGTGGGACAACGCAGGTTTCGAGGTACTCCCGAGCGAAGTCAGCGCCGTTCGTGAGCAGACCCGATAGGCCTATTCCGCTTCGACTCGCTCCAGGAACTCCTTGAGTGCGACGGCGTTATTGAACCTCGACTCTCGCGAAGCGAAGACGAAGGTGACCTGACCCGCTCGGACGTGTCCCTTTACGTGCTCCAGGGAATCCCGCCTCGCGCGCAGCTCATCAAAATACCTCAGCTTGAACTCATCCCATTTGTCGGGCTCGTGGCCGAACCACTGCCGAAGTTCGGTGGAAGGAGCGACGTCTTTGGCCCAAAGGTCGATCCGGGCGGCCTCCTTCGAGATGCCGCGGGGCCAGAGCCGCTCGACGAGAATTCGATGACCATCGGAACGCGATGGCTCCTCGTAGACGCGTTTCAGTTGGATCGATAGCGGCGCTTCCGAAGTCATCGCGCGGACATATCCTGAAGTCAGATCGTCAGGGTGAGCCCGCCATCCGGCGTGAGTGTCGTGCCGGTGATGTAGCTGGCTTCGTCCGAGCACAGAAATACGATGGACTGGGCGATCTCCTCCGCGCGACCGAAGCGTCTCACGTGAACCCGTGGCTTCATGTGGTCGTCGTAAATCTCGTCGCCGATCAGGCCTCGCACCCGGTGATGCATCGGCGTATCGATGATCCCCGGACAGACGATGTTGACCCTGATTCCCTCCGGCGCCAGCTCCGCGGAAACGCTCGTCGTCAGCCCGACCTGCCCATGTTTTGAGGCGACATAGGCCGAGCCGGTGGGGAATCCGAGGAAAGAGTTCACGGAGCCGATATTGACGATCGCCCCGCCATGCCCACCCGCAAGCATGGCCTTGGCCTCGTACTTCATGCAGAGAAACGTGCCCTTCAGATTGATGTCGAGAACGCGGTCCCATGCGTCCTCGGGCAAATCCGTGATGCCGGCGAGCTGCCCCTCGATGCCCGCGTTGTTCACGGCGTAGTCGAGGCGCCCGAATGTATCGATCGTGTGCTCGACCATTCGTTCCACGTCCTTCGCTACGGAAACATCCGTCTTCACGAAGGTCGCCTCTCCATCCCGAGCCTCGATCTCACCGACGAGCTCGGCCAGTTCGTCCTCCCGGCGCGCGGCAACCACCACCCTGGCCCCCTTCGCTACGAATGCCGCGGCCGTTGCTCGCCCGATCCCACTGCTGGCTCCGGTGATCAGCGCCACCTTTCCACTCATGCTCGACATTCTATTCCTCCAAAAATAGCTGGGTAACGTTGACTCGCTGCCACGCCGGACGGCGAGCAGACTACTCGACGGTAAATTCCTGGACCATGCCGGCCGACGCGCGGGATCATTGCGGCACTCATCGCGACGGCACGTTGATGAGGATCCGGTTTCGGGCGCCGGAGTTGGCAAACCCGATGTCCGGAAAGCCGTCGCCGGTCAGATCGGCTACGGCCACCGCGTACGTCGAGTGGTCGTCGTCGCCCAGCCAGTGCTCTTCCCAGCCGGTTCCCGAGCCGTCGTTCTCGTAGGTGGCGTTCCGGTCGCCGGCGTTGGCTACGAGGATGTCCGCGTCGCCATCCCCATCCACGTCGGCCGTGGCAACGGAGAAGGACCGTTCCGACCCGCCAAACGACACGGCGTCCTCAAAACTCCCGTCGCCCCGTCCGATGTAGACCGCGTTGGATGCGCCGATGTTCACGGCCACGATGTCGAGCACTCCGTCGCTGTCGACATCGGCCACCGCGATGGACCGTGTGTCGCTCCCGGTCCCGAACGTGCGGACGTCGTCGAAACCGAGGGCGCCGTCATTCACGAGGATCTGATTCGCCTGTCCGTCTCGGTTCGCCAGAACCAGATCGGGATCACCGTCCCCATCCAGGTCGCCGACGGCCACGGCGATCGTGGCGCCGCTGGCTTCGCCGAATTCCTGTTTCGAGCCGAAGCGTCCGTTTCCGTCGTTCAGGTAGATACCGTTCGGGTCTCCGCGATTGGTGACGAGGACATCGAGCGCGCCGTCGCCGTTCAGGTCGTGGAGAAGAGCGCCGCGCGTGGACTCGACCTCCGGACCCACCGAACCGACCCGTTCGAACTGTCCGGAGCCATCGTTCAGGTACACCCAGTTCTCGGCGCGATCGTTCGCCACGACGACATCGGCGTCCCCGTCGCCGTCCAGGTCGCCGGCCGGAACCGCGTACGTGGTCGACTTCTCAGGGCCGAGCGCGTACGCAACGGTGAAGAGCCCGGAGCCGTTGTTGAGGAAGACCTCGTTTTGCTCGGCCCAGTGGCGTCCATTCCCGAAGATCACGTCCCGGTCCCCGTCGCCGTCCACGTCGACGAACGTCAGTGACGAAGTCAGTTCGGCTTCGGACCCGATCGCCAGCATGGCGTTGGTGGTCAGTCCCCGGTCCTGCGCGACCGACGGC
>CAZRRU010000029.1:0-5310 GCA_964602635.1 uncultured Gemmatimonadota bacterium | reverse complement strand
CGGCGAAGAGGCCACGCACTCGCAGGACTCCGAGCGCCTGATGCTGCTGGCGCAGACGGCGCGAGAGCTGGCGGCCGGGTAGCCGCGAGACTCGCCGCGGTCACGGATCAATGGCAAGGCGCCCGGCAGCATTGCCGGGCGCCTCCGGTATCGGGAGCTACCTCGCGAACTGCCCGGTCTACTCAGAAACATTCAGGATCGGAGCCACATACCTTCAATCCCCCGGGGCATCTCAAGCACGCAGTCGTTCCTTCGCACCTGGGGGGTGGATTGTCCATCCCATCGTATGTGGCCGAGCAAACCAGCATGTTACCCGCCTTGACGACGGCGCAGGCAATCCTCTCGATGGACCCCTCGCCCGGGCCGTTCTGGCAGGTTGCTGTCGCCCCGAAGGAAAGAGTGTCCGTAAAGGTATGTCCGTGGTCCGGGTCGCCCACGTGGGTTCCTACAACGAGCAGATAACGGTCGCCGCTGGGATCGGGGCCTACGCCGGGCTCGACCAAGTGTTGGATTCGGAGGACCGGGTCCGGAGAGAACGTCTCTTCCGACACACTTGGGAATGAAACCCACGTGACGTTTGGACTATACTGCTCGTTCTCGAGCGTTACCGTGAGAGGAACGAGGCGTTCCTGGGCGCCTACGTACTTGTAGGCACCTACGCACAGGAGAGCCAGGACCGCCACCGTCAGCCAGTGCTTCCACTTCATGAGAGCCTCCTTTCAGGCCTTACGCGCTCAGGTGCATCTGGCATGTGCTTCGTTTGATCCACGAAGTGCCTTCTCCGCCGTCTTCTCGGCCGGCGGGATGACGCGTTGCACTTTGACGCTATTCGCCGGCCAGGTACCTCCTCATTCCCCACCCGAAGTCGACGTTGTCCAGCCGGAGGGGACAGCCGGCAGCGAGGGCCGCCAGGTCCGCCACGGTGGAATCCTCGCCGAGTCTCTCCGCAAGCTGAATCGGCATGTAGTAGTGGGCGGCTCTGAGTCGCCCCGGCGACCGGTCTCGCAGCTCCCCGACCGCGACCGCGAGTTGGTCGCGTGCCCCGTCCGGGGACTGCTCGGCGGCCATAATCCCCTTCCAGACGGGAGGGACCTCGAGGCCGAACTCATCCCAATCCTCGAACCAGCCAGCCCACATTCCAGGTTGGCGCAGCAGTGCCGCTGAAACCATGGACGTCGTGTAGTAGCGCAGGAGGGCTTGCTGGCGTTCTGAGTACCCGAGCCCGGCCCAGGTCCGTTCCAGAGTGCCCAGGCGGCGGGAGATTCCCGGTTCGTCGTCCCCCGTCATCCCGAGCGCGTAGAGGGCGTTCACCGCACCCCACACGGGTCCACCCGAGATCGACCCCAGCTCCACGGTGGTATCCGGGACTGACCACGTGGATTTGTCCTCGGCCGCCTCGAGAATCTCGACGGTCGGGTGGCCGCCGCCGACCGCCAGATAGACGTTGGCAGCGCTCTTGGGCGGCACGATCCCGGCCCCCGTCTGCCAGTCGCCAAGGGCATCAAGGGCACGGTCGGTGTGTTCAATCGCGCGGGACACCTCGCCGCTGGCCAGCAGTAGCCCGCCGAGCCGGATCAGGTCCTCCGGCGTCGTGTCCCCGCGAATCGCGAGCGCCTCTTCAGTGTGCCTGCGGGCCTCCAGGAGCAGAGAGTCGGCCCACTCGGCATCAGCCCCGCAGCCCCGAACGGTTCGCTCCCACAGCATCCAGTCGGCAAGCTCCTCGTGCGGGCGGGCCTGATCCCGTTCGACTCTCGCCCAGGAATCGAGCCGCTCGATTGTCCTGTCCCGCATCTGCCACGCTTCCGTGGCTGCACGCTCGTACAGCGCCGCGGGAAGCGAGTCGGGACGCCAGCGGATCAGGCCGTCCTCGACGTACGGACAGTAGTCTCCCGTCTCCGCTGCCTCCGGGAACAAGTACGGTGGGATCAACGGCCCTCCCGGAGGCAGGAAGCCAAGGCACCGTCCCTTGAGCGCCACGCGGGCCACCTCTCGATCGATCTCGAACAGTTGGCCCCACGCCAGCTGAACGTGTGGAGTCAGGACTGCGGCGGAATCGAACATGGCGCGGGCGCGGTTCCAGTCGCCGCGGGGGCCCGCGAGTTCGCCTCCCGAGTCGGTAGCGGCCCACGGGTCTTGGAACTCTACCGCCCCTGCGAGCACGAGTGCGTCGAGGCTCGTCGGCTCCCGCTCGAGAATCGCAGCATACCGGGCCCGCGCAGTCGCGTAGTCTCCCGCCCAGAAAGCGCGGAAGGCATCCAGGTCACGGCGCTCGCCGGGTCGCAGCCGCTCCTCGTTTCCGAACCGATCGGCACGACCCACGTGGTACTGAATGGCCTCGCCGATCAGGATGCGCTCCGGGTCGCGAACGGTGCGCCAGTACATCGTCATCGCGAGCTGGTAGTGAGCGAGGGCGAACGCCGAGTCCTGCTCGATCGCGGCGAGGAAGTGTGCTTCCGCCTGCGCGAGGCGCCAGTCCCATAGCGCCGCCCGGCCCTCTTCGAATTGCTGATGAGCCGTGTGGTTAGGCGACCGGGCGAGGAGGTCGCTCAGCGCGGCGGGCTCGGCGTGCAGGCCGAGAATCTGAAGTGCGAGCCCCGCCGTGATCTGCACCACCTCTGACTTGAGGCCACCGCCTTGCACCGGCCGTTCCGCCGCTACCCGCGAGCCCCGCCGGTGAATGCTGGCCGCGATCTGCACCGAGTCGCCACGGGTGTTGGCCTCGACGTACACCAGGTGGGTGGCGTTCAGGGTTTCGAGCAGCTCGAGCCCCGCGGCGAGCGATGCCGTCGGAATGCCCAGTCCCGCCTGGACCACTCTCGTCGTCGGGCCCTCAAGGGCGGGACCACCGACCACCGTGATGGACTCCCAGTCCATCAGGTGCCAGTACAGCTCCCTCGCCGCGAGTCCCGACAAACGGATTTCTTCATCCGTCAGTTCCGAGCCTTCGTACGGCAGGATAGCGTACGTGGGATACGCACCCGTGAAGGCCGGACTCTGCAGAATGCTCCGCAGCAGCAGCCCGCCGCCGATGAGCACCACCGCAGCCGCGGATACCAGCGCCGCCAGCCGCTTTCCGTGCAGCCACCGGTGCCGCGGCCCGATCAGTTTGCGCAGCGCCGAGGCCGTCACGGCCTCGTAGCCGCCCGAGACCAGATCCAGCGCACCGGCCAGTTCGTCGGCGGTGTGGAAGCGGCTCTCGGGTTCTTTCTGGAGTGTGGTCTGGACGACGGCCTCCAGTCCGTCGGAAACCTCAGGCCTCAGATCCCTCACGCGGGGCGGAGCGTCCAGGATGTGCTGTTTGAAGAGAGCGCGGACGTTTAGTCCCGTAAACGGAGGTCTGCCCGCCAGCGTCTCGAACAGGACACAGCCCAGTGAGTATATGTCCGATCGCCCGTCGATGTCGTGATCGCCGGTCGCCTGTTCCGGGCTGAAGTACGCCGGCGTCCCGAGAGCCAATCCGATACTGGTCAGGGTGGCGCCATCGACTTCGACGAGGTGCGCCACCCCGAAGTCGGCCAGAACGGCGTGCTCCCCGGTGAGCAGGATGTTCCCGGGCTTCACGTCGCGGTGGACGATGCCGCTCCGGTGAGCGAATCCGAGCGCGCCGGCTACCTGGCGAATGATGCGGATGGCGTCCGGCACGGGCAGGCGACCTTCGCGGTCCAGGCGGGCCCGCAGTGTATCGCCCTCGATGTACGGCATCACGTAATAGAGAAGGCCATCCGCTTCGCCCGAGTCGTGAAGAGGAAGAATGTGCGGGTGCGTGAGACCTGCCACGACCTCGATTTCCCGCTGAAACCGATCCGTGGCGATCTGTTCGGACAGCTCCGGCCGGAGCACCTTGATCGCCACCGCGCGGTTGTGCTTGAGGTCAACCGCCCGGTATACGACGGACATGCCCCCATGGCCGACCTCTCCCTCGATGGCGTATCGGCCGTCGAGCGAGGCGCGAAGCTTTGCCTCCAGGTCAACCATGCGACTCTCCCAGTGGGGGGAGTGCTGCGTGCGGGGGCCGCAGTTGCAGATGTGTAAGGGGGATTCCACTAACAGGATACGTGAGTTCCGGGTACTCGTCAAACGTTGGAGGGCTGGCCTCTCCGGGCCCGCCAGCGTTGCTGCTGCGGGCCTCGCGACTACATTTGATGTGGAGTCGCTCCCCTCCCCGACCCGGTGCACGCCGTGGAAGTCCGAAGCTTCAGCGTCGGAGGCTGGCTCGTCGACCGCACTCTCAGGCCTCGCGCAACGAGGGTCCGCCTGGCGCTGCTTACGGCCGGGCTCGCGGCTCTCGCCCTTCTCACCTGCGCCGGGACTGCTCTCGCTCAGGCTGTGGCGGGCCGCCTGGTCTCTGCGAACGGGGGGCCGGTGCCCTGGGCCCTGGTCCGACTCGTGGATGACGCGGGCGAGAACGTCTCGGGCAGCGTCACCACCGAGAGAGGCACGTTCCGGCTCTCCGCCTCCGCACCCGGCACATATCGGGTGCGTGCCGAACGCATCGGATTCCGCATGACCCTGTCGGAGCCGCTCGAGCTGGTCGAGGGCGAGACTTACCCCCTGACCCTGATCGCCTCGGATGCGGCGATCACACTCGAGAAGCTCGAGGTTTCGTCCAGAAAGTCATGCGGACTGGGCCAGGAGGAGGGATCCGATCTCTTCGCCATCTGGACGGAGGTGGAAAAGGCCCTCGAGCTACAGATCGCCACCGATGAGAGTGGTCTGTACTCGTATCGTGCGGAGGTCTACGACAACGTGCGGGTCGATCTGGCGGGCCGGCCCACGAATCCGTCGAACGCTGAGGCTCGAACCTACGAGACGACCATCTACGGCTCGTCCGGTTTCTACGCGCTCGATCCCGAAGTCCTGGTGGAACGCGGCTTCCGGTGGGGGGAGCACCATTTCTTCGCCCCCGACGCCCGCACCCTCCTCTCGGAGCCCTTCCAGAACACGCACTGCTACCGGCCCCGGCGGAAGGGAGACCGGCTCGGCCTGGCGTTCGAGCCCGAGCACGAAACGGGTGACAGGGTCGATGTCAAGGGAACGCTGTGGCTCGATGCCGCCGACGGGAAGCTGCGTACTCTAGAGTACAGGTACGTTTCGGATCGGGTGCCGCAGAGCGTGCTGGACGGCGGGTTCCTGGAATTCGAGCAGCTGCCGGAGGGCGCGTGGATCATTCGCCGCTGGTGGATACGAGAGCCGGACGGAAATCGCCGCCCGACCTACTACTACCGTGAGGGAGGCGGCCGGATCCTGGCCGTGTTGCGCCGGGAGACGGACTGGGAGGAGACGGCGGAGCGACTCGCGCCGGTGGCCAGG
>CAZRRU010000028.1:0-4206 GCA_964602635.1 uncultured Gemmatimonadota bacterium | reverse complement strand
CAGGGTCTGACCGAGTCGCACGACCAGCCACACGGTGGCCAGTCCTGCTGCCGCCACGCCGATCGCCCACACGAAGGCGTGCCCGGCAGCCTCCACCTTCCAGCCGACCGCAGCCGGGGGGATGTCCTGCCACGCCGAGATCCCGAACGTGACGGCGGCAAGCACTCCGATCGACACGGCAGCCGAGAAGTAGACGGCCGAGCGTGCCTTCTCCACCTCCGCGACGTGTTCCTCCCGCAGACCGGTTCGGAACGCGAGCAGGGGCAGGCCGATCGCCAGTGCGATCGCGTATCCCAGCGCGAGCGGCGTGAAAGTCAAGACCGGTATCTCCCCACGGGGTCATGGCGGTGACCGTCACCGCCCGGGGCACACCATACATGCGGCGCGCGCCGCGGGAAACGGTGCCCTGATTGACACCGGCTCCGGCGAACCTGACTTTCCACTCCCGGAATTCAGCCTCCCATCTGCGGATCGTGATCATATGCACGTCGAGATCGCCGTAGCCCAGTTCCGCCCGGTCAAGGGAAACCCGGCAGCCAGCCTGGACCGGATCGAGGAGTCGTTCGTTCGGATCCTCGAGCGGGATCCCGTTCCGGACGTGGTCGTGTATCCGGAGACTGCGCTCACCGGTTATTTCCTGGAAGGTGGCGTCCGCGAGCATGCGGTCCCGGCCATGCGCCTCGCCTCGGACCTGGCGGAGCGCTACGCGCGCGGCGGCGGCGATGGGTGCGCCCTGGATGTCGTGATCGGTTTCTACGAAGTGCGGGGGCACCGCCTGTACAACTCGGCGATGTACGTCGAGTTGGGCGCCGGTGAACCCCGGATCGTGCACGTCCACCGCAAAGTGTTCCTCCCGACCTACGGTGTGTTCCAGGAGGAGCGGTTCGTCGAGGCCGGACACTCGGTCCGGGCGTTCGATACCCGGTGGGGCCGGGCCGCGATGCTGATCTGTGAGGACTTTTTCCACTCGATCTCGGCGACGCTCGCCGCGCTGGACGGCGCGCAGCTCCTCATGGTGCCCAGTGCCTCTCCCGCCCGTGGCGCGAAGCCCGGAAGCGGAATTCCGTCCAACCTCGCGAGGTGGCGGCGGCTCGCGCAGGGAGCGGCGGAGGAGCACGGGTTGGGAGTGGCCGTGTCGCAACTCACCGGATTTGAAGGCGGCAAGGGATTCGCCGGAGGATCCCTGGTATACGGTCCGCGGGGCCACCTCCTGGCGGAGGGCCCGCTGTGGGACGAGGCGCTCATCGGCACTGGTCTGGACCTCGAAGAGCTCACCGCCGCGCGGACCGACCAGCCGTTGCTCGCCGACCTGGAGCGTGCCCTGCCGAGTCTGCTGCAGAGCCGTCGCCTCCCGCCCGACGAGGGGGGCTTCGCCGCGGTCGGACCGGAGACAACCACGGCCTCCGGGGACGAGGGCGAACGTGCCGGGCGCCCGGCACGCGCCGGACTGGCCGCGGCCATGGATCCCGCCTTGATCGCGATCGATCCCGATCTGGTGACCGAGTGGCTGGTGCGTTTCCTCCGGGACGAGATGCTGGAGCGCCGGAGCTTCGAGCGCGCCGTGGTCGGCCTATCCGGAGGAGTGGACTCGGCCTTGACCGCGGCTCTGTGCGCTCGAGCCCTGGGCCCGGAGAACGTGACAGCGTTCCTGCTTCCGTACCGCACGTCGAGTCCGGAGAGCGCCGCGCACGCCATGCTCGTGGCCGAGAGTCTGGGGATCGGCACCCGGACGGGGGACATCAGCGACGCCGTGGACGGGGACCTCGAGGAGAATGAGCCGGATGCCGACCCGACCCGACGGGGCAACGTGATGGCCCGCACGCGCATGATCGTGCTGTTCGATCAGTCGGCCAAACTGCACGCCCTGCCGATCGGCACCGGAAACAAGTCGGAGCGGTTGCTTGGCTATTTCACGTGGCACGCTGACGATTCGCCGCCGATCAACCCTCTGGGAGACCTGTTCAAGACCCAGGTGTGGACCTTGGCCCGACACCTCGACCTGCCATCCGAGGTCGTCGATAAGCCGGCCACGGCGGACCTGATTCACGGGCAGACGGACGAGGACGACCTCGGCGTATCCTACCCCGAGGCAGACCTGATCCTTTATCACCTGCTGAACGGCCGCTCTCCCGCCTGGCTGGCCAGGTCCGGATTCGACCCCGCAAAGGTCGATATCGTGTTCCGTCGCCTCGAAGGCACGCACTGGAAACGGAACCTCCCGACGGTGGCCATGCTGTCGGGCACCACGATCGGCGAATGGTATCTGCGACCGGTGGACTACTGAAGCGGACAAGAAAAACGGGCGCTCCGACCGTGTCGAAGCACCCGCTGATACCCCCTAGGGGAATCGAACCCCTGTCTCCTGGCTGAGAACCAGGTATCCTGGGCCACTAGACGAAGGGGGCCCGCCCTGCTGAGCAGGGACGCCTATTCTACATTCTTCCCCCCCTCTGTCAACCCCGATTCACGAACGCCCCGAGGCGTCTCCGGGCTTGCCATCGACGGCCGCCGTACCCCTATCTTGTCGGCCGGCCGCCGGACCGAACGGCGCGGGAAACGATCACTGGAGCGATGGCGGTGAACTGGGAATACCTGCACCTCGTGACGCACCCCTTCGCGATCGTGCTGCCGATCGTGGGCGTGGCCGTGGGTCTCGCCGGGTGGGTCTCGGGTCGAGACGAGCTGGAGCGCTACGGACTCATCTCGCTTCTGATAGCGGCCGTAGCAGCAATCCCTTCCTACATCACGGGTATTTCGAGCGCCGACGACGTGGCCGGCCGGACGTTCGTTGCACCGGGCCTCGTGCAGGACCACCGCACCTGGGCGACCTGGGCCTCGATCGTACTCGTCACCTGCGGGATATTCGCCGGGTTTTCGATGGCTCAGCCCAGGGACCGGCGACTCAGGCGCTTCGTCCTCGTCATCGGGGCCCTGGCCGCCGGCCTCGTCAGCTACTCAGCCTTTCGAGGAGGCAAGATCGTGCACGGAGAGGACGATCGGGTTTCCGAAGCCGTGACGGTCGTCGTGGTCACGTCCATCGAGACGCTCACTCCAGCGGAGGTGCCGTGAGCCCCACGATCCCGAATCTCCCTGTTCTGATAGGAATCGGACGGGACGATTCTCATCCCGTGTCGCATTCGCAAGTCATCATGACGCAGCTCATGGCCCCACAGGACGCCAACCTGACGGGCAACGTGTTCGGGGGTGTGATCCTGTCCGCCGTGGACCGGATCGCCTACGTGTGCGCGACACGCCACGCGGGACGGCCCTGCGTGACGGCCAGCTTCGACCAGGTGGACTTCCGCTCTCCGATCCAGATCGGAGAGGTGGTCACGATGCGGGCCTCGGTGAACACCGCAGGTAGAACCTCGATGGAGATCGGGGTGAAAGTCACCGCGGAACCGGTGACGGGTGGAAACAGCCGGCACACCAACTCGTGCTATGTCACCATGGTAGCACTGGATCCCGAGGGCCGGCCGTGCGCAGTTCCGAAGCTGGAAATAGGGACCGAGGATGAGTACAGGCGGTACCGGGACGCCGAGGAACGTCGGGCGGCCCGCCTCGAGTTGGCAAAGAGAAGGCGATCGAGGAGAGAACCGAGCGAGTCCTGAGCGGACCGACAGTCTACAGCAGGTTCACCAGTCCGTAGAACACCAGCGCCGCGCCGCCCATGGCCGCGCACTGCAGTACGATCTGCTTCGCCGGCATCTCCGCCAGCAAGCCGAGAATGACGCCCAGTCCGATCGCGGCCGCCAACAGTATTCCGAGTACCATGCGTGCTCCTGTCGCCCGGCCGCGCAGACGCGCCGCCATGCGGTTCGCTATCTCCTAGGAGGGTCCGAACCGTGCCGACCCCTCACCTCTCGTGCTTCCCTTGCGCTGCAGCTGAACGAGTTCCGTCATCCCGGCGCGCGCGGCAATTTCCTGACCGGCGGGCGTCGCCGCCAGTCCGCCGAGCGCGGTCTCTCGGAAACGAACGTCCATCTTCGTTCCAACGTCACCCATCACGTCCACCACCTGGTCCACCGGGATGGGGAAGTCGAGCCCCGCCAGCGCCATCTCCGCCGACGCGACCGCGTTCACCGCGGCCGAGGCATTGCGGTATGCGCACGGAATCTCCACCAGGCCCGCCACGGGATCGCAGATCAGACCGAGCATCCCCTGGATCGTGAGCGCCACGGCCGTTCCCACCTGCTCGTTGCTACC